>NZ_JBNXVS010000064.1:0-22686 GCF_050565655.1 Nodosilinea sp. AN01ver1 | reverse complement strand
GCCCCTTGCTCTTCAGGGTCGATCTCCGGCAGGTTTGGCTCTGGACGTGGCTGTATCGTCATGCCCCTTATGCTACAAACTTTTGCCCCATTCCCAGTAGGTCAGCTTTGTTGCGGTGACTAATTACATTTGCCAGAGGGCGGTTTGCATGGCTGGCGTGATTGCGACTGGGTCAATGAAGGGAAATGTATACTCCCCATTCAGCAGGTTTTGCAGCAGTTTTGGCACAGTGCTGTGACCTTCGCTCAGCGCTTTTAGCAGCGGCGGATCGAGGTGAATATCTACCGCTAAATAGTCTTGATTGGCAAATTCTCGCCAGCGGCTGTCCTGGCCTTCGGGGGCGAGCAAATGGGCGTGGCGATCGCAAAATACAGGCCCTTCGTTGTACTGACTGTGAGTCGTCAGGTTAAACACAAACTCGAAACAGTCAGCCTGTTCTGCTGCACAGGCCTGCACTAGATTTTGATGCAGGCGGTAGCGATGCAGGGTCAAAGAAATACCGCTGGGCAGCTCAATATCTCGCTTGTGCCCTGTGCCCAACCAGTCTGGATAGGTCAGCGTTTGATCGTGCCCATGGGCCAAAAGCTCTGGCTGCGTGCGCTGAACATGCTCGCGCAGCAGCTGGCGCAATTCGCCATCCTGAAAGGTGATTGTCACAAGTCGATGTTCCTCCTGCTGACGGCAAACTGATAAGACTAGTTCTCGATAGACTGGCTAATGGGCAGGCACAGCGGGGTGTTCGATACGGGATCGGTGATGATGCGGCTCCTTAAGGCAAACACCTGCTGCACCATCGTCTCGGTCACCACGGCGGCGGGCGTTCCCTGGGCAATTACCTGGCCATCGCGCAGCGCAATAAGCTGATGGCTGTAGCGACAGGCCATGTTCAGGTCGTGGAGCACCATCACGATGGTGCGCCTGGCCCGGCGGTTGAGGTGGTAGAGCAGGTCGAGCACCTCGATTTGATGGGCCAGATCGAGGTAGGTGGTGGGTTCATCCAGCAGCAGGGTTTCGGTGTCCTGGGCCAGGGCCATGGCGATCCAGGCGCGCTGGCGCTGGCCGCCGGAGAGGGTGTCGAGGGGGCGGTTGGCAAACTCGTGCAGGTGGGTGGTGGCGATCGCCTCCTCCACTTTCAGCTCATCGTCTTTTGACCACTGCTGCAGCCAGCTCTGGTGGGGGTAGCGGCCCTGGGCCACCAGCTCTCGCACGGTTAGCCCTTCTGGCGCGGCGGGGCTCTGGGGCAAAATGCCCAACCGTTTGGCGAGGTCCTTGGTGGGCAGATGGGCGATCGCATCCCCATCCAGGTACACCGTGCCACCCTGAGGTTTTAGCAAGCGGGCCAGTCCCCGCAGCAGGGTCGATTTACCGCAGCCGTTTGGCCCCACCAGCGTGGTGATTTGGCCTTGGGGAATGGCCAGGTCAAGGCCCTGAATGATCACATTGCCGTCGTAGGCCAGCGTGAGCTTGCGGGTGGTGAGGGCGATCGCGGTGGCGGTGTTGGTGAGCATGGTGGAGGGGTAGATGGGTAGGTGGGTGGATGGGTAGGTGGGTGGGTGGATGGGTAGGTGGGTGGGGGATTTAGGGTTTCAGGTTTCGGATTTATGGTTCTGCCTTGCACCTTGCCCCTTTTGCCTTGCACCTTGCCCCCTGACCTGCTTTTCTTGCCTGCTGCCTTCTCTGCATTACTGGTTGCGGGTGCGGTAGAGCAGCCAGAGAAAATAGGGTGCGCCGATGACGGCTGTGATCACGCCGCAGGGCAGCTCGATGGGGGCGAAGGCGAGACGACCCACGATGTCAGCGAGTTCGACAATGCAGGCTCCGGTCAGGGCCGCCACCGGAATTAGCCCCGCGTGGGACGGCCCCACCAGCTGTCGCCCCAGGTGCGGAGCCATCAGCCCGACAAAGCCGATGGTGCCAGCGGTGGCTACCGACGCTCCGGCCAGAGCTACGGTGCAGAGCAAAAGTAAACTGCGGGTCCGTTCCACCCGGCTGCCCAGCCCCTGGGCCAGGCTGTCACCCAGGTTGAGGGTGTCAAGATCGCGAGCTAGCACCATTGTCAGCGGCAGAAACACCACCAGCCAGGGCAGCAGCGGCCACAAATGTTCCCAACTGCGACCGTAGACGCTGCCGGTCAGCCACACCAGCGCCTGGCTGACGGTGTTAATTTCGCCAAAGGTAATCATCAGGTTGGTGCAGGCTCCGGTCAGCGAGGTGAGGCCAATGCCGACCAGAATCAGGCGAATAGGAGAGCTGCCGCCGTTCCAGGCCAGCAGGTAGATAGCGATCGCCGCCCCCAGCCCGCCCAAAAATGCGGCGACGGGCAGCCACCCCACCGGCACCGACGGAAACAGCACGATCATCGCTACCGCCACCAAACTGGCTCCTGAATTGATGCCGATGATTTCTGGGGCCGCCAGGGGGTTGCGAGTAATGCCCTGCAAAATGGCCCCCGCCGTCGCCAGCCCCATGCCCACCAGCAGCGCCACCAGGGCGCGGGGCAGCCGCAAAGTATTCACTACAAAGGCATAGTCGGCGCTGGCCGGAAAGCCCAGAATTGTTTTGACCACCTCCAGCGGCGGCACCGGGTATTCGCCCTGACTGACGTTGATAATCAGCGACAGCAGGGCGACTGCTCCCAGAGCGCCCAGCACCAGCGGTACCCGCCGATCGATCCGAAAGGAGAGCGGGAAGCGCCGGGGTCGGAGGGAGAGCCAGGGTTTGGAGGGGTGCATGGGTGAGAGGGTGGATGAGTGGGAGGGTGGATGGGTGACGGTCCCTGAGCGAAGTCGAAGGGATGGGTGAGGGGAGTGTCTACACGGGATGCACTGTTTTATTTCATCTTTGTAGGGTGGGCACCGCCCACCATCAACCTGTGCTCTACCGTTTGATCTTTGATCGCGCCAAATAGATAAAGAATGGTGCCCCGACGATCGCCGTCATAATGCCGACCGGCAGCTCCTGGGGGCGGATGATTAGACGAGCGGCCAGATCGGCTACCGAGAGCAAGATGCCGCCAAAAATAATTGAGTAGGGCAAAATCCAGCGGTAGTCTACGCCGACGACGAAGCGCACGACATGGGGGACCACCAGACCGACAAAGCCAATCGGACCAGCCAGGGCTACGGCGCTGCCCGCCAGCAGCACAACTGCGATCGCAGCTCCCACCTTGACCCAAACTGTCTGCAATCCCAAGCCCTGGGCCACGTCTTCCCCCAGGCTCATCAGCGTTAGCTGCCGCCCCAGCGTCAGGGATGCGACTAAGCCCACGGCGATGTAGGGCAAGACGGGCAGTATCGAGGCCACATCCTGCCCGGCCAGCGACCCGGCCAGCCAAAAGCGAATCTCATCCAGGGTGCGCTGGCTGAGAATGAGAATGCCATAGGTGAGCGAACTCAGCAGATACCAAATGGCGGCTCCCGCAATTACCAGCTTGAGGGGAGTTAGCCCGCTGCGGCCCAGAGAGCCGAGCCAGTAGACGGTAAGGGCCGCGATCGCCGCCCCCGCAAAGGCAAACCCCACGTAGCTGCCGCTGCCCCGCAAAAATATCGCCAGCACCATCGCCAGCGCTGCCCCCATATCAATGCCCAAAATATCTGGGGCCGCCAGCGGATTGCGGGTCAGCCCCTGCGTGATGGCCCCGGCCACCGCCAGGGCCGCCCCCACCACCACCGCCAAAACCGCCCTGGGCAGCCGCACCGTACGAATAATTAAATGCTCGGTCGAGCCGTCAAACTGAAAGACGGCCTGCCACACCGTCCCCGGCGCAATCTCTGCTGCCCCCAGCAAAACGCTCGCCATTAGGCAGGCCAGCAGCACCAAACTACCCAGCCCTAACCCCAACACCAGCGCTAGCGGCGACTGAGACAGCTTTAAGAAAGGCTTGGGCCTATCTGTCTTCCGGTCTAAGCGAGAAGATGACACCGCTACTAATTCTCCGGTCGCGTGGCGATGCCCAGGGTAGCCCCTTCGATGGCCCGCAGTTCGTCCATCACCGCAACGACGCGACCGTGGTTAACGGCCTCATCGGCATTGATCACGATCACCGATTCTTGAGTGGTATCCATCAGGTTGCGCACGCCCGATTGCAAATTTTCCAGGTCAATGGATTCTCGATTTAGCGCGATCGCACCAGAATCCTCAACCGAAACCGTAATCTGCGTTCGCTGCTGCACCTCAGAACTGTCGGCCTGGGGCAAATTGACCGGCACCGATTCAGATCGCGTCAGAAACAGGCTAGAGATAATGAAAAACGTCAAAATCGCGAAGATCACATCGATCATCGGCACGATGTTGAGTTCAAACTCGTCTTCGGGTTCTTCGGGTAGGTAGGGCATGGGGGAGGGGTGGGTGCGTGGGTGAGTGGATGGGTGGGTGAGTGGGAGTGGGGATAGTGGATGGGTAAGGAGTGGGAGGTGAGGGGACAGAGAGAGCGAGCATTACAGGGAAGCGAAAGTAGGGAAGCAGATTGAGCGAAGGTTAGGGAAGCAGATTAGGCAGATTGATTAGGGGAGCCAACAAACACCGATACTTGCTGCCGTTCACCCCTCTACCCATCCACCCCTCTATCCCCTTCGACTCCGCTCAGGGACCGTCACCCATCCACCCATCTACCCCACAAAAGACTCTTCTCTCAGCTGGCTCTTACGCTCGTAGTGGGTCTCATACAAAATCTCCAGCTGGCCGCCATACTCCTGAATTAGCGCTACCTGGCGTTTATAGAGGCCGCGAAACAGGTTGGCAAACAGTAGGGTGCCGATCGCGACTACCAGTCCGGCGGCGGTAGAAACCAGGGCCTCACTAATGCCGCCTGTGACCGCTCCGGCATTGGCCCCCATGTCCCCTAGCTGAAGGGCATCAAAGGAGGCGATTAGACCGAGGATGGTGCCCAGTAGCCCCAGCAGCGGAGCGACGCTGATGATGGTGGCAAAGACGGTGCTAAAGCGGCGCAGATGGGGCAGCTCGGCCTGCATGGCGCTGGCCAGGGCCAGGTGAAACTGCTTGGGGCTGGCCCCTTCAATCTCTAACGCTTCTAAAAAAATGCGGGCGATCGGCAGGTTAACGTTCTGCCGCAGCCTGGGGTATACATCCATGGGCGCTTGCCGATAGGTGCGCAGAATGTCTTGCATGACCCGGCGCTGGCGCTGATTTAGCCGCACCCAAAAAATTAGCCGCTCGATAATCAGCGCGATCGCCACCAGTGAGAAGGCCAGCAACGGCCACATGACGATGCCGCCGGCGGCAAAGATACTGCTCATAGTCAAACCCTGTCGTAGATTCGCGCTTGCAGTGGCCGGGTTTTACGCGCCTACGCAGCCCAACGGCAAAGCAGGCCAAACCAGGCTATTGCAAATTACTGTCAAATGCATTGAGCCCGATCGCGAGGTCGTTGTCAAGAGTTTATAGAGAATAGATCCTGATAGTATGTTTGGGAGAACGCGATCGCAAGGTGAGCACCGTCCTCATCTTGCCCTGTATGCCTTTGATTTCAAGAATCTTGGCTCCTTGTTAGCTTCGAGTTGCTTTCCGCTCTCGCCGTTGACTCCAGGCCTGTACCCTATGCCTGTTGGTTAAATTATCAATAGTTCTTGACTTAATTCATACTCTTTCTCAACAATGTTGAGGCGGGTCGTGCTTTACCCTTACGCCAAAATTGCCCATGAGTCTTTCTAACCTCTGCTTTGAACAACACGAGCAAGACCAGGCCAGGCTGCGAAAGCTTTTGCTGTGGGGCCTTTTGGGCTCGGTGGGGGTGCATGCGATCGCCTTTGGTTTGAGCCAGCTCATGCCCCGAGCCAGTCAGGATGCGATCGCTCCGATTGAGCTGATCGTTACCGAGCCCCTGGTCGAAACCCCGGAGCCAGAGCTGCCAGACCCAACCCAACCCGCCGAACTCAGCCCCAAGATTAACGACCCAGCCCCGACTGCGGCCCCGGCTGCCCCAGCCCCGCGAGCCGCTGTTATCGCAACGCCTCAGCCGGTAGCGGTAGCCGAGCCCGAGGTGCCTGAGCTGGTCGAGCCTGAACCCCTGGCCGAAACCGACGTGGCGTCAGAACTAGAGGTACCCGAAGAGGTGCCCGAGGAGGAGGAAGAAACTCCCGAGGCAGACCTGCCGCCTGCAACCGTTGAACCCGAAGAGGCCGTCGCCGAAGCCGAGCCGACAGAACCCGACCCTGCCACTGAGGCCGAAGACTCTTCCCAGTTCGAGCGCCTGCGCGACTTGCTGCAGCGACGGCGAGAGGCGGAGGGCGAAGGCGAGACTGCGTCCGACACGCCAGCGACCGGCAATAGCGAGACATCTGGGCCACCCGCCTCAGATTCTACCGGAACGGCTGAAACCGCCGCCCGCCCCGGCACCTCAGGCACTAACCCCTCGGGCGACGGCAGTGGCCAGGGTCAGGGCTCGCGTACCGTAGCCTGTCAAAGCTGCGCCCGCCCCGACTATCCCCAAAGCGCTCTAGACGCCGGGGCCGAGGGCCAACCCATGGTCAGTGTCGATATCAACCCCGACGGCAGCGTCCGCAGCGTGACGCTGACTCGCTCCAGCGGTAACCCCGCGATCGATCAGGCCGCTATCCAGGCCGCCCGCAACTCGCGGTTTCAGCCGGTCAGCGGCGGAGCCAGCGTCCCCATTGAGTATGACCTCACCATTGAAGGCTCACGCCGCAACCGCGATGCCCGCCGCCGAGGCGAGCGCCAGTCGGTAGAACTGCCGCCAGAACCAACCCCAGCATCAGAATCGGCCGCCGAGCCTACCTCTAGTCCAGAATCGACGGCTGCACCTGGCTCATCCACCGAGCCAGCGGCTCCAGCGCCTGCTCAACCAGCGACACCACAGGCCGCGCCAGAGACAGTGCCAGAGGCAGTACCAGAGACACCGGCTGCAACCGATTCAGAACCTACTACTCCGCCCGCCCCAGAGTCTGAGAACGCGGCACCAGAATCTTCCCCAGAACCTGCCGGAGCTCCATCAGCGCCTCCATCACCACCAGCAGCGCCCCCAGCAGCGCCCCCAGCAGCGCCCCCAGCAGCGCCAACATCACCCCCCGTGGCTCCTACCCCGGCAGCTCCGCCCCCGCAGCCTGCCCCAGCGGCTCCACCATCAGCGCCTGCGGCCCCGCCCCAGCCCGAAGCCCCTGCCAGTGAGGACGCTTCTTAGCGGGTAAAAAAGCGGGTGAACGGTCTTGAACAGGCACCGTGAGCAAGGCCATCCCAAGCATAGCCTTAGCCTAAATTTCAGCCTCGACAGAGCGCTCGGCGTATAGCCGTCGCCACAGCGGTTAGGACGTTTTCGTAGTAGCCTACAGGCGATGGCCATACGCCAGTTCGCTGTCCCAGGCTTGGCTACAGTCAGTCAGTCATGATCCTAAGCGAACTGGCCAGCGCTATATTGTCGGAGTTTTCACAAAGCCTTAAGCACGGGGCTTCGGCATTGAGGGTGTACAGTACACTGCTGAAGTGTTTGTGCTGCGAGTGCCCCATGGATGCGGTTGAAATTTTAGAGTGCTACCGAAGGGGCGATCGCACCTTTTCTGGCCTCAAGCTAGTAGACATTGAGCTACTGCAGGCTAACCTGAGCGGTACCGACTTTAGCCACAGCGACCTGCGCCAGGCTCGCCTGGGCCGCACCCGCTTTACCCAGAGCAAGTTTACCCAGGCCGATCTCAGCGAAGCCCTGCTGTGGGGAGCCGACTTCACCGCCGCCGAGTGTGCCCAGGCCCAGATGCGCGATGCCGACCTCAGCGGCGCGGTGTTTTTGGGCGCTGACTTGAGCAACGCCAACCTGATCAAAGCCATCCTCTGCGGCGTCAACTTTCAAACCGCCAATCTTGCCCACGCCCTGCTGATTGACGCCGATCTGCGCCCCACCTCCGATCAGCAGACCAACCTTATGCAGGCCAACTTAGCGGGGGCTAACCTGAGCTATGCCCAGCTCAGCGGTGCTCAGCTCGCCCAGGCCAACCTGAGCGGGGCCAAGCTCTGCCGGGCTCAGATGGGCCAGGGCTTTCGGCCCGAGTCGCCGAGAACTGACTTGACCGGGGCAAATTTGCAGGGGGCCGATCTGAGCTATGCCAACCTCACCGGGGTCATTTTGCGCGGCGCGAACCTGTCTGAGGCCGATTTGACGGGGGCAACACTGGCCCAGGCTGACTTAACCGGGGCAATCTTGCCTGCATAAAAGGCTTTTGAAGCAAGATGCACTCACCCCAAGAGCAAAAGCGCACTGAAACCCCATCGACTATCTAATCGTGCCGCGCAGAGCTTCAGCATTCAAAGGTTTGATGAGATAGAGACGCAGCAGGTCGCCGACAATGCCCAGCACCAGAGGCAGTCGGCGAAGTTTTTTCACCCAGGCGGGGGCTGAGCTTTCCATGAGCTGCTTAATCTTTAGGTTGCGAGCGGCGGCGCGTTCTAAACGGGGAAAAAATTCGGGGTGATCGACATTGAGATAGACGGGGAAGGCGCGGGCGGCAGTGTCATTGGTTTTGCGCACCACCTCGGCATCAAACTGGGTGGCATCTAGGCCGAGCATTTCGTAAAATTTGGCCCGCTCATGCACCGTCAGACTGTGGGTGGCAAAGACCGAGAGCAAGAAGAATCGGCTCCAGAGGCGGCCCTGCCAGGTTTGCCACATACCGGGCTGCGATCGCACCAAGGCCTTAAAAATATCGCCGTGGCGGTTTTCATCCTGGCACCAGCTCTCAAAGTAGTTGAACAGCGGGTAAAAACTGTGCTCGGGGTGCTGCTCCAGGTGGCGATAGATCAGAATGTAGCGCCAGTAGCCAATTTTCTCAGACAGGTAGACGGCGTAGACAATCCACTCCACCGGAAAGAAGGTGTACTCGCGGGTTTTGGTCAGCTTGGCCAGGTCGAGAGAAATGTGGAAGTCCTGCATACACTTGTTGAGAAACCCGGCGTGGCGGGCCTCATCGCGGGCCATGAGGCTAAAGATTTCGCCCAAAACCGGGCTGCGGTCTTTGATGCGCCGCGACAGTTCTTTAAACAGCAAAAAGCCCGAAAACTCTGAGACGCACGATCGCTCCAGGTAGTCGATAAAGGCCTGGCGTTCGTCGCCCTGAATGTGATCCCAGGTTTGCTGAAACGAGTCGTCGCGACTGAAGTGGTGGCGGTTGTAGTCGGCCCGCATTTCCTCCAGCATGGTCTGCAGCCCCTCCGCCTCCAGGGACAGATCCATCGTGGCGGCTCTGTCAAAGTCGGTGGTGTAGAACCGGGGTGACAGCAGGTTTTCTTCAATGGCGGCTTTTATCGAGTTGTCACCGGGCTGGGGCGCAGGCTTAGGCAGGGCAGTCACCATAGGGTTTTCCTGGACTAAAGGACTGAAAAGCACTTTATCACTAAATAGCTATGAATGGCTGAGGCGTTGTTAGCACCTTTCACGCAGGCCTACCCCAGGGTCGGCCCTATCAAGCCAGCGAGGGAAGAAAAGGGTGAATCTCTTCTCTCAAGTCCCACAAGCGGGCCTTTTAGGACACAAAACTTAAACCAGAAGAATTAATTAGTCGCTTGATAGCTGTATAGTGATGAAAAGATTTTGACCACTACTCAGAGTGATTCCTATGACAGATTTAGCTCAGCGACTGCGCGAAGGAACTCAGGCTTCCCACACCCTGTCTGAAAACACGGCGTTTATGAAGTGCTTTTTGAAGGGTGTGGTTGAGCTAGAGCCCTTTCGCAAGCTCACCGCCGACCTCTACTTTCTCTACAGCAATCTTGAAGCCGAGATGGCCTGCCACCAAGCCCACCCGGTGGTGGGGCCAATGGTGTTTGCCGAACTGCTGCGTACCCAGGCCTTAGAGGCCGATTTGGCCTACTACTACGGCGATCGCTGGCAGCACGAAATCATCGCCACTCCTGCCGGGCAGCGCTACGTCAACCGCATTCTCGAAGTTTCGGCGACCAACCCGGCCCTGCTGGTGGCCCACGCCTACGTGCGCTACATGGGCGATCTCTCGGGCGGCCAGGGGCTGCGCCACATTGTGCGATCGGCGCTAAACCTGCCGCCCAACCAGGGCACCGCGCTGCATGAGTTTGACGCCCTGCCCACGGTCGAAGCCAAGCGCGACTTCAAGCTCCAGTACCGCGAAGCGCTGAACGCTCTGCCGGTGGATGAGAGTTTAATTCAGCAATTGGTGGATGAGGCAAACCTGGCCTTTGCCCTGAACCGCGATGTGTTCCACGAGCTAGAGCCGGATGTGCGGGCGGCGGTGGGCGACCACGTATTCGACTTAATTACTCGCCAAGATCGCCCCGGCAGCACCGAGTCGCACCCCCACCACCACGGCCTGGTGGCGCTGGTGGCGACGGAGTAGGCCAACCGTAGGGTGCATAACGCTGGCGGAGCCTCGCCCCAGCGTTATGCACCCTTTCCACGGCACCCGGTGAGCGGTGCATTGCGGCTCAAAAGCCTGAACCTAGGGTGCTTTGCTAGAGAGAAAGCGCCGCGTAAGCGAAGCTGCGCCTTTGGCGCTATGCACCCTACAGATCTATCCACCTTTCGCATATCACTGATTACTATGCTCTCTCTTGCCAACCCCGTTGTGTTTGACTCGGCGCTGCTGCACAAGTACAACCAGCCGCTGCCCCGCTATACCAGCTACCCTCCGGCAACGGAGATGACCGCAGACTTTAGCCCCAGAGATTTTGAAGCGGCGATCGCCGTGGGTAACTACAAGCAAACGCCCCTGTCGCTCTACTGCCACATTCCCTTTTGCGAGTCGGCCTGCTACTTCTGCGGCTGCAACACGGTAATTACTCGCCACAAGAAGGTGGCCGATCCATACCTCGATTACCTGGAGCGCAACATTGCCCAGGTGGCCGATCGCGTCTCTGGCCGCAGGGTTAACCAGCTGCACTGGGGCGGCGGCACCCCCAGCTATTTAACGAAGGCGCAGGTAGAACGGCTGTGGAACGTGCTTCACCAGCACTTTGAATTTGAGCCCGATGCCGAAATTTCGATTGAGGTGAACCCCCGCGACCTGGATCGCGACTACGTGCGGTTCCTTAAAGATCTGGGCTTTAAGCGGGTGAGCTTTGGCCTGCAAGACTTTAACCTCAAGGTGCAGGCGGCGGTCAATCGCATTCAGCCCGAGGCGATGCTGTTTGAGGCCATGGGCTGGCTGCGGCAGGCGGGGTTTGAGAGTGTAAATGTCGATCTCATCTATGGGCTGCCCTACCAAACCCTGGCCACCTTTCGCGACACGATCGAGAAAACCCTGCGCCTCGACCCCGATCGCATCGCCGTCTTTAACTTTGCCTACGTGCCCTGGCTGAAGCCGGTGCAGAAAAAGCACATCGATCCGGCTACTCTACCCGGCCCCGCCGAGAAGCTAGAGATTTTTCACATGACCATTGACCAGCTAACGGCGGCAGGCTACCAGTTCATTGGCATGGACCACTTTGCCAAGGCCACCGACGAGCTGGCGATCGCGCAGTCTCAGGGCCAGCTGCATCGCAACTTTCAGGGCTACACCACCCTGCCCGAGTCTGACCTGCTGGGCTTTGGCATGACCTCGATCAGCATGCTGCACGATGTCTACGCCCAAAACCACAAGGGCTTGCGCGACTTCTACAAAGCTGTGGATGCCAACGAACTGCCCCTGGAGCGCGGCGTGGTGCTGAGCCAGGACGACATTCTGCGGCGGGCCGTGATCATGGAGCTGATGTGCCAGTTTGAGCTGTCGAAGTCGGCCATCCAAGAAAAATATCACCTCTGCTTTGACCAAGACTTTGACGACTACTTCGCCCGCGAACGACAAGACCTCAAGGTGCTCGAAGCCGATGGTCTGGTGCGGCTAACCCCCAACCACATTGAAGTGCTGCCCGCCGGACGGCTGCTGATTCGCAATATCGCGGCGGTGTTTGACCCCTACCTGCGAAACCGCACCATTCGGCAGTTTTCGCAGTCGGTTTAAGGGGTAATCCCACCGCATGGGCTAACAACCATTCGTCCTTACATCGCCTGCTCACCCACCCACACCGAATCTGCCCTGACTGCTCTCGGTTGGGCTGGGCAAATACCGTAAAGCCTCTGGCTTGGCTTCGCCTATGCCCCTACGCAAGCCGCCTTTTGAAATCGGGGTAATGCGATTCGGATGTGTATCACCTACCCATCCACCCATCCACCCATCCACCCATCCACCCATCCACCCATGCAAACCCTACCCTCCCTCACTATCGGCCAACACACTGTCCCCTATCCCATCGTCCAGGGTGGCATGGGCATTCGCGTTTCCGGCGCTGGCCTGGCGGCGGCGGTCGCCAACGCGGGCGGTATCGGCGTTGTCTCGGCGGTCGGCCTGGGGATGCATTCTCCCTATTTCGATATTGAGGAGAAGAACCCTAAAACTCGCCAGACACAATTTTTTCGGGCCAATCGTATGGCGCTGATCGATGAGCTGCGCCAAGCCCGTGCCCTTAGCCCCAGGGGCATACTTGGGGTCAACATCATGGTGGCCGCCCGCGACTATGACTTTCTGGTGCGCACCGCCGTTGACCAGGGCGTGAACCTGATTTTTGCTGGGGCAGGGCTGCCCCTCGACCTGCCAGAACTAACCGCCCACCGACCCGAGGTGGCCCTGGTCCCAATCATCTCTAGCGTGCGCGCCGCCCAGGTGATCTGCAAAAAGTGGCAGCGCCAGTACCACCGCCTACCCGATGCCTTTGTGGTCGAAAATCCTCGGGCAGCGGGCGGACATCTGGGGGCAAAGGCCGAGGACCTGGGCGATCCGACGATCGCGCCAGAGACGGTGATTCCAGCCCTGGTGAGCTACCTGGCAGAGAATTTCGAAACGCCAATTCCGGTGATTGCAGCGGGGGGAATCGGCGATCGCGCCACTCTCCTCCATGCCCTATCCCTGGGGGCCAGCGGCGTCCAAATCGGCACCCGCTTCATTCCCACCGAGGAGTGTGACGCCGACCGGCGCTATAAAGAATTTCACCTCAGGGCTGACCCCGCCGATATTGTGCTGGTGCCCAGCCCGGTGGGGCTGCCCGGTCGTGCTCTGCGCAACGCCTTTACCGATCGCATCAGTGCGGGCGAAGCTTCTGGCACCAAGGATCAGTGCTTTGCCAACTGCCTGCAGGTGTGCAAATTTCGCGATCGCCGCGAAACCTACTGCATTCTGCGCGCCCTCGATCGCGCCTGCCGGGGCGACGTAGAAAACGGTCTGGTGTTTGCAGGCAGCGGCGTAGGGGGGAGCAGCTGCATTCAGCCGGTTGCTGAGGTGATGGCGGAGTTGGTGGGGGGTGAGTGGGTAGGTGGGTGAGTGGGTGGATGGGTAGGGGGGTGAGTGGGTGGTGTTTTTGGGCGGGAGGATTTTGGTAATGGCTATTCTTAACATCATGGGCTATGTCAACCGTTCAGAGGTCAACGGGCCTGGAAAACGGGCTGTGGTTTGGGTGCAGGGCTGCCTACGGGAATGTTCGGGCTGTTTTAATCCGGCGTCTTGGCCCTTTGAGCCCAACCAGATTGTCTCAGTTGACGAGGTAGTAGAGCGCATTTTGGCCGACCCCGAAAATGAGGGGGTTACGTTCTCTGGCGGAGAGCCGTTCTGGCAGGCCTCGGCTCTGGCGGCGGTGGCGCGGCGGGTAAAGGCCGCCGGGCTCAATACGATGTCGTTTTCGGGGTTTATCCTGGCAGAATTGCAGGGCAACGCCGCGCCGCCTGGGGCTCAAGCGCTGCTCGCCCAGCTCGACATTCTAGTGGATGGCCCCTTTGTAGAATCTCTCGCGATTCATGAGCCGACTTCGCCAGTGTCGTCGCGCAACCAGCAGGTGCGGGTGTTTAACCCAGGCCTGCGCGATCGCCTCAACTGGGCCAGCGATCAGGTAGAGATCCACATTTTTAAAGACGGCAGCCGCCTGGTGACGGGCTACCACGGGCACCTGGGGCTGGGCGATGGTGACGGGCCTTAGCCCAGCCTGAATAAAACACCCCCAATTTGTAGGGTCGTAGCATGCACGACCCTGCGGGGTGCTTGATTATGAATTGAGGTTTACCAAATCGGATTTCGTATCACTCATAACCGGCAACCGTTTTCCACTCTGCAATGAGAGCCGATGGCACGGTTAAGCTCACGCCCCTGCCGTCAGCGGTGGGCAAAGTTAGCTGTAGGGGAATCTCGGTCTGCAACTGGGGCAATAGATCCTGAAGGTCGTACTGCCCAACGTTGGGCTCGGGGGCGGCGGCATCGGTGAAGATTTTCCCAGAGTCATCCGCTGCCGTCAGGGTTTTACCTAAGGAATTGGTAAGGATGAGGGGCTGGTCGTGGTCAAGGTTGGCCACTCCCGGAAAGCCCACCAGGCGCAGGGCAACGCTGGTGCTGCCGTCGGGGCGAATGCGTTTGAAGGCGATCGCCTGCCAGCTATGCCCCTGCCGATCTTGCAATGGTTGCCGCGACTGATAGACCACCTGCCCTGGGGCTTCCTCTAGCTGGCGAATTGCCGCCGCCGCGCTGGCAGGGTTGAAGAGCCCTAACCCGAGCCCGATTTCTAGCCATAGGACCGCCCCCAACAGCAGCCAGAAGCAGAATTTGCGCATCACAGTTCCCATGCATTGGCCTCTGACTAAACGACATGCCGCCAGGGGATGAGACGGCGGCCCATGGCGTTGCACCACGACATTACAGGGGTATAGCACCCCGGCTTTGTCGTCGAGCTGCAGCATTTCGTAGGAGATCTGCGGGTGGCAGGCCCCCAAAATTTTGTAGGGGCGAAACTCAGCATTGAGCTTTTTCTTAAAGGCAGCCTGCGCGTCAATTTCGGTCAAAACGCCGAAGCCCTCTTGCTGAAGCGATTCGGTCACTTGGGCGATCGCCTCCTCAAAGGACGCGTCAACCACTTTGCTGAAGTAGTAGGTCATAGTCATCACCTCTAAAGGAAAAGCGTGGCGAGAAGCTTAAAACCTATATTAACTATATAGCTAAATACCGATTAAGTGATAAGGTGATCACGAAAATATAGCCATAGCCATCACGATGAGGACGTGCTACCAAAGATGATTCTTGACCGTCATTCCCGCGCAGGCGGGAATCCATGCGGGAGTAGCTGCTCTCCAATGGATTCCCGTAGCCACGGGAATGACGGTCCTGCTCCGTCCTAATCTAATGGGCTGTAGCTATACTTCCAAGTGCGGGCCGCCGCCTGTTGTGTGAAGTTGGCAAACAGAATTTTGGGGCCGGTAGAGCCAGCGCTACCCAAATCAGCTGACCTCCCCCGCAGGGGCAAGCGCCCTCTGCCCCTACCCAAAGCCAGGTCTCGGTTTAGCAACGTCTTCAGCAACGTCTAAATCTAGCGTGGCGGCTAAAACGCCGGGTTCCGCCGTGGGTTTGAGCTGAAACCCGACCCGCTGGCACAGGTGCCGCATGCCGCTGTTCTCAGCCAAAATTTCCCCCGTCAGGCGGTGCAGCCCTTCGGCGCGGGCAACCTCGATCAGGCGGCGCAGCAGCTCGGTGCCAAAGCCCTGGCCCTGGTAGGGGTCGGCCACCAGCATGGCAAACTCGGCTTCGGGCAGGCCGTGCTTTTGGGTGAGGCGACAGACGCCGATGATTTTGGGGTCGGGGGCATTCACCTCGGCTACCAGGGCAATCTCGCGATCGTAGTCGTTGAAGCAGATGCGGGTGAGGCGATCGTGGGCAATGCGGGCGCTGTGCTTAATGGTGTGGAAGTAGCGCAGATAAATGCTGTGCTCAGACACCATGTCGTGGAAGTCGATAATCAGCGGCTCGTCTTCGGGGCGAATGGGGCGAATGGTGATGCCGTCGCGCCCCGGCCAGATGTACTGGGTGGGGTAGGGGCGAATGGCCAGCCGGGCGGGCGTTGAGTCAGGGTCACGCAGGATCACGCGCGCGTCTAGGGCCAGCAGTCGATCGGACGAGACGAGTAGAGGGTTGATGTCGATCGAGGCAATGTCGGGCTGCTCGGCGACCAGCTGACTGAAGCGCACCAAGAGCTGTTCTAGCGCCTGCAAATCGACCGCATCGCGCCCTCGCACGCCCTGAAGCGCCCTGTAGATCAGGGTTTGCTCCATCAGGCGGTGGGCCAGGGTGCTGGTCAGCGGGGGCAGGGCGATCGCGCGATCCTGAAACACTTCCACCAGCTGCCCCCCGGTGCCGAACACCAGCACCGGGCCAAACTGCGGGTCCTGGCTGCTGCCCAGAATCAGCTCGTAGCCATCGACGCGAATCATTGGCTGCACGGTGACGCCCTGGAAGTGCTCGGCCCCGGCCTTCTCGCTGACGCTGGTGTGAATGCGATCGAAGGCCCGAGCGACGGCGTGGCTGCTGTCGAGGTTGAGCTGCACCCCGCCCACATCGGTTTTGTGGGTGAGGGTGTGGCTGTAGAGCTTGAGCACCACCGGGTAGCCCATGCTGTCGGCAGCGGCGATCGCCTCTTCTACCGTCGCCGCCACCTGGGTCGGCACCACCGGAATGCCGTAGGCGGCCAGCACGGCCTTGGAGTCGGTCTCGGTGAGAAGGTGGCGACCTTCGGCCTGGGCCGCTTGCAGAATGGCGGCTACTTTGGCGCGATCGATGCCGTGGTTAGTGGTCAGGGTCGGCGTTTCGTAGAGCCCCTTGAGGGCGTAGCTGTGCTGCCACAGCAGGCCAAACAGCCGCGCCGCCTGGTCGGGGTAGCGGTAGGTGGGTATGCCAGCCCGGTTGAGAATAGCTTCGCCGTCGTCTACCTCAGCGCCCCCCATCCAGCTGGCCAGAATAGGCTGGTTTGAGCCGCTGCTGCGCCAGGTTTCGACCACCGCCTGGGCGGTTTTGGTCGGGTCGGTCATGGCCTGGGGGGTGAGCACCACCAGGCAGCCGTCGCTGGCGGCGTCGGCCAGGGTCGTCTTGAGGGCCTGGGCAAACCGGGCCGGTTCAGCATCGCCCAAAATATCGACCGGGTTGCTGCGGCTCCAGTGGGCGGGCAGCGCCCCATTTAGCGTATCCACGCTGGCGGCAGACAGCTCCGCCAGGCTACCCCCAGCGCGAATTAAGGCATCCGTCGCCAGCACCCCAGGGCCACCCGCGTTGGTGATAATGCTGAGGCGATCGCCCCGTGGACGCGGCTGCTTGGCCAGCGCTTCGGCGGTGTCAAACAGCTCTTCGATGTGGTCTACCCGCAGCACGCCGCAGCGGCGAAAAGCCGCATCTAGCACCGCATCGCTGCCCGTCAGCGCCCCGGTGTGAGAGGCCGCCGCCTGGGCCGCCGCCTGGGTGCGCCCCGCTTTAATCACAATAATGGGCTTGCTCAGGGCCACTTCCCGCGCCGCCGACAAAAATGCCCTGGCATCGCCAATCGACTCCATATAGATCACAATGCTGTGGGTGTGGGGGTCGTCGCCCAGGTAGTCGATCAGGTCGCCCCAGCCCACATCCAGCATTGACCCCAGGGAGATAAAAGCGCTAAAGCCCACATTCTCCCGCAGGCTCCAGTCCAAAATTGAGGTGCACAGCGCCCCGCTCTGGCTGATAAAGCCCACGTTGCCGCGCCGTGCCACCTGACTGGCAAAGGTGGCGTTTAGCCCCGTCAGCGGGTTCTGAATGCCCAGACAGTTAGGGCCAATCAGGCGCAGGCGACCGTAGGCAATGTCCTTGATCTGCCGCTCCAGCTCAATGCCCTCTGCCCCAATCTCCTTAAAGCCCGCCGAGAGAATGATCGCGCCTTTAACCCCCGCATCCACGCACTCCTGCACCACGGCGGGCACCCCCGCAGCGGGGATGGCAATGATGGCGAGATCGGGCGCTTCGGGCAGGGAGGCAATGCGATCGTAGGCCTGGATGCCCAGCACGTTGCGCCGCTTGGGGTTGATTGGGTAGACCGTACCGCCGAAGGGATGGCTGATCAGGTTCCACAACACCGTGCGGCCCACGCTGCCGGGGCGCTCGGTGGCACCAACCACCGCTACTGAGCGCGGCGCAAAAATCGGGTCGAGGGGATGACTCCCGGTTTTCCAAAGATCGGTCACGCGATCGGGGCAGCTCAGCATGGTTAAGTCCTCTTAAGAGCAGGCACTGGCAGATGGCTTCGCATCTAATCATCTATGTGATTGAAAAGAAAATGCTTGACAGAAGAAGCCATGCGCTCTAGCTCAGCTTTGTTGTGTTTAAGGAGATCATGCTCCCATAATTCATTTTTATGCTCAGCACAATTGGCTGCAAGATCTTCCCCAATCAATTCAAGACTTCTTTGGAGATCTTTCTTTAAAGCTTCTGGCTCATCTAAAACGCCAAGAACAAATACTCTATCCCTTAAATCACCAGGAATTTGTCGAAATATATATTCGCACCGTTCATAATCCATGTCGAAATCGATTAAAAAAACCATCCACCTCTCAGAGTGCTGTCGCATCCTAGATACATGGTTTCGGACAAAATTTTCTATTACTGATGTCCACCCTCCAGCAGGTGGCAAAATCTGAATAGCCCTTTGATTAAGTTGCGGATGCAGCAAAAAGCCATTGACTATATCTGAGTTAGCTTTATCCTCGGGCAAAACCAGAAGATGTGGTGAATACTTGTTGATTCTCATAGCTCTGCATCGCCAAGGATTAGGTCATCTATTAGATCACCACTGGTAGGCACTTCACTAAGCAGCCGAATCAGGGTTGGCTCCAAGTGACTCTTACGGTCAAGCAGAAAAGTATTTTCACTTGAAAATTTTCGAATGGATTCTTCATTGTGCGACGTGGCCAAAAACTGTCCACTATTCCTAAATGATCGCCGAAGTGAAACTACAAAGTGTCCAACCTCTGACAAAGAAAGGTAATTATCAGGCTCATCCCAAAAACAAAAAAGTGGTCCATAGTGCTTGTTTGCAGCAAGAACAACCGCACAGATAAAAAAGCACTTCTCCCCGTCAGATAAGTCATTGAATTCAATTGTCAGGTTTGAATCATTCTTTTCAAACTTGACAATCATGTTCTTAGCCTCCTTCCCAACTGATTCATTCTGAATCTCGCCAATATCAGGCATCACTGATTCTAGATATTTATATATTTCGCCATAAGCAGCAGGCTTCGTGATCAGCAACCCTGAAAACCATTCTCCGAAATTCGATCCGTCTCTCCTAGGCTCTAAAGTCCCACCGCTGGATTCCCCATTAATCAAACCAGGGATTGGAGCCAAAATAATCATTCGTGAAAGCCAGGTTCTAAAAATTCGAATGGGATCGGTTTCTGACTGTTCTTGAATTACTGGAAGAGCAATAAGATGCCAGTCAACCAAAAAATTGGTTTCCTTACTTCGTGAGCTAAGGGTTACTTTGGCTTCTTGCCTAGAATAAATCGGATCCCCCGAAACTAGTAGTTGTTCCTCAAACACTCGAAGTTCTCTAAAGCCTTCTGGCAACTCTAATGCAAGAACATACTTATATAAAGTATCTTCGAGTAGAACCTCTATCTCAAATCGAATTGGGATGTTGGATCTGCCTTGAGAAAAGTCTTTGGGACGAATTAATCGGCCAACCCTATTGGCACCACGTCCAATGCTTTGAAATAACTCTAGTGAGCTAGCTATAGTTGATTTTCCTGCACCGTTTCTTCCAATTAGAAGTGCAGAAGACATTTCCTTAAGAGAAAACTCAAAATTCTCTAGACATCTGAAGTTATGTACATAAAGCCTCTGGAGCATGGCAAAATTACTCTCAGTATTAAAAAGTGAAGGTTCCTGGACGAACCACCCACTCAATTTACACTATCCGCACCTCTCAAAGCTGCCATATGTAGTGAGCACACGAAGAGGCAGAGTAAATGAGGTTTCTACTGAGATTTTCACTCACTCTGCCAAAACCCCAAGACTCTACACCGCCGCCAAATCAGGCTGGTGGTACAGGCTCGCATCCACCCGGCAGCCGCCGTAGGCCAGGGTGTACAACTCCTTCATATCGCGGATCAGCGGGTAGCGGGGGTTAGCTCCGGTGCACTGGTCGTCGAAGGCCTGCTCCGACATCAGCTCCAGGTGGTCGTAGAAATCCTGCTCTGAGGCATTCAGGGTTTCGCGAATGGTGAGCGGCATCTCCACCTGCTGCTTGAGATCTTCGATCGCATCAATCAGTCGCATCACCTTCTCGTCGTCGCTGTCGCCGCCCAGGTGCAGGTGGTCGGCAATTTGGGCGTAGCGGTGCTTGGCGTTGGGGAAACGGTACTGCGGAAAGATCGCCTGCTTGAAGGGCGCATCGGTGGCGTTGTAGCGGATGACGTGGCTGATCATCAGGGCATTGGCCAGGCCGTGGGGGACGTGGAAGGTGGAGCCCAGCTTATGGGCCAGCGAGTGACAGACACCCAAAAAAGCGTTGGCAAAGGCCATACCGGCAATCGTGGCGGCGTAATGAACTTTTTCCCTGGCTTCGGGGTCTGCCGCGCCGTTTTTGTAGGCGCGGGGTAGGTACTCCATCAGCAGCTTGATCGCCTGGAGCGCCAGCCCGTCGGTAAAGTCGCTGGCCATAATCGACACATAGGACTCCAGGGCGTGAGTGAGGGCGTCGATACCGCCAAAGGCGGTCAGGCTGCGGGGCATATGCAGAGTCAGGGCCGGGTCGACAATGGCCACGTTGGGCGTCAGCGCATAGTCGGCCAGGGGGTACTTGATGCCGACGCGATCGTCGGTCACCACCGCAAAGGGGGTCACCTCCGACCCCGTGCCCGAGGTGGTGGGAATGCAGATCAGCTGTGCCTTCTGGCCCAGGGCAGGCAGTTCGTACACCCGCTTGCGAATGTCCATAAACCGCATCGCCAGCCCCTCAAACTCGATCTGGGGCTGCTCGTACATCAGCCACATCACCTTGGCGGCATCCATGGGCGAACCGCCGCCCACCGCGATCAGCACGTCGGGCTCAAACTTGCGCAGCTGCTCCAGGCCCTGGTTCACATTGCTCAGCGTCGGGTCGGGCTCTACATCGTGAAACACGTCCCACTGCATGCCAATCTCATCGAGCACCTCGGTAATCGGGCGCAGCATGCCCAGGTCAAACAGGGGCTTGTCGGTGATCAAAAAGGCCCGCTGTTTCCCCGCTAGCTCTCGCAGGGCCACCGGCAGACAGCCCGACTTAAAGTAGATCTTCGGCGGCACCCGGAACCACAGCATATTCTCTCGCCGCTGGGTCACGGTTTTGATATTCAGCAAATGCTGAGGGCCAACGTTCTCAGACACCGAGTTGCCGCCCCAGGTGCCGCAGCCCAGGGTCAGCGAGGGGTCGAGCCTGAAGTTGTACAGGTCGCCGATCGCCCCCTGGGACGACGGCGTGTTGATCAGCACCCGCGAGGTTTGCAGGGCGTTCTCAAAGTAGGCAATGTCGTCGCGGTTGGCGGGGTCGGTGTAGAGCACCGAGGTGTGGCCTTTGCCGCCAAACTGCACCAGCGCCGCCGCCGTGGCCACCGCCGCGTGAAAGTCTTTAGCCCGGTAAAAGCCCAGCACCGGAGCGAGCTTTTCGTAGGCGAAGGGCTCTTCGGTGCCCACCACCGACACTTCACCCATCAGCACCTTGGCCTCTTTAGGCACCGTG
Organism: Nodosilinea sp. AN01ver1; assembly: GCF_050565655.1. Taxonomy (NCBI): domain Bacteria; kingdom Bacillati; phylum Cyanobacteriota; class Cyanophyceae; order Nodosilineales; family Nodosilineaceae; genus Nodosilinea; species Nodosilinea sp. AN01ver1. The sequence continues at coordinate 1,179 of NZ_JBNXVS010000064.1, read as the reverse complement.
ATACCGGCCAGGGCGGCAATTTGCTCCACCGATTGCCCCACAATGGCGGCATTGAGATGGCCATCTTTGAGAATGATCCGCCGCACCGCTTCGGTTTCATTATCAGTTAGCACGTAGGCCCCTCGGGCAACGAACTCGGCTTTGGCCTGCTCGTAGATAGCCTCGACCACCACGACGGACTGCTCGGAGGCGCAAATCATGCCGTTGTCAAAGGTTTTGCTGATCAAAATGGAGCTGACCGCCATCGGCAGATCGGCGCTGGCATCGATTACCGCCGGGGTGTTGCCCGCCCCCACACCCAGGGAAGGATGGCCGGAGGAGTAGGCCGCCTTCACCATACCGGGGCCACCCGTGGCCAAAATTAGCGTGATGCCGGGGTGCTGCATCAGCGCCTGGGAGAGTTCTACCGTGGGCTCATCAATCCAGCCGATGAGCCCGGCGGGGGCACCGGCGGCCTCGGCGGCATCCCGCACGATTTTGGCAGCGGCAATGCTGCACCGCTTGGCCCTGGGGTGAGGCGAAAAAATAATGGCGTTGCGGGTTTTGAGGGCAATCAGCGCTTTGAAGAGAGCGGTCGAAGTGGGGTTTGTTGTGGGTACGATGCCCGCCAAAATTCCCACCGGCTCAGCAATCTTTTCGATGCCAAAGCCCTCATCTTTTTCAAGGGTGCCGCAGGTCTTCTCGTGCTTGTATTTGTTGTAAATGTATTCTGATGCAAAGTGGTTTTTAATTACTTTGTCTTCTACTACGCCCATGCCCGTTTCTTCTACGGCTAGCTTAGCCAGGGGAATGCGCGCGGCATTGGCCGCCAGGGCCGCCGCGCGAAAGATATAATCGACCTGTTCTTGGCTAAAGGTGGCGTACTTTTCCTGGGCTTCTTTGACCTGTTTGATCAGGGCTTCGAGTTCGATTAGATTGGTTACGGACATGGCGTCCTCCTGGGATGAGCTGGAGATAAAGAGGGAAAAATATTCGCTAGATAGTTGACGTTTTTAATGGAGAGAAACTGTCTACGCCTAGGATCGATCCCCCCACATCCTTACTGTAGAAGAGGTAATTGGTCACAGCGATAAGGGAGGCTTAATGAGAAAGCCTCCAGAGCTCCAGGATTATGCCGGTAAAAGAGCAGGGGGCGAGCACCCCGACGAGGCGATGAGCTCAAAGAGATTGTCCACGGCG
>NZ_JBNXVS010000063.1:0-26614 GCF_050565655.1 Nodosilinea sp. AN01ver1 | reverse complement strand
TGTATCGAGATCCACCGATGGGGTAGTCATGACCTGCCGAAGTTCATGCGATTCAGGTGCCGAGGTTCATGCGATTCACCTGCCGAAGTTGGCGCGATTCAGGTGCCGAAGTTCGTGCGATTTTGCACAAATGGCTTAACGAGTTTTGGCGGCTTCCGTGGCGTTGGCTAGTTCACTTGGGGCTGCAACGACCAGCTGTAGCCAAGCCTGGTATGGCGACCTGGCGTATACCACTGCCCCTAGGCTACCTGTGCAAACGTTCTGACCTTAATGGCGACGGGCGTAGCAGCTAGAGATAGCGAATTTTGAGTATCTGGGTGAGCTTTTACCACCTCAGTTGAATTGACGCAATAAAATTTGACGTTTTGTTACATTTGATTTATATTAGTTTACATAAGGGAAGCGAAACCCATGGCGCTGGAGCTGTGGCTAACGCTTCGGACAGTATCAAGTTCTGCGGCTGTCACAGCCCAAAATTGGAGGTTCACCCATGACTGCTCTACTAATTTCACTCTTTGTTGTTGGCTGGGTTGCCGTCGCTTTAATTGGCACTCAGGCCTACTTCCGTGGTGAGCAAACCAAGCCTATCCACGAGCGCAACTGGCGCTCCGAGTCTTTTGACCAGCTGGCTCAGTCTGTTACCGGGCAGCCGACTAACTTTGGCGATCGCGTCCCTGCCTACAGCGGCGACGCTTTCACCAGCAATTTGCTTTAGGTCTGAGCTGCCTGAGTTGCCAGGCAAAGATTGCTAGCGCAAGCCCGGAAAGCTTTTTCCTGTAGGCTCCTACTCTCAACCGCTCCGTATATCAGGGAGCGGTTTTTTGTCTTAGGCCTCGCGCTCTACCACAATGACGTTTTCGGTCACCTGCTCAAAGGTGTCGTCGTGACTGATCACAAACAGCTGCTGAAAGGTTTTGATGCGGCCAATCGCCTCGGCTAGTCCCTGCCGTCGCGGGCGGTCCATATTCGTTGTCGGCTCATCGAAGAAGGCAATATCGACATCGGCTAGCACCTTGAGTAAGGCCAGCCGCACGGCCAGGGCGGCGCACATCTGCTCTCCCCCCGACAGGTTGACAAAGCGCCGCTGGTTGGGGCCATCCTGTACCAAAATCTCGTAGTCGCGGCTCCACTCTAGAGCGACGTTGGGCCGGTTGAGCAGGTCTCGAAACAGCCTGTCGGCCTGCTGAGAAACGCTGCGCACGTACTGCTCGGTAATGCGGGGGCCAGCTTCGTTGTAAGCCTTGCGGGCAAAGGTGATAAATCGCTTGGCCTTTTCTCGGCTTTGCAGCTGTCGCTTGGCCGCATCGCGCCGCTGGGCCAGGGCTTGCAGGGTGGCAAGCTGCTGGTTGAGATCGGCTAAACGCTGCTGCTGCTGGGGCAGGCCACCGGCAAGCTGGTCGGTCTCTGATTTTACGGTGCTGTAGGTAGCCTCAAGGGTGGCCGCGGCTTCAGGATCGAAGCGGGCTAGGGCGGTCTGGTAAGTGCTCTCTAGTGCGGCCTGCTGCTGCTGGAGCTGGGCTAGGTCAGCCTGGGCGGCGGCTAGCTCGGCTTTGAGCTGGGAATGCTGGTTGGCAAGCTGCTGGTTTTGCAGGTAGATGCCGTAGCCCGTCTGGTACTGAGCGCGATCGCTCTGGGCTTGAGCCAGGCGCTGGTCGAGATCCGCAAAGCTCTCTAGCTGAGTGCTCAAAGCCTGCACTTGCTGGTTAAGGTTTTCTAGGGCCAGCGATTGAGCCGCATGAGCCTCTTCTACTCGGGGTTTGTCTTGCAGCGTGCGCTCAAGAATTTGGCTTTTTTCGCGCGGTCGGCCCAGGGCATTAAGGTCGTCGTCTAGGGCAGCCAGGTCTGCGTCTATGGTGGTCTGGTTGTCTAGCTGCTGGGAGAGGGCGTTGATCTGATCCAGCAGATCAGCTTGCGATCGCTGAATTTGCTCCATTTGGCTGGTGATGCTGCCCAGCTGAGCCAGTTCGGCCTGCCAGCCGTAGTGCTGCTTGAGATCGCCTTCTACCGTCTTGAGCGATGTCTTGAGGGCGGCTTCGTCAGTTTGGTCGGCCAGGTCGCGCAAAATCACCTCTAGTGCCGTTACTAGCGAGTCGTGCAGGGCAGCGGTACCCTGCAGAGCCTGCTCTAACCGTTCTAACGTCTCGCTAGACAGCAGCGGCAGGCTCTGAGCCAGAATCGCTAAATCGTTGAGCACGGCCTTGATTTCGGCCTGCTGGGTTTTGCCCTGGCGCTGGCTAGCAACGACTAGAGCGCTAATTTCGGCCTCAAACTGACGGGCAGCGGCCATCCGGCTTAGCTGCTGCTGCAGGCGATCGCGCTGCTCTTCCAGCGGGGCGATCGCCTCTATTTTGGGCTCTAGCGCAGTCAGGCGATCGCGAGTTTGCGCAACCTGGGCCAGCTGCTGACTGAGTTGATCGTACTGAGTCTGCAACTGCTGCCGCTGCAACCGCCACCGCTGCTGCTGCTCTAGCTGCTGCTGAAGGCCCTGGCGGCGTTCCTCTAGCTTGGCCTGCACGGCAATTTGGGGCCGTAGCAGGGCCAGTTCTCGCTCGGTAGCCGCGAACGACTCTAGCTGGGTTTGCCAGCGGGCCAGCTCGACCTGCTTTTGAGCCTGGGTTTTTTGCAGCGTCTGGCTCTCGTTCTGGAGTTTCTGGCGCTGCTGCTGCGCTTGAGATAGGGTTTTGAGCGTCTCCTCGACGGTCTGGTAGCCCTGGTAGGCGGCTTGATGGGTTTGGCACAGCGCGATCGCCTGCTCAGCCTGCTGCGTCGACTGCTGCAGTCGGGTCAGGCTGGCCTGCTTGGCCTCCTGCTGGTGCAGCAGCCCCTGGCGCTGGTTAGCTAGGGTTTGAACCTGCTGGGCCTGGGCTTTGAGGTCGTCGCGCTGGGTTTGCAGCGTTTTGAGGGTGGTGGTCAGCGTTTTGAGGCGCTGTTCGCTGGTCGCAATCTCCTGCTGGAGGGTCTGCTGCCGCTGATGCAGTTCATCCCAGGCGGCTAGAGAGCCGTCGTACTGGGCAATTTCGGCTTTGGTGGCCTCAACCTGGTCTTCGGCATAACGGCGCAGGGCGTTCATTTGCTTGAAGGCCAGCTTGTAGTCTTCGACTTTGAGAATGGCGTCAAATACGGCCTTGCGGTGCTCAGCGGGCTGCAAAAAATCGGCGGTAAAGGTGCCCTGGGGCACCCCCAGAGTGCGGGCAAACAGCTGGGGCAGATTGGTGGTAGGCCCTACCCCGAGGTGCTGGCGCAGCCAGGGCAACACCTCGTCTTTGATGCGGGTGTAGGGCAGGCGCTCGTTCAGCTGGGGGTCAAACAGGGCGTAGCCCCGCTGGGTACAGCGCTGCACCTGGTAGGTGCGGCTGTCGTAGTTGGAGGTAAAGGCTACCGTCACCTGGGCACTGCCGCTGCCGTTGCGAATCAGGTCTTCCTTGGCGTAATCGCCCTGGTAGTTGAAGAGCACCCAGGCGATCGCCTCTAAAATGCTGGTTTTGCCGGCTCCATTTTCGCCACAGATAGCGTTGGTGCCGGGCTGAAACTCGAAGTAGCGATCGCGGTGGGTCTTAAAGTTTTGCAGCGCCACCGACAAAATTTGCATACCCCGTTCCATTGCTCGCTTAAGCCACGAAAACTAGGATAGCTTTCTTTCCTAGGGCTGGGGTTCAGAGCTTTTGGCCGGCCGAGGTCGGCATGGCTATTGCTGGCGGGCAGCGGTGGAGGTAAAGCACACTGGCTCGGCCTCATCGCTGGTGCACCAAATTTGGATCACCACCGATGGGTCGCTGGGAGAAACCCACCACGCCTCGAGTTTGACGACCTGATTGGCAGAAGGCAGATTAGCCGTTTGAGCCGTGGCCGCAGCGTTTGGGGAAGAGTTGCCAGTCAGCCCGTGGGCAGACCGCTCCAGCGTGGCTTGCAGCTGCGGGGCGGCCTGCAGCTGTGGAGTAGCCTGCGGCTGTGGTTCGGGCGGCGGGCTCGACAGCGTGGAGGCGAGAGCTAGCACGTCGGTGCGCACTACTCCCGCCTGGGGCGACCCCAGGGCGAGGGCGCTGTGAGGACCCGCGCTTTCTGAAGTGCTTTCTGCAGGAGCGCTATCTTCTTTTGTGGAAGGCTCGGCTGCTGTCAAGTTAAACGACGGTTTGACGTCGCTGACCTTAGACTGAGGCGCTTTGGCCAGGGCTAGCTCAGCCCCCGGTTGAGTAACGTAGCTGTGGGCGTAGGCGGTCAGCATACCCGTGGCCATGCTGAGGGGAATCAGCAGACGCACCAGATGGCGCTGTCTGCAGCAGCGCCTAGCGTAGCGATCGCAGGCCTCTAGGTAGTTATGGGCGAGCACTGAAAGCTGCTCGCCGTGCGCCTGCTTAAAGCCCTTGGCCTCGTTAAGGCGGGTTTTAGGCAAAAAATAGTCGGGATGGTTGGGCTGCTGGTGGCGGTGCCACTCCTGGGCGGCGGCTTCAACCGCCCGCTGCTGGCGCACTATTGGTCGATGGCTCTGCAACCACTGCTGCAGCAGCGGCCAGTTGCGGATCAGCGCCTCGTGGGCAATGTCAAAGTGGGCCTCGTGAACGGCTGAAGGTCTGTCGTTGTCGGCCATTGCTGGTGTCAGCGCCGCTAGGGAACCCAAGGGCAATGAAAGCGAAGAGGATGGCTCAGCGGATGGGGAACTAGACGGCAACCAGCCCGGTACGGCGATCGCTACCGCCGGTTCAAACCCCAGTTCCAGCCCCTGGTCTTGGGCGACCACAAGGCGAGCCGCTATCAATTTTTCTAAAGTAGCTACCACAGCGGCTTTGGGCATAGCGGCAGTAACCAGCTCGCTCAGCAAGGTCGAACGGCGGGTGGGAGCAGCGCTATCGCCCAAGTCGCAGAGGCTCAAAAAAACGCGCTGGGCGATCGCTTGCTCAGCGACCGACAGACTTTGATAGAGGCGATCGGCCCGCTCGTTGAGCAGGTGGCGAATGCCGCCCATTTCGACGTAGGCGGCCAGGGTGAGGCGAGGTGGCTCTGAGTCGTGGGGCGTATGCTCTCGCCGCAGCCACAGCTCTTTCAAAATTATTTGCAGCAGCGCCAGGTCGGCGGGGGCGCTGACGATGTCGAGCAGTAGGGTATAGACCAGATTGGCATCGTAGCGAAACCCGGTTTTCTCTAAGGGGCCAACAATGGTCGCCTTGAGCTGGTTATAGGTCATTGCCGGCACCGTCAGGCTGTGGGCCGTAACGAGGGCCTGAAACGTCGGTACGTCGGCCAGGTCAGCCAGATGATGGGATTGCAGCCCCAGCACCAGGTGTAGGGGCAGGTGCTCTTGCTCGATAGCCGCAGTCAGGCCGTCGATAACCAGGCGGCGATCGCTATCTGAGCCAGCGTCAGCGGTTAGCAGAACCTCAAACTGGTCGAGCACCAGCACCAGCTGGTAGCCAGGCTCACGCTCGCCCACCACGGCCTGCACGAGCTGGCTAAACCCCGCCGCTCCCTGCTGCAAAAACGATTCGGCGCGGCGCAGCTGCTCGGCCCGCAGCAGCCCCGTTACCTCAGGATCGACAAAGAGCTCTGCCAGACTGGCTAGGGTTGAAGCCTTGAGGGCCGTGTAGCGGACGTCCCACGTTTCGTCGTCCTGGTGGGCCAGCTGGGAGATGAGCCCGGCCTGCAGCAGCGACGTTTTGCCCACCCCCGAAGCCCCCGTTAGCACGCACAGCCGTGACGACCGCACGCGGCTGACCAGGGTTTGCTGGAGGTCATCGCGACCAAAAAATAGCTCCCCGTGGGCCGACTCAAAAGGAGCCGCCCCTGGAAATGGGCAAAAGCCGTAGCGCAGCTTTTGCAGACGCTCTAGCAGCGGCGGCTGAGTTTCCTGAGCCGGGGTATGAAAGCCCGCCAGCCGAGTGAGCACAATTTCGCTGCCGGAGCTTTCAAATAAGGGCTGCTGCAGCTCACCCTTGAGCTTGCGGTTGACCACATCGGTGAGGGAGTGGCTATTGACAATGCCGCCCTTGACTTTGTACGGGTTGAGCCCTGATAGCAGCGCCTGGGTAAAGACGCTGTGGTTGCTGCCCAGCGCTTCGTAGGCGGCCTCGTACTCGCGGGCGGCCGCCATAAAGAGGCGATCGGTGCCCGCTCGCGCACCGGGGTCGGCCTCTAGCATGTTAAAAAACTCGCCGCTGTTGCAGCAGTCGAGCAAAATCACTCGCTGGCGCACGGGGCTCTCTTGCAGCAGCCGCCGCAGCCAGTGCAGGGAAAGCCCGTAGTGCCCTGCTGCCGGGTTGGCATCGCTGGTAGCTAGATAGCCTTCCTGAATGCCCGCCTGGCGCTGAAGGCCGTGGCCAGAATAGTAAAATATCGCGGTTTGAGGAATCGTTTTACCGGCGGGCTTAAATAGCTTAATTAGAGCTTCTTCCAGCACAGCGGTGGTCACTGCGCTGCGCTGACTCACCGCTGGCTTTTGGTGAATGATCGCCTCTGGAAGCCTGACTACACGGCATTCTCCGAAGCTTTCTAAACATCTTGCTACTGACTCGGCATCTTGAGCCGGAGCCTGTAATTCAGGCAGATATTGATAGGTATTGATTCCGACAACAAGCGCATCCCGTGACATTTTTCCTTACACCCTGAGTTGGCGTTTTCTGAAATCTAGCTAATGGACTAATTGCAGCGAAGACACGCAGATTTAGCCGTTGTTTGAGCGAGATTGTTGGCGGCTAGGTATTGGAAAATTGCAAAAAGCAACCTCTTGAACCGAGCCCTTACGCCTTGATGGGTTAAGTTTAACGAAGTGCCAAAAAACTTTTAAGAGGGGTTTGACCCCTAAATAAAAGAGAGCCTAAAAAAACATTTCTTTGGGAATTCAATAAATCCGTATAATTACTTGATTGTATGTGGTTAGGAACAATAAGCCTGCGATCGCAACCGAGAATGCCGCAGAAGTATAGCCTTGATTGAGAGTAAAATCCTGAAATGAGGGCAAATTTACGTGGTGCTACGGAAGTAATTTTGTACCTCCGCAATTTGGCTCAAGCTGAAAAACACCCTCGGTAATGGTCTGGCTGTCCAGTTGCTATTCGTATATTGGTGAGGATAATAGCTTGGTTAACGGGTTGAAAAAAGGCTGGTTTTGCGGCACGGCGATCGCGCTTTTAGCTGGTTGGTAAGCCGCGATTTTTGACATAACTGCGCTACAGATAGTTTGATGTAGGTGAATGTGGCTCTACATTTAGATCTGAGTTGGAGCAGTAAGCCCATGGTTCTGAGCGCAAAGCGGCCTTCGGTTGGCGGCGGCATTTCTCAGCGCGGCTTGTCGGCAGGAGTACTGGTAGGCTCTATGCTGATGGGGACTGTAGCGGTAGCCGCCGCGCCACCGACCTTGCCCCAGGAGTGGTTAAGGGTAGGTGACAGCCTGGTAACGGTGTGCCAGTTTGCCGACTTTGCCGCTGCGGTTGCCTTCGTGGAGCGCCTGGTCGAACCGGCTGACCGGCTGGGGCATCATCCTGGCGTAGCGATCGCCTACAACCGCCTGACCCTGAGCCTGACTACCCACGATGCTGGTGGCGTAACTGACCTAGATTTTGCCCTGGCCCGCGAAATTGCCGCCCTGCACGACGGGCAATGTCAACCGCCCTCTCCACCGTCAACCCTATGACCTCGCTGCCCCCTAACCAGTGGACCTCTGCCAGCCACGCCCTAGACTACTTGGCCCGCGCCGATCGCATTCCCCACCGTACCGAAGGTGAGGCGGTGCTGCTCAGCTGTGTGCCGCTCACGGCCCGCCGCATTCTCGATTTGGGTACGGGTGACGGACGGCTGCTGGGGCTGCTGAAGCTGGATCGCCCCAGGGCGGAAGGTGTCGCGCTCGACTTTTCGCCCACCATGCTGGCGGCGGCAGGCGATCGCTTTGGCACCGACTCCAGCGTTGCGATCGTCAGCCACGACCTGGCCAAGCCGCTGCCAGATCTGGGCCGCTTCGACGCGGTGGTCTCAAGTTTTGCTATTCATCACCTCGACCACCCCCGCAAGGAAGCGCTCTACCAGGAAATTTTTCAGATTTTGGAGCCGGGGGGCTGCTTTTGCAATTTAGAGCATGTCGCCTCTCCGACTGAGCGACTGCACCATCAATTTCTGGCGGCGATCGGCTATACCCCTGAGCAGGAAGACCCCTCTAATCAACTGCTGGATGTCGAAACCCAGCTGGGCTGGCTGCGATCGGCTGGCTTTGAGGCGGTAGACTGCCACTGGAAATGGTTGGAGATGGCTCTGCTGGCGGGCCAAAAGCCGCTGGAAAGCTAAGAGGCTTAATCAATTTTGGCCACAGTCCTTAGCCCATCAATACTGCTACACCCGACCCCAAAAATCAGCTGGGGGCTGAAACCACTGATGCTTGGGTCATAAGCAATGGATTTATGGCGGTTCCTAATGGCTTATACCGAAGTTGCCTTGGCTACCCCCGGTTGGACTGGGGAGACGCCGTTTGCCCCTACGCAAGCTGCCTTTTGAAATCGGGGCTATGCGATTCGGGTTTGGTATTAGGCCCAATTGCCGGGCCAGGTTGTGACCAAAAAGACGATCAGGCTAATCAGGGCGAGTACCCCCTGCAAGATATTACCCACTAGCGTGCCAACCACAATGGCTAGGCCCACCTTGGCTGACTGCTTTACGCGCAGCAGCAGTTTGAGCTCGCGACGGTGCAAAAATTCGCCAATAAACGCTCCCAGCACGGTGCCAACCAACAGCCCCAGGAGAGGAATGCCGGTCGGCAATAGGGGAAGCAGGCCAAACAGGCCCAAAAACATGCCGACAAAAGCACCAATCTGACCCCAGCTGCTGGCCCCAACTCGCTGGGCCCCCAGCACCCCGGCCAGGTAGTCGATGGCAAAGCTGAGTAGGAGAGCGGCGATCGCCACTCCCAGAGCCCACTTGAGCCCGACAAACCCCGCCACCAGACCCCACACCACAATGGCCCCCACAATCAGCGTGATGCCGGGTAGAGCGGGCACAACGGCCCCAACCACGCCCACCATCATGACCAGCACCAGCAGCCAGTAGACGGCCAGGTGCCACACCGCTGGAGCATCAAGGGCTGTGGGTATCTGAGCGGGTAGGCTGGCTATGCTGTGGCCGATCGCGACCAGGTAGCTACTCAAGGCGGCAATGAGACTGGCTACCCACTGACTCACCTGCTGGTAACTTTGATCAAGGCCCTGAGGCAGGGCGAGGGCAAACGCCGAGAAGGCCGTCATGCGGAAAAATCCTGGGAAGTACATGTCTGTGACCCTGAATTACCCTGGGCAGGGTAGCGGGAGTGATATTAGTCTAAAGCGGATCATAGCCAATCCAGGGCCCAAACCTGGGCGGCGGCGGGTACGGCATTCCGGCTGTTGCTTCTGAGGGCGGTTAAGGCACCAGCGGGGGGAAGCTTAGAGTGGCGATCGCGAGCCCGCCAGTCTCCTCGCCCGGACCAATGCCCTATTCTGTCTTGAACTGGCTGGCCAGCGCTATGTATCCACGTTACTCATAGCGGGCATTAACGGTATCGGTGGGCGCGATGGGGCAGAGGCGTTAAAGTTGGTAGGCTCTACCTGACCCCATCGCCCCAGGAGCCTTACCCTTGTCATCCAAGTCTTTGTTGCCCAGGCTGTCTGGGCTTACCCCCCCGGCCTCGCTCCTGGTGATCGCCGCGATCGCCTCAACTCAGCTCGGCTCAACTCTGGCCAAGAGCCTGTTTAGCCAGGTGGGGCCGTTGGGCATGGTGCTGCTGCGGGTAGGGTTGTCAGCTCTGGTACTGGTCGCCTGGTGCCGTCCCCGCTGGCGGGGGCATTCGGCGCAAGACTATCGCTTGCTGGTCAGCTTTGGGCTGTCGCTGGCAGTCATGAATGCGCTATTTTATTGCGCGATCGCCCGCATTCCCATCGGCGTTGCCGTGGCGCTGGAGTTTTCGGGGCCGCTGACCGTGGCGCTGCTGCACTCGCGGCGCTGGCTTGACGGGCTGTGGGTGGCCCTGGCGGCGGTGGGCATTGTGCTGCTGTCGCCCCTCAACACCCCGGCCCTGGACGGCCCTGGTGTGGTGATGGCGCTGCTGGCCGGGGTGGCGTGGGGTGCTTATATTGTGCTGTCGGCCCGCATGGGGCAAGCCTTTCGCGGCGGTGAGGGACTGGCGCTCTCGATGGTGGTTGGGGCGCTGCTGCTGCTGCCCGTCGGGGTGCTGGCAGACGGCAGGGCGCTGCTGTCGCCGCAGATCTTGCTGCTGGGCCTGGGCGTGGCGCTGCTGGCTTCGACCCTGCCCTACTCGCTCGAAATGACGGCCCTGCGCCGCATGCCGGTGAATGTGTTTGGGGTGTTGATGAGTTTAGAACCTGCGATCGCCGCCCTGCTCAGCTTTTTATGGCTAGGCGAAACCCTGACCCTATCGATGGTTGGTGCGATCGGCCTGGTGATGATTGCGGCAGCCGGAGTATCGCTATTCCAGCCTGCCGTCAAGGCTGTCTGAGGTTGCACCCTCAACCAGGCGCAATTGCAAAGAAAGCCCGTAGTAGAGACAAACCGCCTGCATTCCGTGGAACACTATTGCTACACAGGGAATGCATTTTAACGTCGGCCATGAGTCTTTGTATTAACCCAGGTTGCCGTCAGCCCAATCACCCCGATAACGGCGGCAGCCCTACCTGCGCAGTCTGTGGGTCAGACCTGGTACTCCAGGGCCGCTACCGGGTGATGCGTTTAATTAGCAGCGACAGTGGCTTTGGCCGCGTGTACGAAGCCTACGAGCGCAACGTACCTAAAATTCTCAAGGTGCTCAAGGAGAGCTACAACACCAACGACAAGGTGGTTGAGCTGTTTCGTCGCGAAGCTCAGGTCCTGAGCCAGCTCAACCATCCTGGGGTACCTCGGGTAGAGCCTGAGGGCTATTTTCTGTACTATCCAACAGATGGTGCCGAGCCTTTGCACTGCCTGATCATGGAGAAGATCGAAGGCCCCAATCTAAAGCAGTGGATGGTGCAGCAGGGCAACCACCCCATCAGCGAAAAGCAGGCTATGCTCTGGCTTACCCAGCTCACCGATGTGCTGGATTTGGTGCACCAGCACAACTATTTTCATCGCGACATTAAGCCCGAAAACATCATGCTGCGCCCCTCTGGGCAGCTGGTGCTGGTCGACTTTGGGGCGGCCCGCGAGATGACCCAGACCTACATGGCCAACCTGGGCGATAGCGGCATTACGACAGTAAGTTCGGCGGGCTATACGCCACCGGAGCAGGAGCAGGGCCAGGCGGTGCCCCAGTCTGACTTCTACGCCCTGGGGCGCACGCTCATCTATTTAGTAACCGCCAAACTGCCCAACGATACGACTATCTACAACTCGCGCACCAATGCGTTTGTGTGGCGGCCCCTGGCTCCCCAGATTTCGGCTCCTTTGGCCGATTTGATCGATGATCTGATCGCTCCGGCAGCGGCCCAGCGGCCCCAGAGCACTGCGGTAATTTTGGAGCGGCTGGCTCAGGTGCGGTCGCGCCAGGTTTCTGGTCTGCCCCAATTAATTAGGGCTCGCTCAGCCGGTGCCGCTGCCCCCACCGCCTGGCCCATGACTACCCTCAACCCCCACGAGGCCAAGACCCTATCTGACCCCTCGCGCAGCTTCTTGCCCCCCTGGCTCGACCAGCGCCCCTGGCTACTGGCGGGGTTGACCGGGCTGGCTCTAGCGGTGCCATTGGGCTGGTATGCTTTCAGTCGAGAAGCACCACCTTTTGGATCCAGGGACTTTGGGATCACCTCTCCCGACGTGGCAGAGTTGACCGTGAGTTCTGTTGCGGTCCTGACCGGGCACACCGCTGATATCTACGATCTGCTGCTGTTGCGCGACGGTAAAACCCTGGTGTCTGCCAGCGCAGACAATACGGTTCGCATTTGGGATTTAGAGACGAATAGTGAGCGCCATCGCCTGACCCACAGCAACGTGGTGCAGGCCATCACCACCACAGTTGATCAAACAGCCCTAATCAGCGCAGGTGACGATCGCAGTATTCGGTTTTGGTCGCTACCCGACGGTCGCCCCCTTGGGCAGCTTGACAATGCCCATGCCACCCCCATTCGCGCCCTAGAAGTGAGCCGTAACGGACGAACCCTGGTCAGCGCTGACAGCGAAGGGACAATTAAGCTGTGGCCGTTGACCGACAGCACAGGGGCTCTCAACATCCTGGGTATGTCGATGGCTGGCCCCAGCTATACCCTGCAGGCCGATGGCACCCTAAACGATCTGCTGTTTACCCGCGACAACAGCATGCTAATCAGCGCCGGCAAAAGTCTGCAGCTTTGGGATCTGGCCGCTTTAGAGGAGGCTGGTGTGGCAAAGGCGATCGCCCCCATTACCCTTGAGGGCCACACCAGCTTTATCAACCGCATCGACATCACCGACGACGATGCCACCCTGATCAGCGCTTCGGCAGACAAGAACGTGCTGCTCTGGGATATGGCTTCAAAGGCTCAGTTTGCCACTCTTGAAGGCCACCAAAGCTACGTCAATACCCTGCGCATTGAAGGCTCCCGTCTCTGGAGCGCCGACGCCGATAAGACCATCTTCGTATGGGATTTGCAGCAAAAAGCGCCAATTCAGCGCATCAAGGGCTTTGAAACCGACATTTGGCGCTTTACGGTGCAGCCCAACGGCCAAATTATCACTATCGGTGGCGAACAGCCCTACATTCGAATCTGGCAGCTCGATCAGCTCCCCGAGCCCTAGGGCATATCCATCAGCTCTGGCCACAATGCTGCTTCTGTTAGCGCTGCTGCGCCCAACCCAAAAAACAGGCCAGGGGCTGCGATCATTCATGCTTGAACGTTCCGCAACTAGTGGATGAGCGCTACTTGGGGTTAGCTCTTGGCGGCGGTGAGTACTTTGCGGTGGTTAATGTCGAAGCGATCGCCGTGGGCCAGCAGGTGCAGGCGCAGCCCGTGGATGCTGAGCGGGTCGGCGGCTGAAATATCGGGTTCGTTGGTGTGGGTCATAGCGCCGGGGTCAACTACGGCAATTACCCCTTTGCCAATGACTCTAAAGCTGCCGTCGCCCTCAAACAGGGCGCAGGTGTCTTCGTCGATACCCAGGCCCAGGCGGTTGGGCTGCATAGCCATCGCGCTCATTAGCCGGGCCATGCGGTTGCGGTTGTGAAAGTGCTGATCGACGATGACCTCGGGCACAAACCCCAGCCCAATCGCCATATCCACCAGCGATCGGTTGGGTGACTCGCCGCTGCCGCCGCCAGCGATCATGTGGTGGCCCATGACGGCGGCCCCGGCACTGGTACCCGCCAGGGTAATTTCGCCCAGCTGAGCCCGCTGGCGCACCAGATCAATTAACGGGGTGTCGGCCAGCAGCCCGCACAGCCGCACCTGGTCGCCGCCGGTAATAAACACCCCGGTACAGGGTTCGACCACGGTCTTCCAGCTGGGGTCTTCGCCCTGGGCGCGATCGCGAATATCCATCACCACCGTCTCTGGGGCACCCATATCGGCAAAAATTTGCTGGTAGCGAGCCGAAATGGCCACCGGATCCCGTGAAGCGCAGGGGATGATCCCAATCGTCGCCGCTGTCCCCCCAGACCGCTCGAAAAAGGTGTGCAGAATTTCTTTACCGTGAACTTTATCTTCTGCGCCGCCAATGGCCAGAATAGCGTGGTGCTTAACGGGAGACATGGGCCGCTCAACAAAGGGACGAGAATTGCTACCTAGACTCGATTACTGCATGATAGAGAGCGTTATATACCAAGTCCAGCTTGAGATCTGTAGTTTGCCTACAAATCAAGACTCCCTTTCTGGATTTGGATGACGTTGATCCAACCCATCAGGTCGTAAGGCCTCAGCAGTCTAGGCTATGACAACTGGCATCCCCGGGGCTTCCCAGCTGAGAATAGACGTTGTCAGCCTGTTTCCAGACTTTTTTACATCTCCCCTGGAGTCAGGGCTGATTGGTAAAGCCCTGGCGCGCCAAATTGCAGAAATTCATCTTACCAACCCAAGGGACTTTACAACGGACAAGCACCACCGGGTCGACGATGAACCCTACGGCGGCGGGGTGGGCATGCTGATGAAGCCCGACCCGATTTTTGCGGCGGTCGAGTCGCTGCCGGTGCTGCCCCAGCGCGAGGTGATATTGCTCACCCCTCAGGGCGAGGCGATGACTCAAACCCTGTTTCGCCACCTGGCTAGCCTCGATCAGCTGGTGCTGATCTGCGGTCACTATGAAGGCGTAGATGAGCGGGTCAGCCACCTGCTGACGCGGGAGGTCTCTCTGGGAGACTTTGTGCTCACCTGCGGCGAAATTCCGGCTCTGGCGCTGATCAACGGCGTGGTGCGGCTGCTGCCCGGCACCGTGGGAAAGACCGACTCGCTGCGCTACGAGAGCTTTGAGACGCCGCTGCTCGACTACCCCCAGTACACGCGCCCGGCCAGCTTTCGCGGCTGGGAGGTGCCGGAAGTGCTGCGATCGGGCAACCACGAGGCGATCGCCCAGTGGCGCAGGCAGCAGCAGATCGAGCGCACCCGGCAGCGGCGGCCCGATCTGTACGAGCGGTGGGTGATGGAAGAGGGTGGGGAGTAGGTGGGTGATGGTCCCTGAGCGGAGTCGTTCGCGCTAGCGTCTCCCGTAGGGAGAAAGGGGGTGGATGGGTAGTTGAGGGGATGAGGAGGGTGAGGGGATAGCCGTGCAGGGCGTAGGGTGCATTAGCGAAGCAATGCACCATTCAAGGACAATGAATTTATCCAGAGAATTTAAGGAAATAGGGGCAAGAGCTTATGGGGATCAGGATTGGTAACGGCTATGACATTCATCGTTTGGTGGAGGGGCGATCGCTTATCCTCGGCGGCGTCACCATTCCGCACCACCTGGGGCTCGATGGCCACAGCGATGCCGATGTGCTGACCCACGCGATTATGGATGCGCTATTGGGGGCGCTGAGTTTGGGCGATATTGGCCTCTACTTTCCGCCCGGTGACCCGGAATGGGCGGGGGCCGATAGCCTGAAGCTGCTGGGGCAGGTCAATGCCATGGTGCAGGAGCGGGGCTGGCAGGTGAGCAACATCGACTCGGTGGTGGTGGCCGAGCAGCCCAAGCTCAAGCCCCACATCGAAGCCATGCGATCGCGCCTGGCCGACAAGCTGGGTCTGGCTGCAGACCAGGTCGGGGTCAAAGCGACGACCAACGAGAATTTGGGGCCAGTGGGTCGTCAGGAGGGCATCGCGGCCTACGCGGTAGCCCTGCTCACAACCGCAGGGTAGGGACAGTCTCGGCGGTTACCTTGCCGAAAAGCCGCCGAGTGAGTTTGCTCTGCCAGGAACTTTTCTGAATTCTGGGGGGTCAAACAACTTTGTAAAATCTTTACGTACTAGCACTGAGGCATTGTGAACTTGCTCTGAAATAGGCTTTGCAAAGGTTGTAAAAGATACTTAATCTTACTGAGAAACCCGTAAAGTACTTTATAATATCTTCAAGTTTGCCGAGGGCACAGAGCAAACTTAGGTGGTATTACCTTTGCATCTACTGCTGAGCGTTGATTCAGATCTTGCCTTAAGGCGAATCCATAGCGGGTTCATCGCTGTAGGTGCTGGTTTTTGTCCCAGAGGCAGAGGGGTAAGGCTCAGATGGCTAACGTCGCACAATCACTCGTGGCAACAGGCCACACTATTCGTGGGGTTTGCTACGCCAGGCCCGACTACATTAGTCAGGCGATCGCTGGGCTGTCGGCCATTCCCCCCGAGCGGGTGGGACCCAGTGGCGAGTATGACTACTACGGGCTAGTCAAGCGCATTCAGATCAAGTTTTGCGATCGCGTGGGTCGGTCTGCGGTCAGGCAGCTGACGGTCAAGCAGCGAGGGTCGGCCGTTATTCTCAGCGGCCAGGTAGACACGCTCGATCTGCTCGACCAGCTGGTTGAACTCGCCCTGCACACCGAAGGGGCCACCCATGTAGAAGTGCATGATGTGCAGGTCAGCAGTTTAGAGCTGTCTCGGCCAGTCAGGGTAGCTTAGACTACGGGTTTCGTACTGTCATTGACGGCTAGCCGTAGGGCAGACAGCGCCAAAATGACCAAAAATAGCGCCAGCCCTAGGGTGCAGGCATAGCTAATTTCGAGCTTCTGAAACGCCTGCTCGTAGATATAGTAGACCACGGTTTTGGAGCTGTTGCGGGGGCCGCCCTGGGTCATGATGTAGACCTCTTCAAAGACTTTGGTGGCGGCGATCGCAGAGATCACTCCCACCAGCACCAGGTAGGGCCGCATCAGCGGCAAAGTAATATCCCAGTGCCGTCGCCAGCCATCCGAGCCATCGAGCGCCGCCGCCTCGTATAAATCCTGCGGAATGCCCTGTAGCCCCGCCAGGTAAATCACCATGTAGTAGCCCAGCCCCTTCCACACGGTTACAGCCATCACGCTAAACAGCGCCAGGGCCGGACTGGTCAGCCAGGGAATACCGTTCTCGGTCAGCCCAATCGATTTGAGTACCTGGTTAAACAGCCCCGTCTCGGCGTAGAGCCAGCGCCAGGCAATCCCCGCTACCACCATCGACACCACTACGGGCGAGTAGTACGCCACCCGCAGCCAGTGCATCCCCCTGAGCTGCCGGTTGACCAAAATCGCCAGCCCCAGCGGCGCGAAGGTCAAAATTGGCACCACCCCCGCCAGATAAACCAACGTATTGCGCACCGTCTGCCAAAAAACCGGATCGACCATGAGGCGGTGCAGATTGGCCGCACCCACCCAGGTCGGGGCCGCCGTCAGGTCTACCCCAAAGGTGGTAAAGCTCAGGTAAAAGGCCCGCAGCGCCGGCCAAAAAACCGAGATCCCCAGGGCCACCAGGGCGGGCAGCAAAAACAGGTAGGGAATCACCCGCTGGGGAAGGGCAGTGCTTAGGGGCCAAGGCCGATTGGGTATTTTGTGTGGCGCAGCAGTCATGGGATAGTGAGAATCGGTAAAAGCCCGTAGTCAGACTATCCTAAAGCATCTGCTGGTAAAGAAAGAGTGCTGCGGAGGGAAGGCTACGGGGAAACTTTAGCTATCAAAGCATCTTCTCTGCACAGGTAGAATCTAGTCCAGAGCGCCTAAAAAGGTGCAAAACTCTTCTAAATCCTGAATTAATGCGCCGTGACAACTGGGCAACATCGTGACCAACTCCTGCAAACGACGGGAGTTCAAATTAAAGCTATAGATATTGCGAATTACATGGCGCAGGCCCCGATACTCGTCTAAGCAGCGACGAGAACTATGCTTCAGCACGGCTGGGCGGACCCCTGGAAAATCAGCGGATAGCTGTGTCAGTAAATCTCGATGCCACCCCGAGCCAGTAGGGACAGCACCATCTATTTCTCTGGCAATATCTTCCAAAATGCGCTCAATTGCTGTGTAAAAGCTGTGTAGATTAAGAGCTACGCCATCATAGTAGTCGTCATCGTCGTTTTCGATAGCTTTAGCCATTAGACGCTGCGTTCGCTCTACAACTTGGGCAATATCGACTAACTCCGACCGAATGCGGATAGCTAGAGTAGCTGCACCTGAATTCACAGCGAAACCCCAGTGGATTCAATTACACAGCGCAGTCGCGGCGGAGCCGTCTCGATCTCTACCAGGTCAACGGCCATATTGGGATGGAGTGCCAGCAACTGGCCAACCGCTCGAAAATAGTCTTGAGGTTTCAATCCCCAAACGGCCAAATCCACATCAGAGCGCTCATGAATATGAGCTAAGGCTACATCTGGGTTTTCGCAGGCAAACCGCATTGATCCAAACAGTACTACCCGCTCAACCCTAAAGCTTTGCTCGAGGAGGTCACGGGCCTGGTAGGCCACGGTCATGCCTAGACGCTGTCGCTGCCGGAGGCGATCGTGCTTGTGCTGCTGACGCCTTTGAGCAGAAGCTCGATAGGTCGCCATTTGCTCGTCGGTTAACGACATCTGGATAACCCTCAATCCCTCATTTTCCTAAAGGCTACCACTAGATATCGATTGCATTTGAGGCTATGTGATGCCCAAATTTGATTACCCCAGCAGTGGGGTCAGATCTAAGTGCTCACTCACGGCTTCGGTTAGCTCGTTGAGCACTGCCTCGCGCTGTTCGCGGTAGTTGGGGATGCCCGTGGGCAGCGAGCCCAGACCGCGCTGCTGGCGCAGGCGATTGAGCCAGGCCCGCCGCCAGGGGCCGTTGTCGAAGATGCCGTGCAGGTAGGTGCCCCACAGCGACTGGCTGGCATCGACCACCCCCAGGCTGCGATCTTCAAACAAAAACTCAAACTTGGTGCCCTTCTCGTCTTGCCCCTCGGAGAGCAGCAGCTGGGTGCGGCCCTGGTGCAGCTCGTAGCCCGACACCGGCAGCCCCTCCTGGGGAAAGCGCGAGCTGACGGTGCGCTGGCGAGCGATCTTTTGCTGGGTAATGACCGTGCGCAGCGGGAACAGGTCGAGACCGGGGAAGCGGCCCTCGTGGCCTTCGATGCCCTCAGGGTCGGCCAAAAACTGACCCATCATCTGAAAGCCGCCGCAAACGCCCATGACGGTGCCCCCTGCCGCCACGTAGTTTTGAATTTCTTCGGCCATGCCGGTGCGCTGCAAGATCAGTAGGTCAGCGATGGTGGTCTTGGTGCCGGGAATGATCACCGCATCGGGGTAGCTGAGCTTTTCTTTGGGGCTGAGGTAGACCACCCGCACGTTGGGCTCGGCCTCCAGCGGGTCAAAGTCGGTGAAGTTAGAAATGCGGGGCAGGCGAATGACGGCGACGGTGATGTCGGCCTGCTTTTTACTGCCGGGGGTGCGATCGAGCAGGCTAAGCGAGTCTTCGGCGGGCAGGGCATTTTCGATCCAGGGCACCACACCGAGCACCGGAATGCCGGTGCGCTCTTTGATCCACTCCAGACCGGGTTCTAGCACTTCGCGCTGGCCGCGAAACTTGTTGATAATAATGCCTTTGACGAGGGCGCGCTCTTCTGGCTCCATCAGCTCCAGGGTGCCGATGATGTGGGCAAACACGCCGCCGCGATCGATATCGGCTACCAGCACCGTGGGCGCGTTGAGATGCCTGGCAATGCGCATGTTGGTGAGGTCACGGTGTTTGAGGTTGACCTCAACCGGGCTGCCCGCTCCCTCGCACACCAGAAAGTCGTAGTCTTGACCGAGGCGGGTGAGACTTTCTTGAATGGCCTGCCAGCCCTGGTCAAAGAAATTTTCGTAGTACTGGGTAGCGGTGGTGCGACCCACGGCCCGGCCCTTGAGAATAACCTGGGAGGTCATGTCGCCCTGGGGTTTGAGCAGAATGGGGTTCATTTCAACCTGGGGGGAGACGCCTGCGGCCCAGGCCTGCACCGCCTGGGCATAGCCCATTTCGCCGCCGTTAGCGGTGACGTAGGAGTTGAGGGCCATGTTCTGCCCTTTGAAGGGGGCTACCCGCCAACCCCGGCGGCTGAGAATGCGGCAAAGGGCCGTGGTAATCAATGATTTGCCCACGTGGGAGGCTGTTCCCACTACCATGATTGCTCTCATGGAGCGTCTCCAAAGTTGAATGAGTTCGGCGGCAGGGCCAAAGCCTGAGCGGAGGTCAAAAATCCGTTCTCGTGGGCTGATGCCCAGGGCTTAACCACTCCCTCAGAGTATTCCATCTAAATCAACGTCTCCTTTGAGGTCGCCAACTCGGTCCATTGGGCTTGTTGCCGTAACACTCTGGATAAGTTTTAGCTGGAACACTCTTATGCAGATTCTTCAGGAACAACACAACCGATCAGGACATATTAGCCCTGCCACCAGCTGGGTGCTGGTCAGAAACCAGCCCAGGAGGGCAAACGCACCCAGCGGCACCATGCATTATAGAGATGATCGACCAGGGTAGGGCGATACTGAGCCGGGCCGAGCGCCGATAGCTGCTCGAACACCTGGCGACCCAGGGGGGTGAGACGAAAGCTGTCGGTCAGGCCCTGACCGTCGACTTCGCGGCGCAATAGGCCAACGGCGATCAGCCACATCATCGCGTTTTCGGCCTGTAGCTCGGCCATAGCCCGACGGCTGTAGTGGCTCTTGAGGCCCGCCTGGCCGCACACCTGGCGAATGGAAATGCTCTGCGATCGCATATCGGCTAGCAAATCTAGCCGAAAGGGGGAGCACCGAAAGGCGCGCTCGGCTCGCTTGAGCGATCGCCGGGGATAGCGAAGGGCAATGGCGTGATCAAACTCAGCTGGGGCCATAGGGATAGACGGGGTGACTGCCTTAAATTGTAGGTTTAATCCAGCGATCGGCGGGAAATAATTTGAGTCGAGGGCGATTTAGTAGCAGCGGTTACTTTCTAATTCTTAAGCAATTGCTAAGCCTATTAAGGCATCGACCTTGATTCAACGCTAGTCCAGAGTTAAGCCACTACGCTAACTATTCTCAGCAGTAAAAAATAGACACCCAAAGGTTTCTAGGGTTCCGGCTGACCGCAGCAGTGCTGAAGCGCCTGGTCCGAGAGAAACCGCCAGATTACCCTCAGCCTGCCCACGTAGCACGGCTCAAGGTATTTGGTACACGGCGGGATAAAAGCCCGGGAGGATAGCGAATTGTGACTTCGCCATTCTCTCGGGCTGCTGTTTTTTATGCCATTTTTCTTACCCCAGCACCTATTCACTCTCTACTTTTCACTCACCTATGGCCCCTTCCCTAACGCCTGAAATCGCAGCCCTCAAAGCATCTCTGGAAACGCAGGGCGTCAAATACGCCCTGGCCAGCTATGTGGATATCCACGGCATGTGCAAGGCCAAAATGGTGCCGCTCGCTCACTTGGGCCAGATGATGGCAGGTTCAGAGCTGTTTACCGGCGCGGCTCTCGATGGGGTGCCCCAGGCGATCAGCGATGAGGAAGTGGCGGCCATGCCCGACCCGGCCACGGCCACGGTGCTGCCCTGGCAGCCCGAGGTGGCCTGGTTTGCCAGCGATCTCTACCTCAAGGGGCAGCCCTTTGAGGCCTGCTGCCGCACCATTCTCAAGCAAATGCTGGCCAAGGCGGCGGCGATGGGGTTCACCTTTAATCTGGGCATTGAAACCGAGTTCTTTATGCTCAAAGAGAATGCCGACGGCAGCTTTGGGCCGGTGAGCGATCGCGACACCCTCGCCAAGCCCTGCTACGACCTGCCCAGCCTGCTCGACAACGCCCCCTGGCTGAGCGAACTGGTTGAGTACATGAATCAGCTGGGCTGGGATGTGTATTCCTTTGACCACGAAGACGCCAACGGCCAGTTTGAAACCGACTTCGCCTACAGCGATGCCCTCACCATGGCCGATCGCCTCACCTTCTTTCGGCTGATGGTCAAAGAGATCGCCCGCAAGCACGGCTACCTGGCCAGCTTTATGCCCAAACCCTTTGGCGATCGCACCGGCAGCGGGGCCCACTACAACATGTCGCTGGCCGACATCAGCACTGGCCAAAACCTGTTTGAGACCGCCGATGACCCGCGCGGCTGCGGGCTCTCAACGCTGGGCTACCAGTTTATTGCCGGGGTGCTGCGCCACGCCAAGGCGATCTGCGCCGTCACCTGCCCCACGGTCAACAGCTATAAGCGGCTGCTGCGCCAGGGCAGCATGTCGGGCTTTACCTGGGCTCCGGTGTACATCTGCTACGGCAACAACAACCGCACCAACATGCTGCGCATTCCTTTGGCTGGGGGCCGGGTCGAGTGCCGCGCCGCCGACATTTCTACCAACCCTTACCTGGGGGCGGCGATGATTCTGGCCGCTGGGCTGGAGGGTATTGCCGAGGGGCTAGACCCCGGTGCCCCACACACCGAGAACATGTACAACTATTCTCTGAGCGATCTAGAGACGATGGGCATCGACATGCTGCCCCGCACGCTGCAAGAGGCGATCGATGCCTTTGAGGCCGACCCCCTCAGCCAGGCCGTAATGGGGCCATTGATGCACCAGACCTACATCGATTTTCGCCGCCAGGAATGGAACGAGTACCACAGCCACATTTCCGACTGGGAAATTAAGCGGTACCTGAAATTTTTCTAGATTCCTAATCGTTACAGAAAAAACGCCCTCCGCCGCATCTCAGCTCACCTATCGCTTTCTCTGTAGTTACTATCGACTGTCATGAAACGACGTACCTTTTTGCCCACGCTAATTGCCTTTGTTTGCAGCCTGCTGATTACCGTTAGCTGCGCCCAAAGTACGCCCCAGGCCGATGCCCCAGCTGAAGGCACCGCCGATGCCCCCGTAACGGCGACAGCGGGCGAACCTGTGAAACTGGGCTACAGCAGCTGGGCGGGCTGGTGGCCCTGGGCGATCGCCGCAGAAGAGGGCCTGTTCGAAGCGAATGGGGCCAACGTCGAGCTGATCTGGTTTGACGGCTACCTGGAGTCGATGCAGGCCCTGGCCGCCGGGCAGCTTGACGCCAACAGCCAGACCCTTAACGACACTATCTCGTTCGCTGGAGATGCGGTCAACGGCATGGTGGCGGTGCTGGTCAACGACAACTCCGCCGGTAACGACAAGGTCGTTGGGGCCGAAGGCATCGACACCGTGGCTGACCTGGCGGGCAAAACCGTTGCTCTGGAAGAGGGCGTGGTGGGCGACTTTTTGCTCAGCCTGGCGCTGGAGGATGCCGGGCTGAGCCGGGCTGATGTGGAGATTAAAAACCTGGAAACCGGGGCCGCGGCCACCGCCTTTGCCGCCGGACAGGTAGACGGCTTTGCGGGCTGGGTACCCTTCTGGGAAACGGCGCTGTCTCGGGAGGGCAGCAAAGAGCTGGCCAGCTCGGCAGATTACCCCGGCGCGATTCCTGACCTGCTGGTGGTGACCCAGAAGCTGATTGACAGCCGCCCCGACCAGGTGCAGGCCCTGGTGAATACCTGGTTCGACATTTTGGCCTTTATCGACGAAAACCCCGATCGGGCCAACGAAATTATGGCGAAGCGAGCCAGCGTCAGCGACACCGAGTTTGAAAAGTACACCCAGGGCACCAAAATCTTCACCCTGGACGAAAATCTGGAGGCCTTCAGCGCGGGCGGCGAAGACATGAAGTACATGCCCCACGCCTCTCAAGTGATGGCTGACTTCATGGTGGAGGTTGGGTTTATCCCCGAGGCCCCCGACCTGGAGGCCATTCTCGATGACCAGTTTGTCAAGGCCTACGCTGCCGAGAAGTAGCGCTTGATGCCAGCCCCCATCAGCCCTGGCCGATGGGGGCCTCTGTGCCGATTTGTTCTACGTTTGGGCTAACCCCTGTGACTCCTGCTTCCCCTTCTTTGTCTACCGCCCCCGCCCCCCAGGGCATGAAACCCAGCGTCTTTTGGCGGCTGGCCGACGACATTCCCAAGCCCATGAGCACGGCGCTGATGGTGCTCTCGATCGCGGTGCCCTTTGGCCTCTGGTGGTTGGTGGCTAGCCTCGATCTGGTCAACGACAAGTTTTTGCCGTCGCCGCTTCAGGTGGCCCAGGCGCTAGGACGGTTGTGGACCGATGGATTTTTGCTGGGCGATACCGCCGCCAGCATTATGCGGGTGACGGTGGGCTTTGGGTTGGCGGCCCTGGTGTCGGTGCCCATCGGCATTGCCATGGGGGCGTTTGCTAGCGTGCGATCGCTGCTCGAACCAATCATCGGCGTGGTGCGCTACATGCCTGCCCCCGCCTTCATTCCCCTGCTGGTGATCTACCTGGGCCTGGGCGAAGCGCCTAAAATCGCCCTGATCTTCATCGGCACCCTGTTCTTCAACATTTTGATGGTGATGGATGCGGTGAAATTTGTGCCCAAGGCGCTGCTCGAAACTACCTACACCCTGGGCGGGCAGCGGCGGCAAGCGCTGTTTCAGGTAATTACGCCCTACGTGGTGCCCAACATTATCGACACCTTTCGCATCAACATTGCCACCTCCTGGAACCTGGTGGTAGTGGCGGAACTGGTGGCGGCAGAAAACGGCCTGGGCAAACGGATTGTGCTGGCCCAAAAGTTTTTTAACACCGACGAAATCTTTGCCTGCCTGATCATTCTCGGCGTGATTGGCTTTGCCCTGGATCTGTCGCTTCGAGGATTGATGAAAGCTACCTGCAAATGGGCGGTGGATTAGGCAATCCATCGGTCCGTCGCACTGAATCTGAGCTTAGTTGGCAGTGCCCACCCTACGGTACCCTTCGACTCCGCTCAGGGACCGTCCACCCCATCACCCATCCACTCCGCTCAGGGACCGTCCACCCCATCACCCATCCACTCCGCTCAGGGACCGTCCACCCCATCACCCATCCACTCCGCTCAGGGACCGTCCACCCATTCACCCCATCACCCTTCGACTCTGCTCAGGGACCGTCCACCCCATCACCCATCCATTCCCTTACCCCCTACCCACACCATGCACTTAGAAATCAACCGCCTCAGCAAACAGTTCGACACTCGCCAGGGGCCGGTGCTGGCCCTCGATGACATCAACATGCACGTCGAAACAGGCGAGTTTGTCTGCGCGGTGGGGGCCTCTGGCTCTGGCAAATCGACCCTGCTGCGGCTGGTGGCGGGGCTAGACATGCCCACGGCGGGGGAAATCACGGTGGATGGCCAGGTCGTAACAGGGCCAGGAGCCGATCGCGGCATGGTCTTCCAGAGCTACACCCTCTATCCCTGGATGACGGTGCAGAAAAATGTGGAGTTTGGCCTCAAGCTCCAGGGCGTGGGGCCACGGGAGCGGCGAGAAATGGCCTCCTACTATCTCGATGTGGTGGGGCTGACCAAGTTTTCGCGATCGCTGCCCAAGCAGCTTTCGGGCGGTATGAAGCAGCGGGTGGCGATCGCCCGCACCCTGGCCTCGCGGCCCAAAATTATGCTGATGGACGAGCCCTTTGGGGCGCTGGACGTGCAGACCAAAGAAACCATGCAGCAGTTCATGCTCGACCTGTGGAACCGCACCGGGGTCAGCATTCTGATGATCACCCACGATGTCGATGAGGCGGTGTTTCTGGCCCAGCGCATTTACGTGCTGACGGCCCACCCCGGCACCATTCAGCAAGAGGTGTTTGTGGATTTGCCCAGCGATCGCACCTACACCATTCGCCGCGATCGCGCCTTTCAGGACACCCGCGAAGGCATCATGGATTTGCTGCGGGGCAAGACGGCTCCGGCTCTAGTCGGTTGATCTGGGGAAGCGCTGATTTGATGGTGGGCGGTGCCCACCCTACGCGTACTGATGGGGAGAGTATCTAATCATGGTTTCGAGTCTGCCGCTGCGGTCAAAGACCGATCCTCAAGGGTCGTCGCCAGTTCCCCCCAGTACCCACGGACTGCCCGATCGCTTTTTGCTCACCGCCGATCACTACACCAATCCTGAATGGATCCCGATCGAGCAGCGGACGATCTTTCACCGCGTCTGGCTCTACGTGGGCGATGGCGATCGCCTGCAGCCCGGCATGGTGTGGGCTAAGACGGTGGCGGGCGCTCCCCTGCTGATTGTGCGCGACCACGATGGCGAGCTGCGGGCCTTTTACAACCTCTGCCCCCATCGGGCGGCGATTTTGTCGCCTCCGGCGGGCATTCACCCATGCCAAAAGCTGGTGTGCCCCTACCACGCCTGGGTCTACGACCTGGCTGGGAATTTGGTGGGGGTGCCCTCCCAAAATCAGTTCCCTCCGTCGTTTGAAAAGCAGGAGTTTGCGCTGCGATCGCTGCGGCTAGAGACCTGGTCGGGCTTCATGTTTGTCTGTTTTGACGACAGTGTGCCGCCGCTGGTGGAGTTTCTCGGCAGCATCCCCCAGTCCCTGGGGCAGCACCGCACCGCCGCCACCCAGCTGCTGGTGGCCAAGCAGTACACCGTCGCCTGCAACTGGAAGAACTACCACGACAACACCCTGTGTGACTACCATGTGGCGATCGCCCACCGCACCACCCTCAACCAGGTGCAAGGCCCCATTCGCCACTACCAGCATCAGCTTGAGCGCTTCGTCAACCTGCTCTACACCCCTACCGCTAAAACCTGGCAGGCCGAAAACCCCATCTTGCCGACTCTCCAAGGCCGCAGCCGCGAGGGATTCTTTACCTACGGCATCTACCCCAACCTGCACCTGCTGGGGCTGCCCAACGGCCTCTTGGCCTGGCTGCACATCGAGCCGCTCACCGTCGAGTCTTGCCAGGTTTCCCTGGAGATCTACGGCGACCCGACGCTTTGCCCGCCCACCGAAACCCTACTGGCCGAGTTTGAAGCCTTCATGCAGGAAGACATGGTGCTCACCGAAAGCGTGCAGCAGGGCTACGCCAGCGGAGCCTACACCCCCGGCCCGGTGAATGGCCTGGAAGCGCGCATTATTCATCAGCAACAGCTGATTTGGGATGCCCTGGCCGCCGCTGGCGCGGCTGAATAGCGGCCTGGGCTGGTTGCGGGCGAACCACTTTAAAGTCCCTGAGTTAGCTTCTACGTCCCACCAGGAACCCCGGTACAGCAAAGGGTTGATTGGTGGGCAGTGCCCACCCTACGGCGATAAGGAGTCCCTGAATAGCAGCGTGAATGATCTGGGCAAACATCGTAAAGCCTCTGGCTTGGCTTCGCCTATGCCCCTACGCGGAACCCTGGCTATACCCCCTCACCTTCCCCCCTTCGACTCCGCTCAGGGACCGTTCCCTCACCTCCCTCATCCTTCTCACACACCCATCCACCCGCCCACCCATCTACCC
>NZ_JBNXVS010000062.1:0-26799 GCF_050565655.1 Nodosilinea sp. AN01ver1 | reverse complement strand
ACTCGGGGTGGGTTTGGGGAACCGTAGCAGGGGATGGAGGAGAAAGATGCATAGAGCCTAAGGAAAAGATGAATCAGCCTGAAACTCTAGCATCTTCAGCCTTCCTTGAGAATGAAATGGCCCTGGAAGATAGCACCTACCAACTCTGTATCTGAGTGACACCTGAAATTCTTGGTAATATGGAGGCTTGAGTTATTCATTCAGGTTGTTATGGTTAAGCGCTCTCCCTTTGACAGCACCCAAGTTATGCGACGTACCGAGGACCTGATTCGGGCTGCCTCCAACCGCTATCGCATTACGGTACAGGTAGCTAACCGTGCCCAACGGCGGCGCTTTGAAGATTTTGAAAACTACGAAGACCCCAAGATGAAACCGGTACTGCGCGCCATCATTGAGATGTCTGACGAGCTGACCCAGCCTGAGATTATTGGCGAATAGGCTCGAGGGATTGCCTGTCTTCGTGGATCAGCCGTGAATCAGCGGTTTACTAAAGAAGGTGATGGGTGGCGGCTCGGTTGGGACGCCACTGCGTCCTGCTATAAGGGGCTGCTGGGAGGCGAAGCCTGGGCAGTCGAGCTAACCGAGGCCGAGTTTCAAACCTTTCGCCGGTTGGTGCTGGACATTAGCCAGACGATGGGGGCGATCGCATCCGAGCTAATGGAGGCGGAGCGCATCACCTGCGAAGCCGAGGCCGACGATCTTTGGCTAGAGGCCGAAGGATTTCCTGACGCCTACAGCCTTAGATTTGTGTTGGCCTCAGGTCGTGGCTGTGAGGGCAAATGGGATACCGTCGCTGCTCAACACGTCGTACAGGCCATTCAGCATCTAGCGCTGTTTTAGCACCGCGGCAGACCAAAGACTGATTTCTCAGATTTTTCAGAGATTTACCCTAACTCTGTGGTACTCTAGGTAAGCACAATTCAAAAAGACCGGGGCGTAGCGCAGCTTGGTAGCGCACCACTTTGGGGTAGTGGGGGTCGTGGGTTCAAATCCCGCCGCTCCGATATATAAAAAGCCTTGCCAGTCGGCAAGGCTTTTTGTTTTTCAATGTCTATACTCGCAGGCTTGGAAAGCTACGGCTGTGGCCAAGCATTGCCCCCTCAAACACATCGCTGCAGGAAGTCCATTCAAACTCCCTGCAGCGATACTCTTGTACATTAAACGGCAGGCTATATGGGCTCTAAGGATCGATACTCAGCTCTTGGGGCTGCAGGAATGCAATCATCTCATCTACCCCACGCTGAATGCGGCGGGTAACGGTCATCGGGCTAACCCCAATTTTCTCAGCCACTTCTTTACGAGACAATCCTTTGAAGAATACAAACTCAATGGCGGTACGAGTCTTGCCCTCAAGCTGATTTAGAGCACGCTGAATTTGTTGGCGATCTTCCTCTAGCGCCTGCATGAGTTGGTAATGAGTATCCGGAAGGGTTTCGCCGAGAGTAATATTGGAGTCAACCTGTTGGCAGACGGTAGCATCGAGGCTAAGGGGCAAACGGTTTTTGTGAGCCATCTTCACTTCCCGCCATTCTTTGACCGATACATCTAAGGCCTCAGCCATTTCGTGGTCGCTAGGATTGCGGCCCAGGCTGCGCATCAATTCCATCTGAAGTTTCTGAGACTCTTTCTGGAGATCTTGCCAGCGCCGGGGAATCTTAACGGTAGTGCCGCGATCGCGCAGGAAGTGCAGCATCTCACCCCGAATGTAGGGAACGGCAAAAGAGCTAAAAGCACAGCCCTGACCAGGGTTGAACCGCTCAATGGCTCGAATCAGGCCGATGTAGCCAATTTGCTCCAGATCTTCATAGGGTTCAGAACACTGGTGGCTGACCCGATGAGCAATTTTACGAACCAGACCAGCATTGAGTTGTACTAGCCTGTTGCGTAACTGTACAGAGGGAGACTGCTTGTACTGCATCAGCAGTTCCATGCCACGGGAGCGAATTGTCGAAGTTTGGGTAGCCATATCTGCGGGTGTCCTTACGAGAGCGGGTTCGCTGAGAACTGAATCTATTCTCGGGATTGACACCGGCATTCACCATCGTTGATCTACGGTACTCCGGCGAAGGCCAAGCGGAAATCTCCGTAGTTTTACGGGGTAGCCACAAGCTCAGCAGAGCGAGATTTAGCCTCTCGAAGCCGGTGACGCCCCCTCTAGCGTTATGCTGATAATCCTCTCAATCAATCCTTAAAAGCCCAGCCCAAGGGGACTAACGCGGTGTTCTAGAGTTGCCAAAACCGGGCTAAGCTAACAGATATGAACGCATGTTGCATCTCTTAATATCTCTTTGGCTGGGTTAATGGCTTTAAAGGCAGTTTTATTAGACTTTAACGGCCTCATCATCAACGACGAGGCTATCCACGAACGGCTCATTGAGGAGTTGCTCCTAGAAGAGAATCTCCGGCCAAATCCGCAAGACCTAGAAGAGTGCTGCCTAGGACGGTCTGATGCCGCCTGTCTCAGTGATTTGCTGGCTCGTCAAGGGCGTGTGGTGTCAGACACTTACCTAGAAAAATTGCTTAATCGAAAAGCTGCCCGCTACCTGGAGGTACTGGCCGGACTAAATCCGCTACCGTTGTACCCTGGCCTTGACGACTTGATTTACCAAATTCGCGCAGCGCAACTTAAGCTAGCGATTGTGTCAGGAGCCCGTCGTAGCGAAATTGAAACTGTGCTGTCCCTGGTCCATTGGGGTGAGCACGTAGGGCTAATTATTTCAGCCGATGATCTTGCACCTGGAGTTAGCAAGCCTGCCCCCGATGGGTATTTACTAGCGATCGAGCGCCTCAATCAGCAGTTTGGTGACCTAGCCCTGTGCCCTGCCAATTGCCTAGCTGTTGAAGATTCTTTCGCCGGCATCGAAGCCGCCAAGCGTGCCGGAGTGCCTGTACTCGGAGTTGCCCACACCTATCCCTACCAAATGATTCATCGCCGAGCTACCTGGGTTATCGACCACCTTTATGAACTCAACCTAGATTGGTTGAACCCGTATTACAGCTTGGAGACCAACAAGCCTAATTAGGTTATCAAAAAGCTGTGAAATGACGCATCGTAGCCCTGACAGATTGATGCCCTGACAGATTGATATAGAAAACTGCCGTATGGATAGGATGCCTGCAAAACGTTCTATCTATACGAAATTTTGGCTATTACCACGAAAGACCGCTGTTTCGGTGTTCTGATATTTGGTTCTGATGTTTGAACACCCTATAGTGCCGCCAGCTTTTCTAAATAGGGTTTGACCAGATAGAAGCTAGCAATTGACTTGGCGTCTACTGCTTCTCCGGCCACAATGGTTTTTTCTAGCTGAGCGGGAGTAAACAGAACAACCTCTATATCTTCGTCAGCGTCGGCCTCGGGAGGGGACTCAATAGGTTCTAGATCGGTGGCCAGAAAGGCATAAATAATTTCGTCAGAATAGCCAGGAGCCAGGGGAAAGTTGCCAATGGGCAGCCAGGTTTGAGCGGTGTAGCCAATCTCTTCCTGAATTTCTCGACGAATGGTGTCGGCAGGAGCTTCTTCAGCTTCGATAGTGCCGGCTGGAAACTCTAGCAACCGCCCCTGCAAAGCAAAACGGTACTGGCGTACCATTATTAACTCACCTGCGGCGGTAACGGGTACGGCTAGTGCACCACCGGGATGGCGGATACATTCCCAGTCACCCTCAGCTCGGTTGGGCAATCGCAGCCGGTTGACCTCAAAATTAAATTTACGGCCCTCGTAGAATAGGCGCTGCTTCAGCAGTTGGGGAGGCTCTTGACCAAGCGGCATAGGAAAGGGCTCAAAAAGGGCACAAATGATCACCCCATTGTAGTGTTATCTTAGGCCGTCTAATTTAGGGCTGGTGAAGGATAGTACTAAGGCGCTTGACTCCAGCTAGGTCAAGCGCATCGCAAAGGTGTTGGACCGATTGACCGCTGACGGGGTCAATCCAACCGGGGGCTATCTCAGCTAGAGGAACGAGCACAAAGGCACGTTCTCTCAGCCTAGGGTGCGGAATGTGCAAGTTTGGCTCAGTGAGACAAGTCTGACCATAGAAGATGAGGTCAAGATCAAGGGTGCGAGGACCCCACCGTTGGCGACGGACGCGGCCAAAGTCTTGTTCGATTTGCAGCAGCCAATTGAGTAGGTGCTGGGGCGACAGAGTGGTGTGGATTAGGGCGCAGGCGTTTAGAATATCGGGTTGGGCCGGGCCAATGGGCACGGTTTGATAAACGCTAGACTGAGCTACCAGATCTACGGTGGGTGGGTTGTGGAGAGCAACCAGGGCCGCCCGGAGAATGTGCTGAGAGTCACCCAGGTTGCTGCCTAGGGCGATCGCGCAGGGTACTGCCTTCATAGGCTAGCCCAGGTGGCGGCGAAGCCGGGCTACGAGTTGAGGGGCAGGCAGCACTCCTTCGATGCGATCGATGGGCTGTCCAGCCCTAAACAAAACCAGCGTAGGTAGAGCGGCTACCTGGTGCTGAGAGGCAATTTGAGGGTACTTATCGGTGTCAATTTTGACAATTTTGAGCTGGCCTTTGAGTTCGTTGTTGACCTGATTGAGGATGCCTGCCATCATTTGACAAGGCCCACACCAGGTAGCATAGAAATCGACCAAGACAGGAATCTGAGCCTCGGCCAAGAGATCTGAAAAACTTTGAAACTGCTGTTTGACGGCCATCACATCCTCCTTGAGTAAAGGCTTGTTGCTGAACCCACAGTGCAACCTATAGCCGCCACCATCGACGTTAGGATGCCTGCGGCGATCTGTAGACGACGGTTGTAGGCCAGTTCGCTGTTTTAGCTTTGGCTACACAGGCGGTGGTACCCCCTGATCGAACTGGACAACGCCATATTTCCCTAGCATAAACTCTGAATCTAGACTTCGATACCAAGTCAAGCGAAAGCTAGAATTGCCCCACCGGAAAGACTTCGCCGCTGAGCTTAGACTCAATTCGTTTTGCAGCTTGTGATTTAGCTGATGGCGTCACCTGTAGCCTTTGATCGGTTTATGGAACCATCTGACGCAAAAAGCTATCAAGGGCAGTGGCCACTTTTTCGGCCCAGTCTTCTTGGGCGTAATGGCCTACCTCATCTAAGGTTTGCAGTTCGCCGTTGGGAAGGGCTTGGACTGCGGATTCGGCCAAACTGACCGGTAGCCAGGGGTCACTTACCCCCCACAGGACCAGCGTGGGGTGGTCCCACTTAGACAGGTCAGCGGCGATCGCAGCGCTAACCTCATCTATAGCCATCCGACGGACTGTGGTCATCAAAGCCCGACCCACGTCTGAACTTTTCAGGAAGGGCCGCCGATAGACGTCTAAATCGGCGTCATCTATCTGGTAAGGGCCACCGCCCTCCAGGGTGCGATCGACCAGCAGCGGGTCTTGGGTGATCATGTCCCCGGCTAGAGGCAGACCCATCTGGCGAATTTTCCAGGGCAGCTTAGCGCCGGGACCAATGGGAGCATTGATCATAACCAGGCGATCGACTCGATCGGGATGCTGCAGGGCGTATTGAATACCGGCTGAGCCTAGAAAACCCTGGGCTACCAAGTGCACCTGAGATAGATTGAGGGCATCGAGAAAGGCACCCAAGGCCTCAACAAAAGCCCCAGGGGTGTAGGCAAAATCGCGGCGATCGGGCTTGTCTGAGCGACCGTGGCCAATCCAGTCGGGGGCAATGGTGTGAAACCCCTGCTGGGCTAGAACGGGCATGACCTGCCGCCAGCTGTAGCTCTGAGACACCAGACCGTGGAGCAAAATAACCGGCAGCCGGGATGAGGTACCGATGGGCTCATGCTCGCGATAGAACCAGGTCAAGCCGTTGACCGATATGGTGCGCTCTGCGATCGCATTCCCCTGCCCCATAGCTTTTCCCTCACTCGGCCCATCGAGCTTACCGCTCCACGGAAGCGGAAGGCAAGGCCAATTAGCGGTAGATGATCCTAGGCGCTTAGGCACAGGGGCGGCGATCGCGGCTCGGGTTGCCCATCCGAGTGGCAAACTGACTACAGTAATAGACAGACAACTAGACCAGGACAGGCTGCACTGGCTTGACCTAGTTTGATCTATGAGGACGCAGCTACAGGTCGTGATGAACTGGCAAGAAATATCTGGCAACTGGATTTTAGTTCCCCCCAACCCTGTGGCGATCGTGCATTTTCTGGGGGGAGCGTTTGTGGCGGCAGCCCCCAGCGTGACCTACCAGTGGCTGCTGGAAAACCTGGCTCGGCAGGGTTACGTCATCGTAGCGACTCCTTTTATCAATACCTTTGACCACACGGTCATTGCCCAGGAGGTGCTGGTTACGTTTGACCAGGCGATGCGCTACCTGGACAAGCGCGTGCTGACTAACTACGGCAGCCTGCCTATTTACGGGTTAGGGCACAGCATGGGTTGCAAAGTACACCTGCTGATTAACTGCCTTTGGGATGTGGAGCGGATCGGCAATATCTATATGAGCTTTAACAACTACCCGGCCCGGCGTTCGATCCCTTTTTTGGAGCAGGCCGCGCAGTTTAGCCCAGCGTTCAACGTCGAGTTTACCCCCGACCCAGAGACCACGCTAGCCCTGGTGCGCGATCGCTACCCGGTAGCGCACAACCTGCTAATTAAATTTCGCAGTGACACCCTCGATCAGACCCGTCCCCTCTCAGAGGTGCTGGTGCGGCGCTTTGCAGAACGAACTACCGTACAACTGCTACAGGGTTCTCACACGACACCCATTGCCCAGGAGTTTGGCTGGCAACCTGGGGCATCGTTTAGCCCCCTCGATGCGCTGGGGCAATTTGTGCAGCAGGAATTTTACCGAGACCTCGGCCGTCTCCGCCGCAATCTGCTGGCCTGGCTCAGTACCCCACCCGATTGACTTGAGATTGAATCGAGCTCGAGTCGTGCCTCAAAGCACACAAAGATGTAAAACTCTTTGCTTCAAGGCTTTTGCCAGGATGAGCTTCAGCCTATGATGCAGAGGTGAGCGATCTAGCCATAGCCTGCTTTGACCTACCAGCACACCAGCCAGATTGAAACCCAAACTGACCCTACGGCCCTAAAGTCGGTACTGGCGTGGTTCGATCAGTTTCAGACTGCGCCAATTCCGCACAACATCTGGCTGCAGTGCCAGCTGGCGCTGATCGAGGGCTTTACCAACGCCGTGCGCCATGCCCATGCCGGGCTACCCCTAGCCACCCCCGTACGTATTGAGGTGGCGGTGAGCGATCGCACCATCGATATCCGCATCTGGGATCAGGGCCCAGGCTTTGATTTGTCCTCAATGTTGCGCCACAAAATTACGGTCAACAACCCAGACTCAGAGAGCGGGCGAGGGCTTAAAATTATGTACCTGGTGGCCGATCGCTTAACCTATGAACCTGGCCCTGAGCAGAGTAACTGCTTACACTTGCACAAGTCCTTTGCCATTTAGACTAGGAGCAAGGCCTACGAGGTAGTCTATGACGTTGTCTGTGGCGGTCATCTCTCCAGTGCTCTTGGCTCCTCAGGCAACAGGGTGGCTGACTGGCGCACTGGTCAATACAGCGCTGCTCGCGATCGCCTGGGTTCTGCCCAAAAAGCTGCTCACTCCAGCCGGGTACCTCCACGCCTGGGTACTGGGGGTAATCGTGTGGGGCGGCCTGGGCTGGCGAGGTTACCTCGTGGTGATGGCCTACTTTTTGGCCGGTTCAGCTATCACCCGTCTGGGCCAGCAGCGCAAAGAAGAGGCGGGCATTGCCGAGGGGCGATCGGGGGTAAGGGGGCCAGAAAACGTTTGGGGGTCGGCCTTAGCCGCCGCCGTTTGCGCGATCGCGATCGCCGTTGTGGGGGCCGCTGCCACCCCGGCCAGCCAGCAGCTGTGGCTACCGCTACTGGCCCTGGCCTACGTCAGCAGCCTCAGCACCAAACTTTCCGACACCACCGCCAGCGAAGTGGGCAAAGCTTACGGGCAGCACACCTTTCTCATCACCTCACTCAAACCCGTACCCGCCGGTACCGAAGGGGCCATCAGCCTTGAGGGCACCCTGGCCGGTATCGGGGGGTCAGCGGTTATAGCGCTAGTTGGCTGGGGGGTAAGGCTAATCAACCCCTGGGCCATCGGACTCTGCCTGGTGGCTGCTTTTTTAGCCACTACTTTAGAAAGCCTAATTGGCGCTACGCTCCAGCCCAAATTCGCTTGGCTAACCAACGAGGTCGTCAACGGCATTAATACTTCAATCGGCGCTGTTCTTGGCCTTTTACTGGGCCTAGTATTTGCCCAAATTGGCTAACACCAGGTTCGCCCGCCCAAATTCCGTAGGTTCACGGATGATTCGACCCGAGTTTTATCGGAAGCACTGCGTCAGCCGACGGTAGTTTTAGCTATGTTTGCCAGCGTCAGGAAAGTTTCAGCAAAATTTACAAAATCATGACAGTTCCTCCTTAAGTAAACCTGAAAATTCCGTAAATTCTCGTAACACAAAGTTCCGTGGGTCCCCTGTCGATGGTCCTAATCAGCTTCAGCCTTAATGGATACAGGCTTCACTGGTTAAACCTTGGCCCGCATCTCAGCCCTGGTCAAAGAATGCCTGGTCGTTCAATGTTGTTTAGGGAGCGTCTACCCTCAGGCTTGACCCAGTCAGTTCTGAGGCCACAACGATACATCTTATGCAAACCCCACTGGGACACACTGCTCGTTCCTACTACTCGGTTCTCGCCATTGGAACACTATCGCTAACGGTTATGGTGATTTTTCAGGCGTTTGGCATGCAATCGATAGCCAGCGCCAAAAGTCGGGATGAGTTTCCAGGCCGCCGCCAGGGCGGCGGTACTCACTGGATCATGCCAGAGCCAACGGCAGCACAATAATGGTGTAGCCTCTCCTGAGGCTGAGAAAGTAGGGAAAGACCAATTGACTAGAACCATAAAAACTCAGCACAGTGGCGGCAGATTCGGGTCTCGAGTCTGCCGCCACTGTTTTTAAACCCAAGCCAAAATAAGCTCTGGGTATGACCACAGCCCAATAAGAAAGCTATCACTCTGGCCCAAGAACCTTTCAGCTGGGCATGCTTAACAGCAGTCCTCTATCCCTAGTGAACGCTCCAGATTGCTCTAGGAGAGTGCTTCAGAGATAGAGGATACTGGGTGTGCTACCTGAGACATTCTCCGTCGTTTAGTTTCTTGTCTTTTGAAGGCCCAGCAATTGTGAAGGCGACGATGATTAACAGAGTAAGCCACCGACTGCGCCGTAGCGTGATACCTCAGGTGCTCCACTGGTGGGGAGTTACGCCCCTAACCACTGGCGGCAAAATTGTGCTGTTGGCAAGCCTGCTGGCTAGCGCCATGGTTACGGGTGTAAAGCTACTGAACGTTCTAGAGCCAGCGGAACTGTTTTTATTTGATCAACTGGTGCGGTCGCGCCCCAGTCAGGGGCTTGACCCCCGTATGACCATCGTGGGCATTACCGAGGCCGATATTCGCCAGTACGGCTGGCCCCTCAGTGATGAACTGCTGGCGGAGGTGCTCCAAACTCTTCAAGCTCAAAACCCCAAAGTTGTTGGCTTAGATCTTTACCGCAGCACTCTGCGTCCACCAGGATCGAGCGACTTGGTAGAGTCTCTGTCAGCACCAAATCTCGTTGCCATCATGAACGTAGGCAGTACTCAGGGACAGGGTGAAGTGCCCGCTCCTCCTACAGTCGAGCCAGCGCGGGTAGGATTCAACGATTTTCCCACCGATTCCGACGGCGTAATTCGTCGCAATTTAGTCTTCGTGCGCAGCCCTGAGGGGGGCTACTACTCCTTTGCCCTGCGAGTGGTCATGGCCTACCAAGGCTACGCGTCTGACGTCCTACGAGCGGAGGCAAACCACTTATTTTTGGGCGATCGCGCCATTCGAGTGCTTTCGGCTCGCGACGGCGGTTACCAAAATGTTGACAGCCGCGGCTATCAAATTTTGCTGCGCTACCACACCGATCAAATGCCGGCCCGCCACCTCTCCATTAGCCAGGTCCTCAGCGGTCAGTTCGACCCCGCCTGGATCAACGGCAAAATTGTCCTGATTGGCACCACCGCTGCCAGTCTTAAAGACCGCTTTTACACCCCATTCAGCTTCAACCAAGACAAAGAGCTAACCATGCCTGGGGTAGTTATCCACGGGCAAATGATTCGACAGCTGCTAGACATCGTTACCGGGCAGCCCGCCCACTACAGGTTTTTGCCTCCCTGGGCCGAGGGGCTCTGGCTCTGGGGCTGGTGTCTGGCGGCTGGCGGACTGGTCTGGACTGTCAAAGGCCCCAGCGGCCTGCTGCTGTCCAGCGGTCTACTGATTGGGGGGGTGGGGGCAGGCGGGTGGCTGGCCGTCAACGGGCTGGTTTGGCTACCCATAGCTGAACCAGCCACCGGGATTGTAGCCGCAATGGCGGTGGTGCTGGCCTACAAGCTGCTTTACCGTACCACCCACGATTCCCTGACGGGCCTGCCCAACCGCGAAGCATTCATAGGTACAATTCAGCAGGCTCTCTACTACCGCCAGAGTACTGAGCAGCCTGTGATTGTGGCCTTCATGGGCATCGATCGCTTTAAGGTAATTAACGAAAGTCTGGGCCATCAAGTGGGCGACGAAGTGCTACAGCTGATGGCTCAGCGGCTGGTGCAGCACATGCCACCCGAGGCCCAGGTGGCCAGAGTTGGGGGCGACGAGTTTGCGCTCCTGCTGACCCATTTAGACAGCACTGCCGCCGGAGAGCTCATGGATCGGCTGCAGTATGCCCTCTCAGAGCCACTCACCCTGCACGGCCAAAAATTGCCCAGCACCCTCAGCATTGGCATGGCGATTAGCCAACCTGGCCTACAGCACAAGCCCGCCGACCTGCTGCGCGATGCCCATACAGCTATGTACCGAGCAAAGGCCCTGGGCAAGACGCGGTTTGAAATATTTGCTGCCGGTATGCTTACCGAAGCTGTCAATCGACTTCAGCTTGAAAGCGACTTGCTCAGTGCCCTCGACAATCACGAATTTTTGCTGTATTACCAGCCCATTATCAATCTCAAAACCGGAGACCTGGCCGGATTTGAGGCTCTAGTACGGTGGCACCAGAAAGATCGGGGGTTTGTGCTGCCCAGCGCCTTTATTCCGGCGGCGGAAGAAACCGGGCTGATCATGGCTTTGGGCCAGTGGATTTTTCGCGAGGCCTGTCGGCAGCTGCACCACTGGCACAATCAGTTTCCCCACTATCGCCACCTGACCATGAGCATTAATCTATCTAATCGACAGTTCGGGCAGCCCGACTTAATCCATCAAATCGAGGCTGCCCTGCAAGAAACTCAGGTGGATGGACACTGTGTACGACTAGAAATTACCGAGAGCATGGTGATGGGCGATGTCGATGCCGCTATTGACCTGATGCTGAAGCTCAAATCCCTTGACCTGAAGCTGGCCATCGATGACTTTGGCACCGGCTACTCCTCGCTCAGCTACTTGCACCGCTTTCCAATGGATACGCTGAAGGTAGACAAATCCTTCGTGGGTCGCCTGGAGAAAAGCAATGAAGACCGGGCCATCATCAACACCATTTTGACCCTGGGGCAAAAGCTGGGCATGGAAGTGGTAGCAGAGGGGGTAGAAACCGCCACCCAGGTAGCTATTCTGCGACAGGAGGGGTGCGACTATGGTCAGGGCTATTTCTTTGCCAAACCACTACCCGCCGCCAGTGCTCTAGAACTACTTCAGCAGCATCAGCCGATGGAATGCTAAGGTTGGGCGGGCGATCGCAGAGGGGCATACCCCACCGCTAGCTGCACCACAATATTCACAGTTGGCCGCTACCACCAGTATGCTCTGGCCAGGAACCGTGTTAGGGATTTGGCACAATCCTTGATCCTGCCCATTAACTTCCATTCTCAACTGGTCTACAATGATCCCAATAGCAACCACGAATATTTTCGAATTCCCTTCAAACGTTAAAGTTATCTGCGGGTGCTGTTAGGGCGCTCCGGATGGTTAGTCAAGCTCTTTTTTATATAGTCAATGTCAATGTCTGTTGGCGAAGCTACCTTTAGAGCAGCTGTACTTGAGTCTGAACTGCCTGTGCTAGTTCATTTCTGGGCTCCTTGGTGTGGGCTCTGTAAAATGATTACTCCGGTTCTACAGAGCTTTCAGAGCGAATGGCAAGATCACGTGCGGCTGATTGACATCAATGCCGACGAAAACCTGCGGTTGGCCAACACCTACCGCCTCTCCAATTTGCCCACCCTGCTGCTGTTTGACCAGGGGGAGGTTTACCAGCGTATTGAATCCTTCCGCGGCAAGGACGACCTGCGGCTAGCGCTAGACGCCTTCATGCGCAACCGAGAGCTTGTCTACGACATTCCTCGACTGGTACGCATTTACCCTTAGGCCCAATAAATTCTACGTCAGCCTAACAGCTCACCTGAAAAACTGCGGTGAGGACCGTAGAGCAGTATCCTGACGTAAAGCGCTAGGCCGACTCTGAAAAGCGTAAATAGGCTTCCAAAAGTAGGTCGTTTCCTAAGGTGCGCCAGGTGATGCGATCTAGAGCCAGGGCCTGGTCCATCTGCTGAATGCCTAGATCGCCAACCGGGCCGGGAGCATTCGCGCCACCGACGAGCTTAGGCGCGACAAATGCCCATAGCTTATCAATTACGCCATCTTTGATGGCCTCGGCCGCCAGCAAGCCACCGCACTCCCACAATACGGCGGCGCAGCCCCGTTGATAAAGCTGTTCAGTGACGAGGCGGGGGGTCAACGCAGGCAGCACTGTTACCTCCACCCCCAGAGCCGTCAACAGCTGTTGGCGCTCTGGGTCAGCTTCGGAGGCGGTAAAAACCACCGTGGGGGCATCTTTGGTTTGCCACAGGTTGGCCTGAGCGGGAAGATCGAGACGGCGGCTCATGACGACCCGCAGCGGATTGTGGGCACTGTAGCCGTGGCTGGTCAGCCGGGGATTGTCGCGACGGACGGTATTGCCGCCAACAACAACAGCATCGCAGGTGGCGCGCAGCTGATGGACGGCGGCCCGAGCCACTGGACCCGTGACCCAGGCACTATGGCCACTGGTAGCCGCAATTTTGCCGTCCAGGGTCATGGCGTATTTCAGCAGCCCGAGGGGTCGCTGGTGAGTGACGCGCTGCACAAACGCTTCATTCAGGCGCTGGCAAGCGGCTTCTTCTACCCCAACCTCTACCTCAATACCAGCCTGGCGCAAGCGCTCAATGCCTGAGCCTGAGACCCTGGGGTCAGGGTCAACCATACCCACCACCACCCGACTCAGGCCAGCCCGAATCACCGCCTCGGTGCAAGGAGGAGTGCGCCCAGTATGGTTACAGGGCTCTAGGTTGACATAGAGAGTTGCCCCTCTGGCGCGATCGCCTGCTTGAGCCAGGGCAAACACCTCAGCATGGGGCTGCCCAGCCCCTGGGTGAAAGCCTTCTCCGACAACGATGCCAGCGTTTAATACAACACAGCCAACCATTGGATTGGGGGCCGTTTGACCAGCCGCCAGGCTGGCCAGTTCTAAACAGCGCCGCATCCAGCGGGCAGGGTCATTCTGAGCAAAAAGTTTTGGAGGGGAAAGGTCTTGGGGAGAGCCCAAGGGGAGAGGAAAAATAGGCAGATCAGTCACGGAAATCTCCTGGGCTAGCGAGGCTATGGCTAGAGGTAACGGGCCAGCGACAACCTCGATGCCGCCTCAGGCCCGATGCAGTCTTGGGGTAGGGTAAACTAGGCCTATCCACTAGGTGAGTGTGAGCGAGTGAGTGTAATTCCTCCTGTTGATCTTACGGAGCAGTTTCGAACAATTCAATCTGATGTAAATGCTGCCGTGGCTGAGGTGCTGGCCTCTGGACAATACATCAACGGGCCAATTGTCGAAACCTTTGCCCAGTCCTTTGGTGACTATGTAGGCTCAGAGCATTGCATTGTGTGCAATTCTGGCACCGATGCCCTCTATCTAGCGCTGCGGGCTTTGAACATAGGCTCTGGCGACGAGGTTATTACCTCACCCTTTACCTTTATTGCGACGGCGGAAGCGATTAGCGCAGTGGGGGCTAAGCCGGTTTTTGTCGATATTGACCCCAGCACGTTTAACTTAGACGTAACCAAAATTGAAGCGGTTATTGGCGATCGCACCCGAGCGATTATGCCCGTGCACCTGTTTGGTCGGCCCGTCGATATGGGGCCAGTGATGGATCTAGCCGCTCGCTACGAGCTGATAGTTATTGAGGACTGCGCCCAGGCGACTGGCGCTGAGTGGATGGGGCAGCAGGTAGGTAGCATTGGGCATGTCGGCTGCTTCAGCTTTTTTCCCACCAAAAATCTGGGGGGCTGCGGCGATGGGGGAGCGCTAACCACCAACGACGAAACCCTCGCCGCCACCGCCCGCATGCTGTCTGAGCACGGCAGTCGAGTCAAGTATCACCACGAAGCGATTGGCGTCAACAGCCGCCTGGATTCGGTGCAGGCCGCCATTTTAGCGGTTAAGCTGCGCCACCTCGATACCTGGAACCAGCGGCGGACTCAGGTGGCCGATCGCTATCATACCCTTCTAGATTCGGTGGCCGAGGTGGTGCGTCCGCTGCCGGTGACCTTTGGCCGCTCGGTCTGGAACCAGTACACCCTGCGACTGCCTCAAGCCACCGCTGAAGGACAGGAGCGCAACCAGTTGCAGCAGCTGATGCGCGAAGCGGGGGTAATCTGCATGGTCTATTACCCCCTGCCTCTGCATCTGCAGCCGGTCTACAGCCATCTGGGCTACCAACCGGGAGATCTGCCTCAGGCTGACGCCGCCGCCCATCAGGTGCTGTCGCTACCGATGTTTCCAGAATTGGGAGAAGCGGCCCAGGTTCAGGTCGTACAGACGCTCAAGGACTGCCTGACCAAGGTAGGGCTCAAGACCGCGCAGTATTGCTAGCGTTGGTCTGAGACAAGTCGGCCAAGCGCTGAGCGAAAGCCTTCACACCAAAAACCTGGCTTAACAGCGGCCAAAATTGCGTCAGAATTGTTTGTA
This sequence comes from Nodosilinea sp. AN01ver1, assembly GCF_050565655.1. Taxonomy (NCBI): domain Bacteria; kingdom Bacillati; phylum Cyanobacteriota; class Cyanophyceae; order Nodosilineales; family Nodosilineaceae; genus Nodosilinea; species Nodosilinea sp. AN01ver1. Next base: position 11,819 of record NZ_JBNXVS010000062.1, on the reverse strand, counting down.
GTTTTCTATACTATATTTAAGGTAGATTAACCCAATTTAGGGGTTTTCGATCGCCGCTTGCCGCCACGCCCTTCTGACCTGTTGCTGGGGCCTGTTGTCGGTAGCTGTTGGCCAGCGATAGCCCCGCCGATTAGGGCAGCACCGCACAGTGATGTAACCGTGACGTAAGGGGCAATTGGCGCAGTGGCAGCGATAGATCCAGCTTTATTGGGCACCTACGACGCAGCGGCGATCGCCCGCCACTTTCGCTGGCGGCTGGGCAGCTTGGGCTGGCGAGTTTTGCAAATTTTGTGGTGGTTGGGCACCTTCGTACTGGGCCTACAGAGCGATCGCTGGCTGGGGCGCGAGGCCCAAAATCGTCCCCGCCGGGCTGCCCAGCTGCGTCAGGTGCTGACCAATTTAGGGCCAACCTTTATCAAAGTGGGCCAGGCCCTTTCAACCCGACCCGACCTGGTGCGGCAAGATTTTCTCGATGAGCTGACCAAGCTCCAGGACCAGCTGCCGCCCTTTCCCACCGCTGAGGCGATGGCGATTATCGAGGCAGAGCTAGACTACAGCCCTCAAGAAATTTTTAGTAATCTATCGCCCTTGCCGGTAGCGGCAGCGAGCCTGGGGCAGGTGTACCGGGGACGGCTGTTCTCGGGCGAAGAGGTGGCGGTTAAAGTGCAGCGGCCCAACCTGCGCCCGGTGCTGTGTCGCGACCTTTACCTGATGCGCTGGGCAGCGGGCTGGCTGGGGCGGTTTTTGCCTCTCAACCTGGGGCACGACCTCACCCTAATCGTGGATGAATTTGGCACCAAACTGTTTGAAGAAATTGACTACCTCAACGAGGGCCGCAATGCCGAGCGGTTTGCGGCTAATTTTAAGGACGACAGTACCGTTAAGGTACCCGTAATTTACTGGCCCTACTGCAGCCAGCGGGTGCTTACCCTGGAATGGATTGACGGCTGCAAGCTCACCGATATGGCGTCGCTGCAGAGGGACAATCTTGACCCCGATCAGCTGATCGAGATTGGCGTCACCGCCGGGCTGCGACAGCTGCTCGAGTTTGGGTTCTTCCACGCTGACCCCCACCCCGGCAACCTGTTTGCCCTAGCCGATGGCCGGATGGCCTACATCGACTTCGGCATGATGGATCAGCTCGATCAGGTGACTAAAGAAACCCTGGTCGACGCTGTCGTGCACCTGATCAACCAGGATTTTGACAGTCTGGGGCGAGACTTTGTCAAGCTGGGCTTTTTGACCTCTGATACCGACCTCGGCCCGATTGTGCCCGCTCTAAATCGAGTGCTGGGCGATGCCCTAGGGGCAAAGGTTAGCGACTTCAACTTTAAAACCGTTACCGATCAGTTTTCGGAGCTGATGTATGAGTACCCATTTCGGGTACCGGCTAAGTTTGCCCTGATCATTCGCTCCCTGGTGACCCAGGAGGGCTTGGCCCTGAGCCTCAACCCCAATTTTAAGATCATTAACGTAGCCTACCCCTACGTCGCCCGTCGGCTGCTGCTGGGCGAAACCCCGGCCCTCAGGCAGCGGCTGCTTGAGGTGCTGTTTCAAGACGGACAGCTGCAGTGGGATCGGCTGGAGAACATGCTGGCGATCGCCCGTGGCGATGATGGGTTTGACCTGTTGCCAACGGCTGGCCTGGGTATTCGCTATCTAATGTCTGAGGAGGGTGCTCACCTCCGCGAGATGATTGTGCTGGCTCTGACCGAGGACGACCGTCTGCACACCCAGGAGGTACAGCGACTGTGGGCCCTGGTTAAAGACGAAATAACGTTTGACAAGGTGCTGGGGGTGGCCTGGGGAGCCCTAACCAACTATTCCCTAGAGCGAGCTGAACAGCTCGTGCCAGCGGTAGGCGACCTGCGCCAGGTGCTGCAATCTCAGGCCGCAGGTTGATTTAGGTTTACGTTGTTTACCTGTCGGTTTGGGGGCAGCTCTCCCCTATAATCAGGGGAAGTAAATTATTGTTTCGTTTTTCTTAGGCCTGTGTACCCACAACCGCCCTACGTTTTGTTTCTAGCTGGATTTTTGGCTGCGGTGGCTTCGGGCTATGCCTTTAGCACTACGTTGCAGCAGTCAGTTGCTGAGTGGAACAGCAAGCGCTCTACCCGCATTTTGGCTACTATGCGAGGGCCGCAGCTACAGATTCCCTTTTTCGGCATCTGTGCCGGAGTCTGCGTGTTTTTGGCCTCTGGCATTGAGCTGTTTGGGTTCTCGGCCAAAGCCGCCTACGCCATGGGAGTGCCGATGACCCTGCTCAGCGGCCTGCTGATCTGGTCACAGCTGGGCAAGATTTTGCTGCTGATTGAGGAAGGTGGCTCTAAAGCGCTTGATTTGGATGCTTTTTAGCCCGCTCAGGTGCAGTAGTCAGCGCCCGTGGGGCTAGGGACAGCCCAAGCATCTGTCGATCTTGTCGATGTTGCCAGTAGACCTGGGCGCTAGGCTGGGCCAGCCAGGGGCAGCGTAACCGTCACTTCGGTGCCAGCGGCGTTGGAGGTAATCAACAGCTGCCCCTGGTGAGCTTCTACAATCCGCTTGGTGATGGCCAACCCCAAACCGTTGCCTGAGGCCCTGGTGGTGAAAAAAGGCTGGGTCAGCTTGGGCAGCAGCTCGGGCGCGATCGGTTCGCCGTCGTTGTGAATGCTAATGGCTACCTGTCCAGCGACCGGAGGCTGCACGGCCCAGGTGATGGTGCCAGTGGCGGGGCAGGCGTCGCGGGCGTTGGTCAGCAGGTTGATAAAGACCTGCTTGAGCTTGTCGCGATCGCCCCTGATGTTGACAGCGTAGGGAAGGGTTCGCAAAGCCAAAGGCGGCGACTGAACGCTTACACCGGCCTCTAACGTGGTGGCCAAATGCTGCACCAGGGCATTGATTTCAATCGGTTCTGGCACCAGGGCCGGATCGCGAGAATACATGAGAATGCTGTTGAGCAGCTTTTGCAGTCGCTCAGACTCTTCTAGGGCCAGCTCAAGGCGAGTTTGAAAGCGGTCGGGAAGATCGAGCGATCGAAACGAATTGAGCCCCAGCAGTACCGTCGTCAGCGGGCTGCGCACCTCATGGACAATCATGGCGGCCAGTTCGCCAATTTCGGCTAGGCGAGCCTGGGCCGCTTCGGAGGCCTTGCGATCGCGAATATCGCGAGCCAGAGCCAGCCCGTAGCGATCGCCGCCCAAATCCAGCAGTCCCAGGCGCACCTCGACCGGAAAGCCGCTGCCGTCTTTACGCTGGTGCCAGCCTTCGAGCGTCTGGGGCAAGCCCGGCTTGAGCTGCCGCCAGATAGCCTCAAAATCGGCCTGACTGTAGGTGGTTTGAATGTCGGTCACCGCTAGAGTCAGCAGCTCATCGCGGCTGTAGCCCAGGCTGTCGCAGGCGTTTTGGTTGACATCGCGCACCTGGCCAGCGGCATCTACCACAAAAAAGGCATCCACGGCCTGCTCAACTAAGGTGCGAAATCGAGTTTCGCTCTGCTTGCGGGTCGCCACCGCGGCAGTAATCTGGCCAAACATCTGCTCAAACGCCGCAATTACATCGCCTAGCTCATCGGCGCAGGCGTAGGGCAGCGAGGCAAAGGCCAGGGTTTGAGTATCGCAGTCGTCGCCAATGGCCTGACCGGCGGTAATTAAATCCTGCCGCAGCAGCATAATCGGCTGAATCAGCAGTCGCCGCAGCACCACCAGGGTAGCCCCGGTCACAAACACCGAAATAATCACGATCAGCCCGGTAATGCGACCAATGAAGGCAAAGAACTCTCGCTGCACACCGCTGGCATCGTGGCGCACAATCAGCACGTAGCGATCGCGCAGCGGCGGCATGTCCCAGGGGGCGTCGTAGCGCTGCTGGCGACGGTAGTAGCGATCGGGCGGCCAGCCCTGCTGGCTTTCGGCCAGAGTGAGCTGAGGCGCTTCGCCAAAGCGGCCTACCTGGATACCGTCCTGGTCATAGATAGCCCCGCCTAGAACGACCTGGTTGGTTTGCAGCCCCTGCAGATAGTCAATCAGCATCTCGTCCTGGAGATTGGCCAGGGTAGCGGCATCCAGCCGACCCAGAGCCTGGGCGGTAGACAGCGATCGCAGGTAGTTCAGCAGTTCCCGTTCGCGCCGCATCACGGAGGGAACTAAAATAACAATCTCGATGGTGACAATGCTCAAAAATACCCAGTAGGCAATGCGCTTAGAGAGCCTGGCCGTTAAAAATTCACCCATCGATTGCAGCTTCAAACTTGGCCAGACCATCCTAAATGTGGCTCTACTAGAGATCTTTTTGAATTTTTTGAGCACAATACTAGCATTCACGACGGCGCGGCCCTGCTGCCACCCGCCGTTGTAGTCGATGACGCATCCTGAGAGACACCCATGGGGCCCTCCGACCATCTACCTGATTCCTCTGCTGCCCAGCCCGCCCCCCCGTCGGCTGAAGCCGTTTTGCGGGTTCTGGGCCACGACCTGGAGGCCCTGCGTCATCAAGTTACTGGCTACCTATCAGACGACATTACCCAGCTGCAGGCCAAAAAGCAGCGGCTGATGGCCGATATTGAGGCCCTTGAGGGAGACTATGAAGCCCTGCGGGGGCAGCACCAGCAGCTCCAAACCACCTACGCAGAAGGCCTTTCTCAACAGCAGATTGCCCAGCAGCAGGCCTGGGCCAAGCGCTTGGCGGTGGCGCTAGCGACCCACCTCCAGGGACGCCTAGAGGCCGCCCTGGCCAACGCCCATCCCCATGCCCTGCAAACTTCGTCCCCTCGTTCAGACGCGATCGCCCCTTCAACGACCGCTATCCAGGGGCTGGCCGCTTTAGACGCAACGATTCAGAACACCCTGACATCGCTACAGCAAGATTTGACCAGCTACCACAGCAGCCTCTCTCAGCAAATTAACCGGATGCAGAGCGCCGAGCAGCAGGGAGAGGCCATTTTAGAAGCCCTTGTGGCCCGACTCAGCCAGCAGCTCCAGGGCCAGATGGTTACCCCTCCGGCTCCTCACAACGGCTACGGGGCTCCACCTGCTGGCAGTAGTGCCGAAGCGGGACCCGCTCTACCGCCAAGCACCTACCGTGGCCCTCAGCCCAGCCTGGGAGCAGAGGGATCTGAGGCATACCCCAATCCAGCGCTACCGACCGCCGCCGGTCTCGCCCGAGCCCCTCGAACGCGCGCGCGCAGCCAACCCCAGGCTCGGCCCTCAGCAACTGGTCCGACCAAGGCTGTCATTTCTGAGGCGGGCAGTTTTCCGACCCAGGCCCAGCTTCAGATGGGGCTGCTGATGGTAGTGCTCTCGACTCTGGCCCTGTCGCTGCACAACGTCATCGTTGGCATTATTGGCTACGGTGGTCAGGTTTTAGGCCGCATTCCAGTTGAGGAGGTGCTGCCGCTAACGATTCCTAACTCGCTGCTGCTGCTGTGGTTGCGCATGGTGGTGGTCGTGCCCCTGCTGGCCCTGGTAGCGCCGCGCCTCTACCCTCGAGTGGGGACCGACCTACAGCAGCTTTTTCAAAATAGCGATCGCCGCCCCCTGATGCAGGTGATAGCTAGCGGTGGCTTTTTGTTTTTGTCACAGGTGTTGATTTACAAAGCCATTGCCGATGTTGGCCCTGGGGTAGCCGTAACCCTGCTGTTTATGTACCCGCTCATTACGGTGCCTCTGGCCTGGTTTTTGTTCGGCGATCGCCCTACCCCCCTGCGGCTGGTGGTCATGTTTGCCATTAGCATGGGCATTGTGTTTACGGCCCTCCCCCGAATCTACAGCGACATTACCGGCAGCGGCGTATCGCTGTGGGGAGTTGGGGCAGCGCTGCTGGCCAGCGTCGCTTTTGCGCTCTTTCTCATCGCTATGCAGCTGAGCTTTAAGCGGCTGCATCCGGTATCGGTGAGCCTGCTGCAGTTTTCGACCATTTTTATTCTCACCAGCCTAATTTTGATTGTGGGCTCTTTCTTTGGGCTTGACCCCGGCGAACCTAACCAGCCCGTCAGGCTTTACGTTGGGGCCGGGCTGCTCGGCCTGCTAACTCTGCTGGGATATCTGTTCAACAATTACGGCGTCAAGCTGCTGGGGGCTTCCCAGGCGTCGATTGTGGCCGCCAGTGGGCCAGTTGTCACGGCGCTCTTGGCCTATTTCATTACCCCAGGTGAAAAATCGACCCTGCTGTTTATTCAGTGGATGGGCGTCATTTTGGTCACCCTAGGGGTGATTTCGCTCAGCCTAGAGCGATTGGCCCATCAGCGCCGCCAGGCCCGACGTAGCGCGGTGCCAGCCAACACAGGGCAGTGGCATTAGCCCAATAAAAACGGAGAGAGAGGGATTCGAACCCTCGTTAGAGTCACCCCTAAACAGCATTTCCAGTGCTGCGCCTTCAACCGCTCGGCCATCTCTCCAGGGGGCGGTTTATCACCGCTGAGAGGCTATCGTAGCAAACAATGGGGCGCGATAACAGAGGCAGAGCCGGATTCTAGGATTCAAGTAGGCTCATTTTGCCCAGAGGCAATGTTTCGTGCGAGCATGGGAAAGGCGGGTTGAGGGGCGATCGCCCTATTTCACCCCTGCCACCGCCCTAATGCCACCGCTAACCTCCATGGCTCGCACCCACACCGTCACCGTTCACCATCGCCAGACCGGGCGCATCTACACCGTAGAGGTGCCCGAAGACCGCTACATTCTCCAGTCGGCTGAGAGCCAGGGGGTAGAACTGCCCTTTGCCTGCCGCAACGGGGCCTGCACCACCTGTGCTGTGCGCCTGCTGGAGGGCGAGGTCGACCAACCTGAGGCCATGGGGCTTTCGCCTGATTTACGTCGCCAAGGTTACGCCCTGCTGTGCGTTAGCTATCCCCGCAGCGCCATTCAGGCCGAAACCCAGGACGAGGACGAGGTGTACGAACTGCAGTTTGGCCGCTATTTTGGCAAGGGCAAAGTGCGTATGGGCCTACCGCTTGAGGACGATTAGCGGTCTGCTCGGTCGTACCCTAACGCTTGCTAAATCTTTTCATCCATCTTCTATGTCCCTGCCCTCTGAGTCTAATTTACAGCGGTGGCTCGACAGCGCCACCGAAGCCGCCCTGGCCGCCGGAGCCGTGCTTCAGCACTACTGGGGCAACCTGACCAGCATTGATGAAAAGGGGCGATCGGGCGACTTGGTGACTGAGGCCGATCGCGGGGCCGAGGCGGCCGTAATGGCCGTACTGGAGCGGCACCTGCCCGCCGATCACGGCGTCTTAGCCGAAGAATCTGGGGTGATTAGAGGTCGTGAGGCCAGCCTGCTGTGGGCGATTGACCCCTTAGATGGCACCACCAACTACACCCACCAGTACCCCTTTTGCGCGGTTTCTATCGGTCTGCTGGCCGAGGGGGAGCCCGTGCTGGGTGTCATCTATGACCCCATCCACAACGACTTATTTCGGGCGGCGACTGGGCTCGGGGCCAGCCTTAACCGTCGCCCCATTCACGTCTCGAAAACCGATCGCCTGGCCCAAAGCCTGCTGGTAACGGGGTTTGCCTACGATCGCCGCGAGACCCCCGACAACAACTATGCCGAATTTTGCCACTTCACCCACCTGACCCAGGGCGTGCGCCGAGGCGGGTCGGCGGCCATTGACCTCGCCTACGTGGCCTGCGGGCGGCTCGACGGCTACTGGGAACGAGGGCTGGCCCCTTGGGATATTGCGGCAGGAATTGTTTTAGTGCGAGAAGCCGGCGGCAAAGTTACCGCCTACGATGGCAGCCCGATGGATGTTATATCTGGACGGCTGCTGGCCACCAACGGTCACCTTCACCAGGCCATGAGCAACACCCTGGGGCAGATTAAACCCCTGGCGCTGCCGCCGCTGGCCTAGGTTACACCGTCCCACCCCGGAGTTTAGCCAGACCTCTGCCAATAAAAACCGCCAAGGCTGGTTAAACTTAGGTTGGCTGGGTAGAGTGAAGAGTATTTCACCCGCAAGCGTACCTTCCCTAAGCCGTCCCTCCGGTAGATGACCATGAAACCAGATCAAGGGCTGTTTCAAGCTGACTTTGACGACCATCACGCGGTGCTGGGGGTACCCATTAGCGCCGATGCCAAAGCCGTGCGCAAGCGCTACCTAACCATTGCTCGCAAGCTGCACCCCGATAGCCTGTCGGGGGCTTCTTCTGTTGCCGAGGCCCAGCAGGCGAGCGAGATTCTCTCTAAGTTAGTCAACCCTGCCTACGAAGCGCTGAGCCAGGAGAAATCGAGCACTGAGCACGGGTTAATCCTCAAGCTCAAAGGTCAGACCCTGCGCCGTACAGGAACGGCTCCGGCAGTGACCTCGACGGCAGCCCAAGAATTGCTTAAAGCACCACACCTAGATGCCGCCTATCGCCAAGCGGTCAACGCCCTCGCCGTAGAGCAGTTTGATCGGCTAGAGCGACTCTCTGAAGTGATGGGTGCCCTCAGCGAGCTAAATCTGGTCTACCTATACCGCAGTACGACTAGCGATCGCACCTCGGCCAGTTCTCCCGCGACCCCTGCTCGCGCCGCCAGCCGGTCTCAATCGACCTCAGCGCAACCAGCTCCCCCCCCTTCGCCTCGCCAAAACCAGGCCGCTATCTTGGGCAGCTACGTCAATCGGGCTCAGGAGTACGAGATCAACAAAGACTACAGCCGCGCCATTCTAGAACTGCGAGAGGCCCTCAAGACCTACCCCAACGACGTCACCTGCCACAGCTATCTATCGTCGCTATACCTAAAGGCCGGTCAGGGCACTATGGCCCGCATCCACGCCAAACGGGCCCTTGAGATTGACGCCAACGATGAACGGGCTAAGGCTGTTCAGGCTCGAGTCGATCGAGCCTCTGGGACGGCTACAAGCGGCTCTAACACCGCTAGTGCAAAGGCTAATCCTAAATCGGCTGACAAAGGCACATCTGATAAAGGGGGCGGTTTCTTTGGTTTGTTTGGAGGCAAGAAAAAGTGATCACCTACCAACCCCCAGCCGGGGCGCGCGACCTGCTGCCCCTGGATGTCGCGCAAAAACACTGGATTGAAAATCGTCTGGAGCAGGTTTTTCAGCGCTGGGGCTACCACCGCATCATCACCTCTACCGTAGAGCAGATGGATACCCTGATGGCTGGCGGAGCCATCGACCAAGCCGCCGTCATCGAACTACAGCCTGTGGCCGGCAAGCGTTTAGGACTGCGGCCTGAGCTCACCGCATCAATCGCGCGTACCGCCGTTACCCGCTTAGCCAGAGTGACGTATCCCCAGCGGTTGTACTACAGCGCCAACGTCTTTCGCCAGGCCAACCAGGCCAGCCACGGTGGTCAGCAAGAATTTTATCAGGCGGGTGTAGAACTGTTGGGAGCCGGGGCCACGGTAGCCGATGCCGAGATTGTGCTGCTGCTGCTGGATTGTCTCTACAACCTTCACCTCGACTCCTGGTGCTTAATTTTAGGTGACGCGCAGCTGACCCAGGCGCTGCTGACCCCCTTTGATCCCGACCAGCGCCAGGCCGTGCGCCAGGCCCTGGCCACCCTCGACCGGGTGGCCCTAGCGGCCCTAGACCTATCTCCAGAGCTTCACCAGCATGCCCTCAACTTGCTGGACCTGCGGGGCCACCCTGAAGACGTTCTCCAGGCGCTTGGGCAGCTTTCCTTAGACGGCGATACTCAGACAGCGGTAGAGCGGCTCAAGTCGCTGGTCGCCCTATTGCGCGAGGTCACCCAGGCCGAAGAAAATAACCAACGGCTAGCCCCAGGCGACCATCGCTCCGCGCCTGCCCTAACCTTAGACCTGAGCCTGATTCAGCCCTTTGACTACTACACAGGTCTAGTGTTCGAAGTCGTCACCGGACCTGAGCAAGGGTGCCAGGTGTTGGGCCAGGGAGGCCGCTACGACAATTTGTTAGGAGTGTTTCAAGGCCAGGGTCAGGGGTTTCCGGGTATTGGGTTTGTGCTCAACATTGAGGCTTTGCATCAGACGCTGCTGCCCACGGGCCATCTGCCCCAAGATACGCCCCCTAGCGACTGGCTGGTAGTGCCCACGGTGCCCCAGGCGGCAGCAGCGGCCTTTACCTACGCCCAAACCCTGCGAGCCTCGGCCAGCCTGGTGCGGGCCGAGGTGCATTTGGCGATCGACGAAGCGCCCGCCGCCATTCGCGACCTGGCCCGCCAGCGCCACATTAGCCGCATCGCCTGGATTGGCCCCAGCGGGTTGCCAGATATCGAGGCCCTGAACTAACGTAGGGGATGGCTACCACCGTAACCCAATTCCTTGCGTAGAGAGGGTTACAGGCGGTGGTAGTCAAATCGTTCGCACGGGGAAACGGCTATTCCCTGTGTCCTGCTTTGTGCCTGTAAGGAGAAATTGTGGCCCACACCATTGTGACGAACGTCTGTGAGGGGGTAGCCGACTGTGTCGACGCCTGCCCAGTTGCCTGCATTCACGAAGGACCCGGCAAAAATGCTAAGGGTACTGACTGGTACTGGATTGACTTTTCCACCTGCATCGACTGCGGCATTTGCCTCCAGGTCTGCCCGGTGGAAGGGGCCATTTTGCCTGAGGAACAGCCCGATTTGCAAAACACGCCGACCTGAGAGCATTCCGCCCCAAGCACTGTCCTGATCCAGGCGGCGAATTCGATCCGCAGGGCGGGTCGCGGTGAGGGTTCGGATAGGTATTGCTCTGGAATACTCTAACCTGGTCTAGCCTATAGGTCTACCCGCCCCCTGTCCTGGGCTCAACCCGAAGTTTTTTGTTATGGCCAAAGTTAGCCTGCGCAGTCGCCTGTTTTTCTCTCACCTGGCAGTGATGGGAATTGGCATTTTGACTCTAGCCGTCATTGGCCGTCTCTATACTCCCCGGCTGTTTATCATTTCGCTGGAGCGCTACGAGAATGGAGTGCTCAGCGTGCAGCGGCGGACCCAGTTGGTCAAGGGTTTTGAGGCGGCCTGGAGCCGGGGTATGCTGTGGGCAATCTTAGTTGGCGGCGGCACGGCGGGAGGTCTGAGCTACTGGGTATCGCGACGAATTATTCGCCCCCTGGACCAAATGACCGAGGTGACGCGATCGTTCGCATCAGGTCGGCTAGACTCTCGCGTGCCGCCGTCAGAAATTTTAGAAATTCAGCGTTTGGCCAGCAGCTTTAACCGCATGGCTGCCGACCTAGAGGGTGTCGAGGAACACCGCCGCGAGTTAATTGGCGACCTTACCCATGAGCTACGCACGCCGCTAACCATCATCCACGGCTACCTGGAAGGACTGGCCGACGGCACCGTAACCCCTGAGCCTGAACTTTACCAACGATTGGCAGGGGAAACAACGCGCCTACAGCGCCTGGTAAACGACCTCCAGGAGCTTTCTAAGCTAGAGGCGGGCTATCTACCCATTCAAGCCCAAACCGTGGCCCTGTGCCCGCTGCTTACGGCGGTAGTGCATCCCTTTAGCGATCAGTTTGTCAGCGATCGGGTCGTTATTACCCTCCAGTGCCCGCCTGACCTGCCGCTTGTTCATGCTGATCCCGGCCGCATTGAGCAAATTGTGATCAATCTGCTGGGCAATGCGCTGCGCTATACCGAGAAGGGGTCGGTGACCGTAAATGCCTGGGCTCAGCCAGGGCGCGTTTACGTAAGCGTGGCCGACACCGGCATTGGGATCGCAGAGGAAGATGTGCCCTACGTGTTTGAGCGATTTTGGCGGGCCGATCGCTCCCGCAATCGCAACTCTGGGGGGACTGGCCTGGGTTTGACCATCTGTCGCCGCCTGGTGGAGGTGCAGGGGGGCAAGATCGAGGTTAAGAGCGCGCTGGGTCAGGGGAGTGAGTTTACCTTTTGGCTGCCCCAGGCGAAGGGGAGTTGAGGGGTGGGGGAGTAGGG
>NZ_JBNXVS010000061.1:0-27546 GCF_050565655.1 Nodosilinea sp. AN01ver1 | reverse complement strand
CCCCCCTGCCCTCCCCCCTCCTCCACCGCGCTCGCCACACCCTGAGTCAGGTCGTCTCCCGCTACTCCACCGCGCTGCAGGGCAACCCCGAGCAGGGGGCTACCCTGGCGGCGGTCAAGTCTGGGCTGGGTCAGCTCCAGAGCCTGACGGCCAAGCTTGAGTCGCGCTGCCTGCGGGTGGCGGTGTTTGGTCTGGTTAGCCGGGGCAAGTCGGCGGTGATCAATGCCCTGGTAGGCGAAAACATTCTCGAAACTGGCCCCCTGCACGGCGTTACCCGCTGGCCGCGATCGGTGTATTGGCAGCCCGAGGTCAAGACCGGGGTTGAGAACGGCCTGCCGTGGCAAATCGAACTGATCGATACCCCTGGCCTGGATGAGGTGGGGGGCGACGTGCGGGCCGAAATGGCTCAGACCGTAGCCACTCAGGCCGATCTAATCTTGTTTGTCGTGTCGGGAGATATTACCACCTTTGAATATGAGGCCCTGCTGGAGCTGCAGCAGGGGCAGAAGCCGCTGCTGCTGGTATTTAACAAAAGCGATCTCTACCCCGACGTCGATCGCCAGGCGGTGTACCAGACCCTGCAAAAGCTGCGGACCGATCTGGGGCAGGGTAGCCCCAGCACCCCGTTAGCGGTTGACGATGTGGTGACTGTAGCGGCCAGCCCTGCCCCCCTCAAGGTGCGGGTCGAGTGGCCCGACGGTCGCACCAGCGAGGAGTGGGAGCCCCAGCCTTCCCAGATCGAGCCCCTGCGCCAGGCATTGCTGGCGATCGTGGCCGAGGATGGTGCTGCCCTGGTAGCCCTCAACGCCCTGCGCAACGCCCGCGCCATTGAGGGCGAAATGGTGGGTCACGTGAGCCGTCTGCACGGCGATCGCGCCGACGACACCATCTGGCAGTTTGCCAAGTACAAAGCCGCCGCCGTTGCCCTCAACCCCATTGCTGGCCTCGACCTGCTGGGCGGTGTCCTCATCGACCTGGTGATGATTCGCACCCTGGCGCGGCTCTACGGCTTTCCGATCACTGGCCACGAGGCGGGGCGGCTCTGGCGGGCTATTCTCAAAAGCTCGGGCACGCTGCTGCTCAGCGAGGTGGGCAGCGGGCTGCTGGGGGCGGGTAAAACCACCGCTGCCCTGGTCACCCTAGTTGATAGCGCCACCGGGGTTGCGGCGCTGGCTGGAGCCATGACCGCCCAGGCCAGTGCCGCCGGCTACGGGTCTTATACCGTAGGCAAGGCCGCTAAAACCTATCTAGAGCAGGGCTGCACCTGGGGACCCGAGGGGGTCAGCGCTACTCTGGCCGCTATTCTGCAAGATACCGATGCCTCTAAAACCCTGGCCCGGCTGCGCCAGGAAGTGCAGGCCGATTTAGACTTAGTAGAAACCTCAGCAGCCAAGGGGTAGGGTTCGGTAGCCATACCTTTGATCGAAGCTAGCTGAGTAGGACTCATCCCGCATCCTGCTCGGCTCTGAGGTTGGCAGGACAACCACCGTTTACCCCAACAGAACTTAATTGCTAGGGGTTGACGAACCGGCTTAAATGGGTACTTTGGGTTGACTCATCTGTTGTTGCCGCAGGGCAATGATCTTTGAAATATCCCTGGGTCACTCAGTGACGACAGAGTGACGACAGATCAAACTGTTTGCCCTGTAAGATAGCCCCAAAACTGTTGCTCTCAGTCTGTCTACCTGTTGTGGAGCTATCTGGCCATTGCTATAACCTTACCGGTCGGGGTGTGTCGGCTATGGCCGCTCTCTCAAATTCAAACTTCTTTGTTGCCAGTGCTACCGAATCATTAGCCCCTATCGCTGCCCAATCTCTGTTCTCTAACCATACCAGCGCTCTCTGCATAGGCGATTTAGTCGATGTGCTGCCCGCAGTGCTCACTCCCCAGACTTCGATTCGGGAGGCGGTGCAGGTGATGCAGGAGCAAATGTTGAGCTGCGTCGTCGTCGCCAATGGCGGTGCTATTTTAGGGCTATTTACCGAGCAAGAGTTGCTCGGTTGCGTTGCCGCTGGGGTAGATACCGCCACCGCTGCTATTGGCCTGAGCCTTGTGCCTGAGGTGCCCATGTTGCGCCCCGACGATAGTGTTGAAGCGGCGCTTCAGGCCCTACAGGGCACCCACTGCGGCTACCTGCTAGTGGTCGACGGCCAGAATCAAATCTGTGGTCTGGTGCTGCGCCAGCGTCTCTATCGGGCTGTGGCCGAGAGTCAGGCTACCGGAGCAGAGCATGGAGCCGAGAGCCGCAGGCCAGCCCACAGCGATGGTTTGCAAGATACCGCGCCCTCCCCTTACCAGCTAGAAGAACTCGCCCTTGACGACCCGGTTGATCGCCCGCTAACTCCCCCCTCCGATCGCAGTCTGACGATCTTGACCAATATTCACTACCAGCTTTTGGGGCTGGAGGGGCAAAATCGCCTGCGGGTGTTTGGCCGCTGCCTGAAGCTGCTGGGGGTAGCCAGTCAGGCCCAGGGAGTTGCTCTGTTTGAAACGCATCTGGACGGCCACGGCAACACCCTAACCAGCCTGCGAGCCGCCTGGCACCCCCCAGGGGCCGCTAGCCTTGACCAGAGTAGCCTGCAAAACCTGCCCCTCGGCCAGCTGCAGCGGTGGCACGAGGTGCTGGCTCGGGGAGGGATGCTGAGCGGGGTGATCAGCGGCTTTCCGGCAGCGGAGCAGTCGCTGTTGAGCCGTTTAGGCGGCGACACCGTGTTGATACTGCCCCTGCGCTGCCACGGCCAGTACTTTGGGTTTCTGATAGTCAGTCGCGCCGGGGATGATTCTGGTCAGGATTCTACGGGTAATGAGTTTAGGGAGACTGGCTCTGAGCGTCGCCCTGCCTGGCCACCGGCCACCGTTAAGCTGCTGCGCACCGCCTCGATCAGTCTGTCGCTGGCCTGCGAGCAGTACGCGATGCAGACGTGCCTGCGGCAGACTCAAAACGCCTTTGCCAGCCTGTTTCACCACAGCCCCGACCCCATAGCGGTGACCACCTTTCCTGAGGGCCGCCATGTGTTGGTCAACGCTAGCTATGCCCGCTGGCTGGGGCGACCGAGCAGCGAGATTATTGGCCGCCGCCCCGCCGATCTGGGGTTGGTGCACAACCGGCGGCAGTTTGCCCACCTGCGCCGACAACTGCGCGATCGCAGCTGCATTAAAAATATCGAGATCGATTCCCACCTGCCCAACGGCCAGACCCGCACGCTGCTGGTGTCGTCGGAGCTAACCCAGCTCAACCATCAGACCTGTTTGCTCTCGATCGGTAAAGACATCACCGAGCGCAAGGCCATACTGGCGACCCTGAGCGCAGCAGAGGCCCGGTTTCGAGCCATTTTTGAGCAAATCGACGTGGGCATTTGCCAGGCTGAACTGAGCGGTCAGCTCTTCGACGTAAACCCCGGCATCTGCCGCATGCTGGGCTTTAGCCGCCAGGAGCTGTTAGAGAAAAATTTTGCCGACTTCACCCATCCCGAGGATCTGGCCCTTGACCTGCGGCACTACCAACGGCTGATAGCCGGTGAAATTCCTTCGTTTACGATGGAGAAACGCTACGGCCACAAGGACGGCCACTTTATTTGGGTGGCGCTGACGGTGTGCCTGGTGTGCGATGGCGACGGCCAGCCGCTGTTTAGCATTGGGGTATCGCAAGACATCAGCGAGCGCAAACGCGGTGAGGCCGAACGCAAGCGGCAGGAGGCCGAACGCCGGGCTGCTGAGCAGGCGCTGCAAGTTTCTCACCAGCGCATCAACAACATTTTAGAGAGCATTACCGACGCCTTTTTTGCCCTTGACCAGAACTGGCAGTTTATCTACCTCAACCAGCGGGCTGAGCAGTTTTTGCAGCGATCGCGGCACCAGGTGCTGGGCCAAAACCTGTGGTACGAGTTTCCCGAGACGCTGGGCACCCAAATGTCTAGACAGCTGCGCCAGGCCATGGTGGAGCGGGTCAGCCTCACCTTTGAAGAATACATGGCCCACTCCGACAGCTGGTGCGAGTTTCATGTGTACCCCACCCAGGAGGGGCTGGCGGTGTACTTTCAAGATGTCACCAGCCGCAAGCGGGCCTACGAGCAGATCGAGCATCAGATTCGCCGCGAACAGGCTCTCAATCGGGTGGTGCAGGCCATTCGTGAGTCGCTCGATCTCGACAGCATCTTCAGCACCGCCGCCCGCGAAATTGCCCACCTGCTCCAGGCTGACCATGTCGATATTCAGATGTACTTACCCGCTGACCACCACTGGCGGGTGATCGCTGAGCACCGGGCCAACCCCGACTTGCCCAGCTTGCTCTACCGCACTCTGGCCGAGCCTGGACCTGGGTTTGGCCCTGATGCGCCCCAGAGTAGCCTACAGCTCGACACCGCTATTCCCCACGAGTTGCTGGCGGCCCTACCCGGCAGCTGGCGGCTGGTACCGCTCTACCTCAGCCACCCCCGGCCCTGGGGTCGCCTAGGCATTCACCGCCAGGGGGCCGGCCCCGAATCGTGGAAAACCGCCGAGATTGAGCTAGTGCAAACCGTGGCCGACCAGCTGGCGATCGCCGTGCAGCAGGCCCAAACCCTGGCCCAGGCCCAGCATGAGCTGCGGCAGCGGCAGCAGGCCGAGAGTCGGCTAAAAGAGGCCCAGCGCATTGCCCACACCGGCAGTTGGGAGCTGTACCTGCCCAGCCAGCAGCTCACCTGGTCGGAGGAAATGTTCCGCATCTATGGCCTCAGCCCCCGCCCGGTACCGCCCTCGCTAGACGAGCAGCTGGCGGCCCTAGACCCCAGCGATCGCCCCCTGTGGCAGAGGCAGCTGGCCGAGTCGAGCCGCAGTGGCCAGTCTCTCAACCTGGAGGGGGCGATCGTGCGCGCCGACGGCAGTCGCCGGGTGGTGCAGCTGCTGGGGCAGGCTCAGCACAACGACTCGGGGGTGGTCACCAGCCTGGTCGGCACCCTCACCGATATCACCGAGCGCAAGCTGATCGAAGATCGGCTCGCCTACGAGGCCCTGCACGACCCCCTGACGGGGTCGCCCAACCGAGCCTTTTTTATGGAGCAGCTCAACGCGGCGGTGGCGGCCGCTAAAGCGTCTGAGGCGGTGGTCTTTGCGGTGCTGTTCATCGACCTCGATCGCTTTAAGGTGATTAACGACAGTCTCGGCCACCTGGTGGGCGATCAGCTGCTGATCGAGTGCGCCCGCCGCCTGGGCTCGGTGGTGCGAGACGGGGATCTGGTGGCGCGGCTGGGGGGCGACGAATTTGCCATTTTGCTCAACCCCATCGCCGTAATTGATGACGCCCAGGGCGTGGCCGATCGCATTCACCAGGTCTTGCAAGCGCCGCTGGTGCTGAGCGGGCGCGAGATTTTTATCAGCGCCAGCGTGGGCATTGCCTCTAACCTGACCGGAGCCGTGGAGGCGGTCGACTTTTTGCGCGACGCCGACATCGCCATGTACCGAGCCAAAGAGAACGGTCGGGGACGCTCAGCCCTGTTTGACCCCGCCATGTACGAGCAGGTGGCCACCCGCCTTACCCTCGAAAACGACCTGCAGCGGGCCATCGATCGCCAGGAGCTGGCCCTGCACTACCAGCCGATTGTCGATTTGATTCACCACCGGCTGATCGGCTTTGAGGCCCTGGTGCGCTGGCACCATCCCCGCTGGGGGCTAATTTCGCCCAGCACTTTCATTCCCCTGGCCGAAGAAACCGGGCTGATTTTGGCCATTGGCGAATGGACCCAGCTGGCCGCCTGTCAGCAGCTTCAGCACTGGCGGCAGCGCTTGCCCGAGGCCCAAGATCTAGTAGTGAGTGTCAACCTGTCGGTGAAGCAGTTCGCCCACCCTCGCCTGATTGACACCATCGACGAAGCCCTGGCCACCACTGGCCTGAGCAGCCGCTACCTGCGCCTCGAAATCACCGAAAGCGCCCTGATCGAGAACCCCCAAACCGCCGAGGTCATGCTCAAGGCTCTGCGCGATCGCGGCATTCAGCTGGGCATCGACGACTTTGGCACCGGCTACTCGTCGCTCAGCATGGTGCACCAGTTTCCGATGCAGATTCTCAAGATCGATCGCTCCTTTACCCAGTCGATGGAAGCCGACCCGCGCGGGGTGGCCATGGTGCAGGCGATTTTGGCTCTGGCCCAAAGTCTGGGCATGGCCGCGATCGCCGAAGGAGTTGAAACCGAGAGTCAGCTCGAACGGCTGCGCCAGCTGGGCTGCCCCTACGCCCAGGGCTACTGCTTCTCGAAACCCCTGCCCGCCGCCGAGGCCGAACAGCTGCTGGTGAACTGGCCTCGGGGTTAGCACCGCGATCGCTACCTCAATCGATGGCTATGGGTCGTAGACTGGCCCTACCTCTGGCCCGTGCGGTCGGGCGCAGTGAAGCCAGGGCTACATAGGCTCTCAAGAACTGTGCCTATACTGAGGGCACCCCCTGCTCCTGGGCTATTGCTATGGATTCCTTAACCCGGCGCACCAAAATTGTGGCCACCATTGGCCCCGCCAGCAGTTCTAAAGCCATTCTCAAACGTATGATCGACGCGGGCATGAACGTGGCTCGGCTCAACTTTTCCCACGGCAGCTACGACGACCACGCCCGCACGATCGCCCTGCTGCGCGAGGTTGCGGGCGAGCACGACACGCCCATTACCCTACTGCAAGACCTGCAGGGGCCCAAAATTCGCGTCGGCCCGTTGCCCGGCCCCATCGATCTCGAAGAAGGAACCACCGTGACCCTGGTGCCCCTCGATCAGGTCGATGGGGTGACTGGGGGCATCGGCATCGACTACCCCTACCTGGCCGAGGAAGCCCAGCCCGGCATGCAAATTCTGCTCGACGACGGGCTGCTGGAGCTGCGGGTAGAGGCGGTTGCCGAGGCCAAAGTCATCTGCCGCGTGATCCAGGGCGGGCCGCTGAAAAGCCGCAAGGGGGTCAACCTGCCCGACCTCACCCTGCGCCTGCCTTCGCTGACCGACAAAGACAGGCAGGATGTCGAGTTTGGCGTTGCCCAGGGGGTAGATATTGTTTCCTTGAGCTTTGTGCGCCAGGCCCAGGATATTCTCACCCTCAAAGACCTGCTGGCGAACCTGGGGGCCAGCCACACTCCGGTGCTGGCCAAAATCGAGAAACCCCAGGCGATTCGCAACCTGGAGGAGATTTTGGCGGTGGTCGATGCCGTGATGGTGGCGCGGGGCGATCTGGGGGTGGAGATGCGGGCCGAAAAGGTGCCGATGCTGCAAAAGCACATCATTCGCGAGTGCAACCGCCGCTGCATTCCGGTGATTACCGCCACCCAGATGCTGGAGAGCATGATTCAAAACCCGCGCCCCACCCGCGCCGAGGCCAGCGATGTCGCCAATGCCATCCTCGACGGCACCGATGCGGTGATGCTGTCAGGAGAGTCGGCGGTGGGGGCGTTTCCGGTGCGGGCGGTGGAGATGCTGGCCCGCATCGCTGGCGACGTGGAGCAAGACCTGAGGTTTGACAACCAGCCCGCCGCCCTCAGCGATGAAACCCACGCCCTCAGCGAAGCCCTCAACGCCATCGACTCGACCCTCGATCTCAAGTACATCGTCTGCTTTACCGAAACGGGCTACAGCGCCACCATTGCCTCCGGCGAGCGACCCAACGCGCTGGTGGTGGCCTGCACCCCTAAAACCACGGTCTACCACTGGATGAACCTGATCTGGGGCGTTAAGCCCATCCTGCTCGACGATTTTCCCCAGAGCTTTGAAGACATGGTGGCGGTGGCCGAGGGCAGTCTGCGATCGCGCCACCTGGTCGAGCCCGGTGACAAGCTGCTGGTGATGGGCGGCGTGCCCGCCAACACCCCCAAGGGCACCAACTTCCTCAAAATTCACACGGTGGCGGCGAGCTAGGGCGTGTCATCAATTGTGGCCAAAAGCTCGGCATATCAAGCCTTGCCACGCCCGACCCAAAAGACAAGCTAGGGGCTGTAACCCTTGATTTTTGAACGTTTAGCAGCTAATTGATGACAGCCCCTAGCGCTCAGGACTGGGCGACTCGGGCAAGAACTGGAGGCCGTAGCGGCTGGCGATCGCCGCTACCTGGCTGCGATCGAGGGGTTGCCCTTTGGGGAGTTGATCAATCTCCACAAAAAACTGCTCAAAGCCGCCAGGAGTCATGGTGTTCATCGCCATCCCCGGTGCTGGGCCAACATTGCGAAACCTGTGGGGAATGTGGGCGGGCAGGTGCACCAGATCGCCTGCGCTGGCGAGAATCGTCTCGTCCCCAAAGCGAAACTCGTAGGTGCCCTTAATACTGTAGAACAGTTCGTCTTCGTGCTCATGCACGTGCAGAGGCGGGCCACCCTCCGGCGGCGTGGTGCTAATCACCACAGAATAGGCCCCATCGGTCTGAGCACTCATGATCTTGCCGACGATTTCTAAACCAAAAATTTTCCAAGGGGTGCCCGCATCGGCCTCTACCCAGACGGGCGCGGCGAGGTCTGAGCGGTCGGCCTCGCCAGCATCGGCCCAGCTCAGCAGAGGGCGATAGCCCAGAGCCAAAATACCCAGGGCGAGCAGGGCGGCGATCGCCACCAATCCCCAACGGCGGCGGGCAAAATAGCGGCCAACATCAAGCCATTTACGTCGGTTGAACATGGTCAGATAGGGGCGGTATCCGGTTGAATACCGGCAACTTTAGCACGGCCCCCGCGTCCCCCCGCGCAAAGCAGACTGACGGCCCCAGCGCTCAGCCCGAGGGCAGCGGGTCGGTTAGGCCGGGGCCGGTGCAGTAGCCGTTGCGACCCTTCGCCTTCGCCGCATACAGAGCCTGATCGGCGGCGGCTACCAGGTCTTGCGCCTCGTGTTTGGCGCTGGGAATCACGCTGGCAACCCCCAGGCTTACCGTCATTCGGCCCTCGGGGGCGGTGGCATGGGGAAGGTTGAGATCGCCCAGAAGGTCGCAGATATGCTGGGCCACATGCATCGCCCCGCTCAAATCGGTGTTGGGCAAAACAATGGCAAACTCTTCTCCGCCGTAGCGGGCCACCAGATCCGCTGGCCGCCGCACCGCCTGCAAAAAGATTTCTACCAGCGTTTGCAGGCACTGGTCACCAGCCTGGTGGCCGTAGGTATCGTTGTAGCGCTTGAAGTAGTCGGCGTCGGCCAAAATCAGGCTGAGGGGCTGCTGCTCGCGGGTCAGGCGCTGCCATTCCTGGTCGAGAAAGGTATCGAAGTAGCGACGGTTGGCGGCTTTCGTCAGGCCGTCGACGTGAACCAACCGCTGCAGCTCCTGGTTGAGCTGCACCAGCTCCTGGTTGCGCTCCTCAACCCGGTGCTCCAGGGTGATGAACACCTCTTTGAGCTGTTGCGCCATCGCCGCCAGCGAGCGAGACAGATCGCCGATCGCATCGGAGCGCTCAATTTCAATCGGCTGATCCCACTGGCCCAGGGCTAGGGCGCGGGCGCGATCGCTGAGTTTGCGCAGGGGTTGCGTCATCCACTGGGCAATGACCAAACCGCTGAGACCAGTCAGCAGCAACGCCAGCCCGTACAGCACCAGCGTCGTTCGATTGCTGGCGTTTATTTCGCCCATAAAATCGGCTTCGGGTATGACCACAACTAAGCGCCAGTCGAGCCCAAATTCGTCGATGAAGCGCTCCGTTTGCAGCGAATAGCGCTCTCGGTTGAGCCGAAAGATCTCCTGGCTGCCGCCCGTATCACGCAGGCTGCTGTCGTTTTTCATCAGGTACTGGGCCGTACCGTGAATCAGAGCATTCTCGCTGGCGCTGGCCGGTATCAGCACGGTGTCTTCCTGGGCTCCTGCCACAATCGGCTCCGGGGTTGAGCTGGCAATCAGAAGCCCTGACGAATCCATAATGAAGGCGATGCCGCGGGGGCTAATGTACAGGCCGCGCAGAAAATCATTGAGTTCCTCAGACAAAATCACGTCGGTAGCGCAGACCCCCAACAGGTCACCACTGGCCGGATCATAGACCGGCGCGTTGGCGGTAATGGTTGGCAACATCGTCTCAAAATCGAGGTATACCGGGCTCCAGGTGGGTTCGCCTGCCTCTCGGGCAGCCCTGTACCAGGGCCGCATCCGCGGGTCGAAAGGTTTACTGCCCACCCGCCGTAGCAAGCCGCGATCGCCCTTACTGTCGAGCGCATAGTAGTGAAAGTAGCGGTCTAGGGAGGCATTCGCTACCTGCACCTGCAGGGTGTGGCCGGTTCCTCCCTGGGAGCGCCCAACGCCTAAAAACGCGCCATCTTTTTCGGTGGCGCAGTAGATTAAATTGGTCGCTGGAAAGATGCTGACCTGCTGCCACAGCTGGTGAGTTCCTTTTCCCGTTAGGGTATCGATATCGCCCTGTAGTAGCGAACTCGCGTTGAGCTGATTGATAATGCTGGGCTTGGCCAGGGTGTCTTCTAGCTGCTCTAGAATACGCGCGGTCAGTTCTCGTTTGACCTGGGCAGTAAGCGCGTGAACGGCAGCCTGCCCGTTTTGATAGGAGAAATAGGCTACAGCCCCAACCACGACCGCCACCTGAACCGCAAAGGGAATGGTAATGGCCGTCTGGAGGGGGAGCTTGCTCAGCAGTTTTTTAACACTTGCCATCATGCTCAAGCAGGAATAAACTCCCCGGCGTAGCGCTAGGGGCTGGGTCACGAAGACAGCGCGCTGTGAGGCCCGGTATCTCTGTTTAGTTATCCCTAAAACTGCGTCTAAACGTATTCCATCTCGATAAACGTTCAGCCCTCGCGCTCCAGGCGCACCTCGACTTCGCGCTCTACATAGCCCCATTCTGGGCTGTCGCGCAGGCGGCGCAGCAGGTGATCAAACCCCTGGGTGTGCTCAGGCGCAAACTCAAACCAGGTGAGAAAGTCGAAGGGCTCAGCCAAATCGCGACAGTGGTGCAGCTGGCGAGCCACCTGCGGCAGATACTCCAGCCCCATGGCCGTGTGGTGCGACTGTTCTTCAAAAATAGCGCGGCGCTCATCCTGGGCCATTGCCCACCACCGGGCATTTTTCTTGATGGGAATTAGCACCGCGATCGCGGCCTCGCTGCGATTTAAGCTGGGCTGCACGGCCCGGAGTTTGGTAATTTCATCCCGCCTGGCGTAGCGGATATTGCTGGTAAAACTTTGCAGCACCCAGCGACTGTTGGGCGGCACCTCTGTCACAGCCTGGTTGATGACATCGACGCGATCGACGGCGGCCAGCCCGTCGCCAATAATGGCCCGAATTTCTGTTACTCGCCAAGCCCCAAGATCGCCGCCCACAAACGAATATCGATTGTCCATAAATTATCTCCAAGGGGTAATAAACTCGCTTGGGTGAGGCACAGAATGAGTAAGCAGGTCTGATTATCTGTAAGACGCATTTCGACTCCGCTCAATGCTCGATCCATTACTGGGTAGAGGTTTGGGCGGAGTCCTTCACAAGGTGTCTCCCGAAGGAAAAAATTTGGAAACCTAAGCCGAGTGTAGCTTCGCAGTTTCGCCCTCCTACTTCTCTGAGCAGCCCAATAATAAAAAGCCCTTGCTTAACTTAGCAAAGGCTTTTAGCGAAAAACATTCGACAATAGGACATTCTGCTACAGAGTTTACCAAACACAGGCTCTATAGCACTGAATGTTTAGTCTTTTTCTAGATTTTCGCGACGAATTTCATCGAGACGAGAGGCGTCTTTATCTAGATTTTCCTGACGCAGTTGATCGAAGTCAACACCACCTGCGACTTCTTTAAGCTGATCGTCAGATAGTGATTCGTCTTCGGCAACAGCTTTGGTATCTTCAATCATTTGAGAATCCTCCGGTTTGGCTTGCACGCTCATCCTAGAACTTGTCGTCTCGATTTGTCTGCCTGAAAAAATCGGTGCTTAAGCGGAGAAGACGTTAAATGCTTTATGAGAAATCCATGAAAAGAAAATTAAAGCTATATTAATGATTGCCAAAATCTTTGATTTTTGTGTTTTTTAATTCAAGGAATTGCGTGAATTATCATCTCATTCTCAGGGGCGATTAATCTAAGTAAGCAGCAGCTTTTCTTCGGAGTAATGAAGTGCGAGAAAAATGCCCGATGCTGCAAAAAGATGGGGCATACGGTTAGGAATGCCGGATAAAATCTTTTACTTTTGTAAAGTAGTGTCCTCTGGCTAAACGAACTCTAGGATGGGTTTGTTGCATCCCTATGGTCAATGACGGACACCCTGCTGCGAGTGCTCAGCAATGCTGACCTAGACTGGATGATTGCCCACGGCGAACATCAGCCGCTGGCAGTGGGCCAGAGCGTGCTGTACCCCCACCGGGTGCCCGATCGCATGTCTCTTGTGATTGACGGCAGCCTGGGCGAAAGTACTGCCGCCCAGGGCGCAGTGGATGAGGCGGTGCTGGTCGACGAACTGGGTCAGGGAGAACTGGTCGGCTTTAGCCCGCTGCTCAATGCCCCCAACCTGACGGCGGTCAAGGCGCTGAAATCGACGCTGCTGCTGTCGCTGACCATCGCCCAGGTGCAGGCCAAGCTGGCGGAGGATGTGGCCTTTGCGGCCCATCTTTACCACGCGATCGCGCTACAGCTGGCCGACCGACTGCGCCGTATTTTGGAGCATCCCGACCGGGTGCGGTTTGGGGACGAACGCTCGAGCGGCGACGTACTGACGGTATTTGGCGAGCTGCGCGACAGCGATATCGACTGGCTCACCTCCTTCGGCCAAATTAAGACCATTCCGGCGGGGCGAGTGCTGCAGCAGGCGGGGCGTCCGGTCGAGTCGCTGACCATTTTGCTAGACGGGCAGCTGGCGATGTCTGCCCCGCAAGACACCTTTAACCCCCTGGCCCTGTGCTTTTTGGGGCTGGAGAACAGCACGCGCGACCAGTCGGCCTTTGCCACCCTCTCCCAGGGCAGCATGCCGGGGATTATCTCGTTTTTAGACTTTCGGCCCCTGCCCGTGACGGTGCGATCGCTGGGTGAAGCCCTTGTATTTGCCGTACCCCGCCCTACCCTGGCCACCAAACTGCAGGTAGACGACAGCTTTGCCTCCCGCTTTTACCGAGTCGTCGCTATGCAAATTATGGAGCAGCTGCAGACTGTCGGCATGCGACTGATGGAGCCCGGCGCTGGTGCCGACCTGGACGACGAACTCGACCTGGACGACCTGAACCAGGTTTCGGAGGGGGCCAAAAAGTTTAGCTGGATGCTGGCGCAATTGGGGGTCAACGGTCATGGCTGAGCGCCAAACCCTGTTCCGCCAGGAGTCGCTAGAGCGGCTGTCGTCGCCCGAGCGGCTAGACGAGCTGATGAAGCTGGTCACCCTCAAGACCTGGCTGCCCCTGGGCACCCTGGCCGTGCTGCTGGGCCTGGGCCTGGGGTGGAGTATTTTGGGGCGCATCCCCGTCACCACCTATGGCCGGGGGCTGCTGGTGCAGGCCGACAATTCGCCCCAGCTGGTGGCCCTGCTGATTTTCGACAACCGCTACCGGGGGCAGCTGCGGGCCGGGATGGAGGTGGTGCTGATGCCCGAAACGCTGGTGCCCTACAGTGAGCCGGGGGTGCTGGCCGAGGTGGTCGAGGTGGTTGAGCCCAACCCCCTCACCCTGACCCAGGCGCGCCGGGGCGAAGACCCCTACGCGGGCGGGCTGGAGGTCTTGGCCCACCTGGCCCCCATGGTGCAGGCAATGCCGCCCAATACCATTGTGCCGGGGGTAGCGATCGAGGGCCGCGTTACCCTGGCCCAAAAGCCGCCAATTGTTTTTGTGCTGCCGTTTTTGGATCGGTAATGGTTTTTCTGATTCCTTCAGCTCAGCCCCGGCCTAAACGGGTCAAAACCCCTACCGTGCTGCAAATGGAGGCAGTGGAATGCGGCGCAGCGGCCCTGGGCAAGGTGCTGGGCTACCACGGCAAAATTGTGCCCCTGGCCGAGCTGCGTCAGGCCTGCGGCGTCTCGCGGGATGGGGTGACGGCAGCCAGTGTGCTCAAGGCGGCCCGCAGCTACGGCATGACGGCCAAGGGCTTTAAAAAGAGCCTGGAGCGGGCGCTAGAGCTAGAGCCACCCTTCATCGTGTTCTGGCACTTTAACCATTTTTTGGTGGTGGAGGGCCGCGACGCCCGCTGGGTTTATCTCAATGACCCGGCGACTGGCCCTCGCCGCGTTACCCTGGCCGAGTTTGACGAGGGCTATACCGGCATTGCCCTCACCTTTGCTCCAGGGCCAGAGTTTGAGCGGGGCGGCACTCGGCCCAGTTTGACGCGATCGCTCTGGCAGCGCCTCCACCGCTCCTGGGGCATTTTGCTGCTGGCGCTGATCGCTGGCCTATTTCTGGTGCTGCCCGCCCTGGTGCTGCCCGCCCTGAGCCGCATTTTTGTCGATTCGGTCTTGCTGGAAGGACGGGTTGAGTGGCTGCCCTACCTGCTGGTGGGCCTGCTGCTAACGGCGGCGGTGCAGGGCTGGCTGACGGCGCTGCAGCTCAGGTACCTGCGATCGCTGCAAATCAAACTTGCCGTGGGCACCACCAGCCGCTTTGTCTGGCATGTGCTGCGGCTGCCCGTGGGCTTTTATGCTCAGCGCTTTGCCGGGGAAATCGCCAGCCGCATTCGCCTCAACGACGAGGTCGCGACCGTGCTCTCGGGGCGGCTCACCAGCACCTTGATCAGCCTGGTGCTGGTGCTGTTCTACGCTCTGGCGATGGCCCAGTACGACCTGCTGCTGACCGCGATCGCCGTGGGTTTTGCCGCCATCAACGTCGCCACGCTGCAGTGGATCGCCCGCCAGCGAGTCGATGCCAATTTGCGCTTCTCCCAGGAGACGGGCAAGGCCGCAGGAGTCGCGATCGCCGGGCTACAAACCATCGAAACCCTCAAAGCCTCCGGCCTAGAATCCGACTTTTTTGCCCGCTGGGCCGGGTACTACGCCAAATCGATCAATGCTCAGCAAGACCTCGGCCTCACCAACCAAACCCTCGGCCTGCTGCCCGGCTTGCTCTCGGCCCTCTCCAGCCTCGCCCTGCTCGTCGTAGGCGGCTGGCGCGTCATCAACGGCGACCTCACCATCGGCATGCTGGTTGCCTTCCAGCTCCTCATGGTCAGCTTCCAGCGCCCGGTCAACAACCTGGTCCGCTTCGCCAGCACCCTGCAAACCCTCCAGGGGAACTTGACTCGGCTGGATGATGTGTTGGGAAACACTGTGGATCAGCAGCTCTTAAATGATGAGGCCATGAGGGGATGGGGAGATGGGGAAGTAAGGCAGAAGAATGATGAGGCAATGAGGGGATGGGGAGAGGGGGAAGACAGTAGTTCAAAATTTCTCCTCAGGAGACGCTACGCGAACAAAATTCAAAATTCGCTCCCCTCACCCTCCTCATCCCCCTCCCCCTCCCCATCCCTTCACCCACGCACCCAC
The DNA here is from genome assembly GCF_050565655.1 of Nodosilinea sp. AN01ver1. Taxonomy (NCBI): domain Bacteria; kingdom Bacillati; phylum Cyanobacteriota; class Cyanophyceae; order Nodosilineales; family Nodosilineaceae; genus Nodosilinea; species Nodosilinea sp. AN01ver1. The sequence continues at coordinate 12,200 of NZ_JBNXVS010000061.1, read as the reverse complement.
AACGCACCCACCTATCGCCTCACCGGCACCATTACCCTCCACAATCTCGCCTTCGGCTACCATCCCCTCGAACCACCGCTGATTGAAGGGCTAAACCTGACTATTCAGCCTGGCCAGCGGGTGGCCCTGGTGGGGGGCAGCGGCTCGGGCAAATCGACGGTGGCCAAGGTGATTGCCGGGCTGTACGAGCCGCGAGCTGGAGAAATCCGCTTCGACGGTCTGGCCCGCACCCAGATTTCTCGGGCGGTGCTGACCAATTCCATTGCCGTGGTGGAGCAGGATATTTTGATTTTCGAAGGCTCGATTCGCGACAACCTCACCCTGTGGGATACCACCATTCCCGAGGTCGATCTGCACCGCGCCGCCCAGGATGCCGCCATTGAGGAAGCCATTTTGGCCCTGCCCTATGGCTACGGTGCCTCGCTGCTCGAAGGCGCGGCCAACCTCAGCGGCGGCCAGCGCCAGCGGCTCGAAATTGCCCGCGCCCTGGTCGGCAACCCGTCCATTCTGATTTTGGATGAGGCCACCAGCGCCCTGGATACCGAAACCGAGCAGGCGATTGACCAAAATCTGCGGCGGCGGGGCTGCACCTGCGTTATTGTGGCCCACCGCCTCAGCACCATCCGCGACTGCGACGAAATTTTGGTGCTGGAGCGCGGCAGGGTGGTCCAGCGCGGCACCCACGAAAGCCTCTGGGCCGAGGGCGGGCTGTACCGCCAGCTGATTCAGAGCGAAGGGGGATGAGGTGGCTGCGTTAACGGTTTTGTGACGGCGGTGGATGGTTCTCGCCTCATGCTAACCATTCAGCATTGTCTTCAAATGGTCTCAGGGATGTCTCAGACGGAGTTTTTATAGTAGCGCCAACGTCTTATTTCATCTGAGGTTGTGATGCAATTAAAGCGATTTCTATTATTAGGTTTCTCCGTTGCTTTGATAGCGGCTTGTGGAGTGAGTCAATCGGAGGTGGCTGAGGGTGACTCAACGGCTGAGCCTGCGATCGCTGCCTCTCAAGAAAGCACCAGTACTTCAGAGCCAGAATCATCAACCCGTGCAGCTGAGTCAAGTGTTATTAAGTCGGGCAGTTTTGTTTCTGGGGAACATGAAACCTCTGGCGGAGCCCAAATTATTGATGACGGTGATCAGTTTATTTTGGAGCTAGATGAAACCTTTCAAACCTCCTCAATGGGGCCTGATTTAGTCGTGGTTCTGCATCGCTCAGAGGATGTCATTGGCTCAACCGAACCACCAGCGTTTCCGCTCCAAGAGGGCGACTATGTCTTTTTGGCGGAGCTTGAGTCCTTCAGCGGTGCCCAGCGCTATGCCATTCCTGCGGATGTCAATTTAGATGACTATCAATCGGCGGTTATTTGGTGCCGCCGCTTCAACGCCACCTTCGGTGCGGCGACGCTCCGATAGTGGAGGAGGTGGGGCACTGCGGCGCAACGTTCTGACCCAATATTGGCGCATTGGGTAGTGCGACCTTGATGCGGGGGGCCTTAAGCGATTTGATTACGAACATGCTCATCCACCCATCCACTCATTCACCCATCCACCCATTCCCCCATCCACTCATCCCCCCATCCCCCCACCCACTTCTCATCCCCCCATCTCCTCCATCCCGCCCCATGCTCCCCGCCACCCTTCATCCTCCCCGCACCATCACCGCCAACCAGCCGCTGCTGCTCACCGACTCGACCCAGTTTTGGCGGGTCAATACAGGGCGAGTAGGGGTCTTTGCGGTGCCGATGACCAGCGGTCAACCCAGCGGTGAGCGGCGCTTTTTATTTACCGTGGAGGCCGGGGAAGCTCTGTTTGAGGCCGACGTTTGCCCCCACACCGGCCTGGGCCTAATGGCCGTCGCCGTCGAACCGACTGAAATCGCGCCCCTGCCCCTCAGCGAAACCGACGATACCAACTGCTCCACTCCCCTGCTCAAAGATCTGGTTGATCCCTGGATTCATCACTGGGGTACCATCAATGGCTTTCCTAAAACCGCCCAGACTGGCCAGGTGCCCGAAATTCACTACATTTCGCTCACCCGTGGCCAGGTCTGCCGACCCGACCGGCAGGTGCTGTGGATTCGTATGCAGCAGGGTACCGCCACCTGGATGGGCAACCCCGCCTTTCCCATCACAGCTCAGCTGGGCTGCTTTCCCCTCGGTCAGGGCACCTACATGCAGGCTCAGGACCACATCGAGTTTTTTGCCCGCCCCACCGCCGAGGTCAAGACTCGCAAAGTCTTAATTCGGGGCCTGGCGCAGCTGCACCGCTACTGCTTTAGCACCCTGGAGCAGATTGATGCTCGCCACCAGCGGCTGGGGTTGAAGCGGTTTCAGCAGCGGCAGCAGCTTAACCAAACGGTGACCCAAAACGTGGTTCACAGCCTGGCCGGGGTTCTAGACGGCGATGCAATTGACACCACTGAATCACCCCTGCTGGCCGCCGCCGGGGCCGCCGCCAGAGCCCTGGGAGTCACCATTCACCCCCCCGCGACCTCAGAGCAAACGGGTCGCCTCAAAGAGCCACTGGATGCGATCGCCCGCGCTTCCCAACTTCGCCTCCGCCGAGTCTTGCTGCGCGGCCAGTGGTGGGCCCAGGACAGCGGCCCTCTGGTCGCCTACACTCGCCAGGACCGCATCCCTGTCGCCCTGCTCCCCCTACCCGGCAGCCGCTACCAGCTCTATGCCCCCACCGGCCTGCCCACCGGCCTGCTCTCCCCCACCCCCTCACTCCCTCACCCCCCCATCTCCCCATCCCTCCACATCCCCCTCACCCCCGCCCTAGCCCACCACCTCGACCCCATCGCCTTCGTCTTCTACCGCCCCCTCCCCCCAGGAGAACTCAGCGCCCTGTCGCTGCTGCGCTTTGCCTTTCGTGGCCAGGAGCGCGACTGGCTGCTGATTGGCCTGACGGGCATTGCCGCCACGCTGATTGGCATGGTGGTGCCTCAGGCTACGGCGGTGCTGGTGGATACGGTGGTGCCCTACGGCGATCGCGCCCTGCTCTGGCAAATTGGGCTGGGCCTGCTGGCGGCGGCCTTTGGGGCAGCGAGCTTTCAGCTAGCCCAGGCGATCGCCACTCTGCGGGTCGAAACCGGGGCCGACGCCCACCTACAGGCTGCCGTGTGGGATCGCCTGCTGACGCTAAAGACCAGCTTTTTTCGGCAGTACCCCACGGGCGACCTGGCCTCGCGGGTGTCGAGCATCAGTGCCATTCGCCGCAAGCTCAGCGGCTCGGCGTTGCAGGGGCTGTTTGCCGGAGTCTTCTCGCTGCTGAATCTGGGCCTGCTAATTTACTACAGCCCGACGCTGGCGGCAGTAGCAGTGGTGGTCGGCCTGGTGGTGATGGCCGTTACGGTGGCCTCGGGCCTGGTGCTGGTGCGGCGCTACCGACCGCTGCTCGAGATTCAGGGGCAGCTCTACGGGCTGGTGGTGCAGCTGATCAACGGCATCGCTAAGCTGCGGATGGCTGGGGCCGAAGAGCGCGCCTTTGCCGCCTGGGGTCAGCGCTACGGCCAGCAGCTGCGCCTCACCCTCAGCACCCAGCAGCTAGAGGATGGGGTGGCGGTGTTCAACACCATGCTGCCGGTGCTGACCACGGTGATTCTGTTTTGGCTGAGCAGTCAGATGTTGGGCAGCGAAGAGGCGGGCCTTTCCACCGGCACGTTTCTGGCCTTTTCGGTGGCCTTTGGCACCTTTATCGCCGGGGCTACCAGCCTCAGCGATACCCTGGTCGATCTGCTGGATATTGTGCCGCTGTGGCAGCGGGCCAGCCCTATCTTGCTGGCCGAGCCTGAGGTAACCCTAACCAAGGCCGATCCGGGGCAGTTGAGCGGGGCGCTGTCGGTCGATCGCGTCACCTTTCGCTACAGCGGCGAGGGGCCGGTCATTCTGGATAACGTTAGCTTTGCGGCCCAGCCGGGGGAGTTTATTGCCCTGGTGGGGCCGTCGGGCTCAGGCAAATCGACCGCCATGCGCCTGCTGCTGGGGTTCGACCAGCCTCAGTCGGGGGCTGTTTACTACGATGGGCAGGCCCTGGCGGGGCTGGATGTGGTGGCGGTGCGCCGTCAGTGCGGGGTGGTGCTGCAAACCAGCCGCCTCAGCGCCGGGTCTATTTTTGAGAATTTGGCCGGGGGGGCACTAATTTCCCTCGACGATGCCTGGGCCGCCGCCGAACAGGCCGGGCTGGCTGCCGACCTGCGGGCTATGCCGATGCAGATGCACACGGTGGTCAGCGAAGGGGGCAGTAACCTGTCGGGGGGGCAGCGCCAGCGCCTGCTGATCGCCCGTGCCCTGGCGGTAAAGCCCAAAATCATGCTGATGGACGAGGCCACCAGCGCCCTGGATAACCGCACCCAGGCGATCGTCACCGACAGCTTGAACCAGCTCAAGGTGACGCGGGTGGTGATTGCCCACCGCCTCAGCACCATTCGCCACGCCGATCGCATTTACGTACTGGAAGCGGGTCGTCTGGTGCAGCAGGGCAGCTTTGAGGAACTGGCGGGGCAGCCCGGACTGTTTAGCCAGCTGATTAAACGCCAAATGACCTGAATGCGATGTGGAATACTAGCCTGCTCAGCGCCCTACAGCGTGTGCGCAACTCTTTCAGCCCTGGCCTGACCCAGCCCGTGACCACCGCCCAAAAGCCAACCGTAGATCTGGCCCAGGCCAACCAGGTCTTGCAGGCATCCCTCAGCAAGCTGGCCAGTGAGCCCGACTTGAAGAACTTTTTAGGCCACCTGCTGATGGTGTGCACCGATCGCTTTATGGCCGCCGAGGCGGGGCTCTGGCGCTACGAAAACGGGCTATTTCGCCTGACTGTATCCTACGAAGACGGTGAGATTAAGCATGAGGGGGCGATCGCCCATCCCGGCGCAACGAGCGCGATCGCTCGCAAAATTCGCAACCAGGACGTGCTGACTCGGCTCCGCAAGCGGGAAATCATCAGCGACTATCCCGAAGACTTTGCCACCCAGCCCGTGTACGAACACTTCCGCGACTACTTTCAGCGGCGGGGCATTCAGGCGGCGCTCAAAATTCCGCTGTTTTTGGGCGACGATCTGCGGGGCATTTTGGTGATGCGGTTTCAGTATCGCCGGGTATTTATGCCGGAAGAAGCCGAGCTGGCCTTTGCCCTGGGCAACCAGGCGGTGCTGGCCCTGGAGCTTACCCGCCTGGCCGCGGTTGCTCAGTCGGCGGCCATCACGGAAGAGCGCAACCGCATGGCCCGCGACCTTCACGACACCCTGGCCCAGCTTTTTACCAGCATTTTGATGCGCCTGCAGGCGGCCTCACTGGCGCTCGCCGAGCCCGGTGGCTCCCTGGCCGACGCTCAGGCCAATATTGAGCGAGCCTGTGACCTGGCCCGCGAAGGGCTGAGCGATACCCGGCGATCGGTGCAGGCCCTGCGACCCCCCGCCCTGATGAATCGCACCCTGGCCGAAGCCCTGGCCGACTACCTGCAGCGCATGACTGAGGGCACCGCCGTCACGCCCCAGTTTCGCGTCACGGGCGAACCCTTTGACCTACCCGAAGAAACGGAGCTAGAGCTGTTTCGCATTGCCCAGGAGGCGGTAAACAACAGCTGCAAGCACGCCCAGGCCCGCACCCTGTCGGTGCAGCTCACCTACCAACCCACGGCCCTGCGCCTGCTGGTGGGGGATGACGGCATTGGCTTTACCCTGACGCCGTCTACGGCCCTAAAGGGGTTTGGCCTGATTAGCATGCAGCAGCGCGCCGAGCGGATTGGCGGCTACTTGACGATTTGCAGTGACCACAACCAGGGCACTCAAACTTGCATTTTATTGACTTTCAACGGAGGGCAAACCCGTGGTGATGCCGTCTGAAAACCCAGGCCAAGGCCAGCGATCGCAGTCCCCCATTCGCCTGCTAATCGCCGACGACCACCCTGCCCTGCGAGAGGGGCTATCGGCTCTGCTAGAGCGCCAGGCCGACCTGCAAGTGGTGGCGATGGCCGCCGATGGTCAGGCCGCCGTGGCCCAAATGCGCACCCACCAGCCCGATGTCATCCTGATGGATCTGCGGATGCCTTGCCTGGAGGGGGCTGACGCCGTAGCCGCTATCTGCGGCGAATGGCCCGAGGCCCGCATTATTATTCTCACCACCTACGACGGTGACGAAGACATCTATCGCGCCCTGCGGGCCGGGGCCAAGGGCTATTTGCTCAAGGATGCGCCCTGCGAGGAGCTGTTTACGGCCATTCGTGAGGTGCACAGCGGGCAGAAGTACATCATGTCGCAGGTGGCCCAAAAGCTGACCGATCGCTTTCAAAGCTCAGAACTGACCGATCGCGAGCTAGAGGTGCTGCAGCTGCTGGTGCAGGGCAACACCAATCGCGACATCAGCGAGGCCCTCTGCGTGGCCGAGGGTACGGTGAAGTTTCACATTCGCAACATTTTAGATAAGCTCGGCGCGGGCGATCGCACCCAGGCGGTTACCATTGCCCTCAAGCGCGGGTTGGCCCGGCTGTAGCACCCCAGGGGCTAGCCAACCGCTGTCTCCCTGCGGAAGGATGGCGAAGCCGGGGTATTTGCCTAGGCTAGAGTCACTGCATAGGAAAAATGGCATGGAAGACTCTAGGGGTGTGCGTAGGCGAATCTTCATTCTCAGCGGCTCGATTCTGGCTGGGTTGATCGCGATCGCCGCTGTGCTCATTTTTCAGAGCACAAGCCCGTCGGTTGCCAGCCAAGAGCCAGAGCAGCCCGTTCAGCTCGAACAGGCAGCCGATCAGGCGGCTGATCTCTCCGAGGATGTCTACAGTGGTTTAGACACCACCAAAAAGATTATCGGCAAAACCGAGGCCCGCAACCAGGCGATCGAGACGGGCCGAGACGCCGCCAGCCAAAAACTTGAGGAACTCAGCGATCGCGCCCAGCAGGCCAAGACCCACGGCGAAGACGTGCTCTCTGCAACCGACAAGCGTGTTCTCAAGCACATTTCAGAGTAATTAGCCAGAGTGACTGGCGTTCAGCAGTACTAAAACAGTAAAACTCGCCAATGACGCTAGCCAAAAGGTCAGGATTGATCCTGGCCTTTTGGCTAGTTTTGTCGCTACCCCCAGAGCTAGCCGCAATCTTAGTCTTATGAGGCGCGACAGTAGAAGAGCTACCCCATACAGTTACGGATAACTTCTTGCCGTAGCTTAATTCGGTGGCCCTATGAATCTTAACCCATTGTTAACCAGCGCGATCGCCCCTCAGGGGCGTTTCTTACCCATCGCCTCGCTGCTGATTGCGAGCTTGCTCTCAACAGCGGCAATCTCTTCCGCCAGCGCCCAAGACATGTCCAGCCCCACCGGGCTAACCGCCGCCCAGCAAGTAGCCTTTGTGCAAGAGCACAGGGGTCAGTTTGGCGGCGGCGACCAGCTGCGTCGCTTCTTTTTTGGCGATTTAGAACCGATATCGGTGCAGCCCGGTGGGGCCGGCATGGTGGTGAATCTCTACAACAAAGCTACCGATACCACCTTTGCCTACTGCGCCACGTTCGATGTCGTCGTGGCCGTGGGCACAGGGCGGGTGATGGCCTTTCCTGACGGCGACGTGCGCTAGCGCGAACCCTTGCAGCGATGCTCTAGCGACTGGCTAGGCTTAGTTTCAGCGATCGATTAGGGTGCGTAACGCCAAGACAAGGCAAAGTCACCCATAGCAATGCCCCGCGCAGAGATTACGCCAGAAGTAGCCACCAGCCCAAGTTCTAATGTTGACAGGAAACCGCTATGTCTCCCTACTCCAACCAGCCCCAGTCTGCGCCGATCGCCCCCCCGCTATGGTCGTCAACCGGCGTGCCTCCACTGGGATCATCTTCCTTAGGGCCACCGCTGGGGCCACCGCTAAGGCCAGAACTACGTCGCCCCTCTAACGCACCGCCCATCGCCCACAGCCAGCAGTATCTGCTCTACCTAGCAGAAATTGGCGAAAACACCGCTGGACTGGTGCACGATATGCGCGGCCCCCTCACGGTCATCATCAACGGTCTGCGGCTGTGCCACCGTATGCCTTTACCCCAGATTGCCCGGCAGCGGCTCGCCCTGGCCCTCGACGAGGCCGAACGGCTGAACCGCATTGTCAACGACGTGATTACCTTTGCCCGCAGCGCCCGCCCCACCGACTTCCAGTGGCAGGCCCTAGACCCTCTGCCGTCTCCAGATCAATCCAGTCAAACCAACAGTCAACCCGCTGATACCCGCCCCCCGCGTTCTAAATAGCGCCTTTGACTGGCACTGGTAAACGGGCACCGCTGTGGCCTATCTGTGCCGCTCTTCAGCCCGCCCCCTCAGGCCAGTTCGCTAGGCCAGTTCGCTATGATAGCGTCAACGTCTTTTCCCCTTGTTATGCGTGCCGACGAAGCCCTGGCCCTGCTGGATCAACTGCTGCCGGGCTACACCTTCAGCAATCTGCAAGAAACCGTCTTTAGCCAGGTGTGGGAGGGCAAAACCTACGCAGAAATCGCCGAAAGCTGCGGCTACGACCACAGCTACATCCGCGATGTAGGGTTTCGGCTGTGGCAGAGCCTGTCAGACTCGCTCCATCAAAAGGTCTCTAAAAGCAACATCCGAGCTGTTGTAGAACGCTACGCCCGCCACCAGTCGGTGCCCCCGGCCATGGTCAGTCTGCCAGAATCCAGCCCCCCTGCCCCTAGCCCCGGTTTGCCAGATTGGGAACTGCCGAATGGGCCAGTCCCCCTAGCGTCTCAGCTCTACATCGAGCGTCCCCCGATTGAAACCCAGACGATGGCCGCCCTGCTCAAACCGGGCAGCCTGATTCGGCTAAAAGCCCCCCGCCAGATGGGCAAAACCTCTCTGCTGCGACGGCTGGTCGTCCACGGCCAGGGGCACCAAATGCGCTGCGTTACCCTCAGCCTGCACCGGGCCGATCGCCAGACCTTTGCCGATTTCGATCGGTTCCTGCGCTGGTTTTGCGCCAACGTTAGCCATCAGCTGGGCCTAGAGGCTGACTTAGAGCGGTACTGGAACCGCGAAATTGGCAGCAAGGTGAGCTGCACTGCCTACCTCGAAGACGTTGTTTTGGCCCAGGTCAAGACACCCCTAGCGATCGCGCTCGACGAAGTGAACGAGCTGTTTCAATACCCTGAGCTGGCGTCAGAATTTTTGCCGCTGCTGCGATCGTGGTACGAAGAAGCCCGCGAGAGCGAGCCCTGGAGCCGCATTCGCTGGATACTGGCCCACGCGACGGAGGTGTATGCGCCCCTGCAGCTGCACCAGTCGCCTTTCAATGTCGGTCTGGCCATTCGGCTGCCCGCCTTTACCCTGGAGCAGGTGCAGGATCTGGCCCACCGTCACCGCCTGACCTGGGCCGAAGGCCCTGACGGGGCCGAAAAACTGCTGTCGCTGCTGCGGGTCGTGAGCAGCCGACCGGGGCTGGTGCGGCTGGCCCTCTATGCCCTGGCCCAGGGCAACACCGGCCTTGAGCAACTGCTGGAAGAAGCCCCCACCCAGGCGGGCATCTACGGCGATCATCTGCGAGAGCTGCTGGCGGCGCTGTACCCTCACCCCGATCTGCAAATCGCCTTTCGCTGGGTCATTGAATCGGCTGAGCCCGTAGCGCTAGAGCCGATTACCGCCTACCGTCTAGAAAACCTCGGTCTGATCAGCCTGCACAAAAACCTGGCTACCCCAAGCTGCGAACTCTACCGCCAGTACTTTCTGGCCTTTCTGCCGCTGCCGTCGAGTACGGTCTATGGTTGAGTACCGGGTGGGGGGTAGCCTCGCCGCCAACGACCCCACCTACATTGAGCGCGAGGCCGATCGCACCCTCTACCAGGCGCTGGCTCAGGGAGCGCTATGCTACGTGCTAGCTTCACGGCAGATGGGCAAGTCGAGTCTGCGGCTGCGCACTCGCCAGCGGCTAGAGCGCGAGGGCATGGGGCGCTGTGCCACGATCGACATGACCCGCATTGGCAGCCAGCACATTACCCCTGAGCAGTGGTACCTGGGTCTGGCCTTCGACCTGCGGCGCAAGTTTGGCCTGACGGATGGGGGCGATTTACCCACCTGGTGGCAGCAGCTGGGGCCGCTGCCGCCTGTGCAAAAGCTCAGCTACTGGATTGAAAGCGTGCTGCTGGTGGCCGAGCCCGACCAGCCGCTGTTCATTTTTTTGGATGAAGTTGACGGCGTTAAGGGGCTGAGCTTTGCGGCGGGAGATTTTTTTGGGCTGGTGCGCTTTTGCTACGACCAGCGGGCCGAGAACCCGGCTTACCGCCGCCTCAACTGGGCCTTGTTTGGGGTAGCTACCCCCCGCGACCTGGTGGCCGACAGTCAGCAAACGCCCTTCAATATTGGTAAAGCCATTGCCCTGGCGGGCTTTACTCTGGGTGAAGCGGCAGGGCTGGCGGCGGGGCTGACAGGACTGGCCGCCAGCCCCGATCGCGTACTGGCGGCGGTGCTGGACTGGACTGGCGGCCAGCCCTTTTTGACCCAAAAGCTCTGCGGGTTAATTCAAATCGCCTTTCAAAATCAGACAATCGCGGCTGGCACCGAAGCCAGAGCGGTAGAACAGCTGGTGCGATCGCGCCTAATTCACCACTGGGAAGCCCAGGATGACCCCGAACACCTGCGCACCATTCGCGATCGCCTGCTGGCCGACAACCTGCGATTGGGTCGGCTGCTCAGCCTGCACCAGCGCATACTGATGCAGGGCAGCCTTGCCGCCGACGGCAGCCCAGAGCAGGCCGAACTAAAGCTCTCTGGTATTGCGATCGCGCGCAACGGCGGCCTGCGGGTTGCCAACCCCATCTACGCCGAAATCTTTAACCACGATTGGGTCAACCAGTGCCTGGCGCAGCAGCGCCCCTACGCCGTCATGCTGCAGGCCTGGGTGGCCTCCAACTTTCAAGATGGCTCACGGCTGCTGATGGGTCAGGCGCTGCAAGATGCCCTACAGTGGGCGGCCCACAAAAGCCTCAGCGACCTCGACTACCGCTACCTCTCCGCCAGCCAGGAGTGGGATGCCAACCTGATCCGCCTGGAGCTAGCGGCCAAAAATAAAGCCAACCAGATGCTGATCGAGGCCCACCGCCAGGCCAACCAAATCATCCGGCTCAGCTATCTCAGCCTGGGTGCCTGCCTGGCGATTTCCCTGGTTGCCCTGCTGATCGGCCTGCTCTAACCTCAAAACTGAGAAACGCCTAAGAAACAAGCACCAGCTGGCTAAGAACTCCCAGATCTTAGTCTTAACCGCGATTCAGGGGCTTATCAGCTCTATTCAGGATGATGAGAGCAGTCCAGTCAGCCCTCCTCCTAACCCTCACCATGCACCAGCGGCGATTGACAATCTATGGCGCGATCGCTGCTGCTGCCCCACTCCTGGTCCTGGCCAACACCCTGCTCAATTCGGGCCGCGCCCCCGCTCCCGTGGTGCCCCTGCAACCCCTGCTCGAAAAACCACCCCGGCTGTATCCCGCCTCACAAAGTTTAGCGACGGCCTACCGGGCCTGGAGAATGAATCCCTACGCCCGCATTGTGACCCATAGCAATCAGCTTTTTCTAGAGTTTTATGTCCCCTTTAACCTGCTAGAGCAGGGGCCAGATTTAAGCCTAGTTCTCATAACTGACGCCAATCCAGTGAACCCGTCTGCACGAAGCCCAGCAGCTCTATTTTTGGGAAAGATGCAGGTGAGGGCAGGCAAGCACCGCTATCCGATCACCGTTCCTGTTTCTGCCTCCATGTCAGCAGACGAAACTCTGCGACAGTATCGGTTGGTCGTCGTTTGGTGTGCTGAACTTAACGCTACGGTAGCCTATGCTCAGCTAAACTTTGAAGCTTTAGCAGCACAATAGATTCAAACTACAGGAGTAAAATTCGCTTCACCTGACGTCATCAGTACTTGACCATTGGTTTGTTTGGCAACCCTACAGGAGTAGTTCAAGCCAACGGTGCCATCTCCGCCTGCCGTTACTACTAAATCACCCGGATTTTTTAGAGCGATCGCCCAATTGTCGTTTTTGGTCGACTGGTAATTGACCTCATAGCCAGACCGCTCCATCCACGATAGAAGTATTGCTTTGGACGGTTGATTATCATCACCTGATTTAGAATTATAGCGGTTCTCATTCGGATGAGGTACAGTAACAGTCATTTGTGAACCAGCTGCGAATATCCTTTAAAGTGACTTGAGAATAAGCAGATTCAATCGCTTCTTGTAGGACTTGATGAGTCCGTGCGC
>NZ_JBNXVS010000060.1:0-27998 GCF_050565655.1 Nodosilinea sp. AN01ver1 | reverse complement strand
CCCTCTCTGGCGCGACGAACTCTACCTCGAACTCCACCGGGGCTGCTACACCACCCACGGTGACCAAAAGCAGTACAACCGCCGCTGCGAAGATACGCTGTTTCAGGCCGAGCTATTTGCTGCGATCGCCGCGATCTACAACCTACAGCCCTACCCGCAGGCCGAGCTAGAAGCCGCCTGGAAGCGGGTGCTGTTTAACCAGTTTCACGATATTTTGCCGGGGTCATCGATTCCTGAGGTGTTCGAGCAGGCCAATGACGAGTGGCAGCGGGCGCTGGCGGCAGGCGATCGCATTCTGCAAACCTCCCTCACTGCCCTGGCCCAGTGCTGTCCAGTACCCTCGCCGCCGCACCCCGATGCTGTACCCGTGGTGCTGTTTAACCCGCTGAACTGGGAGCGCCGGGAGGTGGTGGCGATCGCCCTTCCTCCCCACCTGGCCCAGGCCTACTGGCAAGCGCAGGACGCTGAGGGTCAGCTGCTTCTGACCCAGCCAGGGCCGGATGGATCGCCATCGCTGCTGGTCTACGTTTCAGGCTTGCCCTCAGTGGGCTATCGACTGATCTGGCTAGTGCCTGCGGAGGCTCCGCAGATCAGTGTTTCGCCTAAAACCGAGCCGCCTGATGACTGGGTGCTAGAGAACGAGTATTTGCGGGCAAAGCTTGACCTATCTACCGGATCCATTGCGAGCCTGACGCACAAGCCTACGGGCACCGAAACCTTCCACGACTGTGGAAACCAGCTCCAGGCGTTCAACGACCAGGGCCAGTACTGGGATGCCTGGAATATTGCCCCCGACTACCAGGACCATCCCCTCAAACATTTCCAGCTCCAGCGCATTCGCTGGGTTGAGTACGGCCCGGTGCGGCAAACCCTGCGCGTGGTTCAGACCTTCAACCAGTCCACCATCACCCAGGACTACAGCTTAGATGTGGGGTCGCCCCTGTTGACCGTCCACACCCAGGTCGATTGGCAGGAAACCCAGGTGGTGCTGAAGGCTGCCTTTCCGCTGACGGTGTCAGCCGCTAAGGCCACCTACGAAATTCCCTTTGGCGCGATCGCCCGCTCAACCACCCCCGCCACCCCTCAAGACGCCGCCAAGTGGGAAGTACCCGCCCTGCGCTGGGCCGATCTGAGCAATGGCGATCGCGGCGTCAGCATTCTCACGGACTACAAGCACGGGTTTGATGCCACCCCCAGCCAGCTGCGCCTGACCCTGCTGAAAGCGCCGGTTTGGCCCGATCCGGGCTGCGATCGCGGCCTCCAGACCTTCAGCTATGCCGTCTACCCCCACGCCCAAGGCTGGCAGCAGGCCAGAACCGTCCAGACGGCCCGCAGCTTTAACCTGCCGATTCAGGCTTGCCTAGATTGCCCGACAGCGTCATCGACCTCTGGCCCTACCGCCGCCAGCTGGCTCAATTTAGGCGACAATTCCCTGATGCTGGCCGCCTTAAAACAATCAGAAGATCGATCGGATCAATACATTCTGCGCGCCTACGAAAGCACCGGCACCAGCAGCCCCCTCGCCCTGGGCGGCACCCTACCCAGAGACATCCTTGGCCCCGTCAATCTTCTAGAGCAGTCTCAGGGCACAACGCCACCCGCAGTGGTTACCCCCTGGCAGGTGATCAGCCTTGCCCTTAGGCCCCATTCCTAGTGCTCTGCAAGACTGAAGTTTGGCGTAAGGCTATTTTGGGGATGGCCTTTTTCGCGGTGCATTGCTGCGCGTTGGCGGAGCCTCGCCTTAGCGTTATGCACCCTACACTAATCCAAAATCGTCCTCATCTCCCTCCCCACAGGCCGCTCAGCCAGGCCTGAATCTGCTCCCAAACGGCACCGGGACCGATGCCGAACAAAAAGTACAGCACCAACAGCAAAAAGGCGACCAGCAGCACTGTTTGAATCGTGTTTTTGACCAGCTTAAACAGCCAGCCAAACACCAGCACGACGACGACAATGGCCCCCAGTACAATCAGCAGATCCACGGCGCTTACCCCAGCGAAACAACGGTGGCCTGGGTCAGGTTCTCGCTCACGCTGAGCACCTCGGCCCTGGCCCACTGGTCGGCAGCGAGAATGTCGGCCAGTACCGGCTGAGCCACATTGTGGGAACGGTGGCGATCGCAGACTCCCTCAATCACCTTCGGAATCTCCAAAAAGTGAATCTTTTCGTCTAAAAACAGCGCCACGGCCTGCTCGTTGGCGGCGTTGAGTACCGCCGTCATGGTGCCTCCGGCTCGGCCAGCGGCGTAGGCCAGATCCATGCAGGGGTACTTGGCGTGGTCGGGCTCGCGGAAGGTGAGGTCGCCCGCCTTGACCAGATCGAGCGGTTCCCAGTCGGTGTAGATGCGATCGGGCCAGGAGAGGGCGTAGAGCAGGGGCAAACGCATGTCGGGCCAGCCCAGCTGGGCCAGTACCGAGGTATCCTGCAGCTCAATCAGCGAGTGAATAATGCTCTGGGGATGGATGACAATATCGATACCGTCGTAGTCCATACCGAACAGGTAGTGGGCCTCGATTACTTCCAGGCCCTTGTTCATCAGCGTGGCCGAATCAACCGTGATTTTGCGGCCCATTGACCAGTTAGGATGCTTGAGGGCATCGGCCACCGTCACCTGGGCCAGCCTTTCGGTGGGCCAGTCGCGAAAGGCTCCGCCCGAAGCGGTCAGCAAAATGCGTCGCAGCCCGTCTTTGGGAACGCCCTGCAAACACTGAAAAATGGCGGAGTGCTCCGAATCGGCGGGCAGCAGCTTCACGCCGTGCTTTTCGACCAGGGGCAGCACCGCAGGCCCGCCCGCAATCAGGGTTTCTTTGTTGGCCAGGGCAATGTCTTTGCCCGCCTCGATCGCGGCCAGGGTCGGCAGCAGCCCGGCACAGCCCACAATGCCCGTCACCACGGCCTCGGCCTCGCCATAGCGAGCCACCTCCACCACCCCATCATCCCCGGCCAGGAGCTGGGGCATGGGGTCGAGCCCGGCCAGGGCGGCACGCAAATCACCCAGCTTCTCGGCATTGCAGATGGCGACCACCTCAGGCTTAAACTGGCGCACCTGCTGGGCTAGCAGCTCGACGTTGTTCCCTGCGGCAATGCCCACCAGGCGAAACTGGTCGGGATGGTGCTCCAAAATATCCAGGGTTTGGGTGCCAATAGACCCGGTTGAACCAAGCAGGGTGATGGCTTTCACGGCAGTCCTCAAGGGTGAGTGATCGTTATCTTTAAGAATCTCACGGTACGGGCCCTGGCCCAAGGTTTAGTCTCAACCTCTTCCACCAATCTCTTCCCCTGGTTCTAGACAGAACCCCACAGGGATCATCCCTAAATAATTAACAAGATTTGATGACTGGATTGCTATTGATAGCTGCGAAAATAAAATAGTTGTTAAGATTACTGAGAATCGTTCGCGCACACGAGCCTACCTACGAACCCTAATGGATCCTGTAGAACCGGTTTCAGTTGAAGTCGTGCAGCAAGTGGCCGAGTATTTTGGCGTGTTGAGTGAGCCCATGCGGCTGCGAATTCTCAACCTGCTGCGGGACGGAGAAAAATGTGTGCAGGAGCTGGTAGATGCCACCCAAACCAGCCAGGCCAACGTCTCTAAGCATTTGAAAGTAATGCTACAGGCGGGTATCTTGAGTCGCCGCACCGAGGGCACCTCCGCCTACTACAGCGTCACCGACGAACTCATTTTTGACCTGTGCAGCATGGTCTGCGATCGCCTGGCCTGCCGCATTGAGGCCCAGGCCCAGCATTTTCGCAACTTCAGCCTCGCCTCGCGGAGTTAACAGATTACCCGTGACTAACCCCGCGTTCCCTGAGCGGAGTCGAAGGGAACGCGGGCAGCATGACGTTGCCTGTATTCCCAAAGCGAAAGACGCGCCTACGGCTGGGTGCCTTCGGCGATCTGGCTTTTACCAAAGTAGGCCTCTAGCACTTGTAGCACCATCGGGGCCGCTACCTTACCGCCGCCGCCGCCCGAGTGTTCGGCAAAGGCCACAACCACCACCTCCGGATTTTCCATCGGGGCGTAGGCTCCAAACCAGGCGTGCGACAGCCCTGGCGGTGCTTCGGCGGTGCCACTCTTACCCGCCAGGGGAGGCAGGTGGGGCACGTTGAGGCTCTGGCCCGTGCCGCCCGTAATCACCTGCCGCAGCCCCCGATGCAAGATATCGATAGTGGCATCGCTCAGCTCCAGGGACTCTTTCCAGTTGCGGTGCTCTTCGTTGTCTTTGAGCAGGTGAGGCGTGACTTTGTAGCCGTCGTTGGCCGCGATCGCAAACATATTGGCCACCTGCAAGGGCGTGGCCTGCATAAACCCCTGACCAATGGACATGTTAATCGAGTCGCCAATTACCCAGGGTGTATCGAGGTTTTCGCGCTTCCAGGCGTCGTCGGGCACCAGCCCAGCGCTTTCTTCAGCCCCTAGCTCAATGCCGGTTTTGCGGCCAAAGCCAAACCGGCGGGTCATTTCGATCAGGGTGGGGCCGCCTACCCGCATGGCCACCTGGTAAAAGAAGGTGTCGCTACTCCAGGCCATCGCGCCAGGAAAGCTCAGGGGGCCAAAGCCAGCCCGGTTCCAGTCGCCAAACTGAATGCCCCCCACCTGAATGTAGGGGTAGGTGGGCAGCACCGTGCCGGGGTCGTATTTACCCGACTCAAGCGCTGCCGCCGTCGTGACAATCTTAAAGGTGCTGGCGGGCGGAAAGGCCTGTAGCGATCGGTTGAGGAAGGGGTGGTCGGCCCCCTGCAGCTGCTGCCACTGGGCCTCGGTAATGCGGGTGGTAAAAATATTGGGGTCGTAGGTGGGCCAGCTGGCCATTGCCAAAATAGCGCCATTGCGCGGATCCATAGCGACGATCGCGCCCTCCCGGGTGCCCAGAGCAGCCTCGGCGGCTCGCTGTAGCTCCAGGTCAATGGTGAGCTGAATATCCTGGCCAGCGGTAGCGGGCTTATCGCCCAAAATACTGATAATGCGGCCAGCACTGTCAACCTCGACCTGTTGCCCGCCCCAGGCCCCGTGGAGAGTGCTCTCAAAAGCTGCTTCGGCCCCCATCTGGCCAACCACATCGCCTAGACGGTAGCCTTTGTCGCGGCGAGCCTTGAGTTGTTCGTCGGTCAGTTCGCCAGTGTAGCCCATCACGTGGGCGGCCAGGTCGCCGTTGGGGTAGTTGCGCACCGCCTCGGCCTCTAGCCGCACGCCGGGTAGCTCATTGGTGTATTCAGCTAGGGCCGTAGCCTGGGCGGGGCTAATGCCTCGGGCGACAGTAATCGACTCAATCGACTCGTAGCCCGCCTGCTCCAGCCGCTGCCGAATTTCGTCGGGGGGAACGTTGAGCACCTTAGACAGGCGATTAATTACCATGGGCCACTGGTCGCGCGGCAGAGCAATTGGCCAGATTGAGACGGTGTGAGAAAGGCGGCTACCGGCCAAAATTTTGCCGTTGCGATCGAAGATGGTGCCCCGAGCCGGACGCTTGGGCACCAGGCGAATGCGGTTGGTATCGGCTAGCTGACGATTGCGATCGCCCTCTACCACCTGAAGCTGAAACAGCCGCAGCCCAAAGGCCCCCAGCAGCAGCAGCGAAACCAGCGCCAGCAAAAATACCGCCTGAAAACTGCGCCCTACGGTACGCCCTCGCAGCGTATCGGGAACCTGGGGTAAGTTTTGGAGGAGAGCCATAGGTTAACCCAAGCCAGGTTTAAGTGAAGTTTTGCCGGTGAGAAAGCCCCAAATCCCAAGCTGAGCTGGGTATAGCCCCCTCGGCAAATTTGGCCAGTTCCTATCTTATATCGACCCAGGAGATCTATGCAGGGAAGGGTGGTCCTGTCTGTGGTGATCTTGAGTCGTTAAAGCGGCGGCCTCGCCCTTTCTTTGGGCGCGACGAAATTTCAGTGAGTCGTTTGGGTTGTTTACCTTTCCTGAGCAAATTGCTAACCACGCTGTCTACCCCCTTGGCAAATGGGATTGATAGCTGCTGTACAGCGCGTCTGTGACGAGCACTTCGGTATTTTGCTTGGCATAGGGTTAAGAGGCCAGATTAGGCACTTGTGCCTGGCTGGCTTCTGACCAGCGTAGCTGCAGGGCGATCTGCGCTTCGGGCTGCGGCTGGGCCGACACCACAGGCGCAAACGTGGCCTGGGGCTGGGTCGCCTGAGGCCCGGTCGCAGGAGCCATCGTGGCGTCAGGAGGCAGAACCCGCAGCGGAGCCGGGGGAGCCACGGGGGCCGGGTTGGGAACGGGCGCAAGGGGGGCTGGGGCGACTAGGGCTGGCGGTGGGGCCGCTGGCGCTGCCTCGATCGCCGCAGGTGCTGGGGTCGTCGCTTCAACGGGGGCAGAGATGTCACTGGGGGAAGCTTCACCGGGGACGGTTTCAAGGCGCTCGGGCAGGGGCGGCCTGGGCAGGCTCAGTTCGGTGGGCATGGGGGCTGGGGCCACAGGCAGCGCCTCTGCCGCAGGAACCAGAGCGTCGGTGGGGGCATCGGCACTGGGGGGGAGGCTCTCGGGGGCGGGCTCTACTGGGTCAGCGATCGCGGCTTTGCGGGCAGCCTCCTCTTGAAGGGCGCGTAACCGAGCGCGCTCGGCGGCGGCAATTTCCCACTGCCACCCCGCGATCGCGGCTTTGGCCTCGTCGTAGAGGGCGCGGCCTGGCTTAATGCCGCTGGCTTCGGCAATGGCCTGGGAGAGGTTGCCCTGGGCGGCCAGCGATCGCGCCCGGTTGAGCAGCGGCCGATCTTCCATCACCTGTAGTTCACTGGTCCAGATGTAGACCCAGCTCTGGGCCTCGCCACGCAGGGCGCGGGGCAGGGCGATGGCGTTGGCGGTTTGAATCGCCGCCTGCAGACCCTCGAAGGTTTTGGCCTTAGCCAGTTCGTGGGCCTTGACCAGGTAGGGGCGGTCTTCTAAGCGCTCAACCTCTTGCCGCCAGTGGGCGACCAGGGTTTGGGCCTGCACTCGCCGGGGGTGGCCCATCGGCACCTTAGCGGCCTGATCGATTGCCACCTTGATCGCGTCGATGTCGCGCACCTGCCCTACCGCCTGAGCGGTTTGCAGCCGGGTTAGCTCGCTCAGGTGGGTGCGCCAGGTCGCCACGCTCGACTGGGCCTGGCCGTAGTAGGGGCTGTCGGTGGGCAGGCGGTTGGCCAGCAGCATGGCGCGATACAGCGTCACCAGCTGGTCGGGGGCCGTGCGCCAGGTGGTCAGGCTCTGCTGGGCCATCTGGCGCGCCTGGCTGATCCAGATCAGCTCCTGGGCTACCTTGGCGCGGCTGGGGTTGAGGGCGGCACTGCGGCCCAGGGCGATCGCGGTTTCTAGCTCAGAGGCGTACCACTTGTCTTGCCCCAGCTTGAGCAGCAGGTCGCTCCAGCGGTCTAGGTAGGGCTGAGCCTGCTGGCGGGCGTAGGTGCCCTCGTCAATTTTGCTGGCGGTGCGCAGGGCCGATCCCAGGCGATCGCTCCCCCCCGGCACGGCGGTGGCCACGGCTTCGGCCAGCAGCTCCTGGGCCTGACGCTCCTGACGAATCTGGCGCGACAGCGCTGCCACCTGTTCTACTCGCCAGTGAGAATTGTTGAGTTCGGCCAAAGCCAGCACCTGTTTAGAGGCGGTGGCCCAGTCCTGCTTTTGGAGCGCTGTCTGGGCGGTAGCCATAATGGCCTCGCCCTGCTCCCACTCGGTTTGCCAGGTTT
The DNA here is from genome assembly GCF_050565655.1 of Nodosilinea sp. AN01ver1. Lineage (NCBI taxonomy): Bacteria > Bacillati > Cyanobacteriota > Cyanophyceae > Nodosilineales > Nodosilineaceae > Nodosilinea > Nodosilinea sp. AN01ver1. Next base: position 20,321 of record NZ_JBNXVS010000060.1, on the reverse strand, counting down.
GCATGGTCTCCTGGGCCGTAGCAAACACCGGGCTATCAACCGGAATGTGGCTGACCAAAGACTGCGCTTCGGCCATGCTGCCGTTGCTGCGCAGCTCTTGCTCTGCGGCTTTGAGCGCCACCCAAGACCACTGCTCGATCAGGGGCTGCACTTCATAGTGGAGGGGGTGCTCCGCTGTCCAGCCACCCACCAGGTCGAGGGCGACCAGCACGTCGGTCAGCTCGCCCGAGCTAGCCGCGGTTTGGGCGCAGAATAGCTGAGCGCGATCGGTTGTAACGGTGGCCGTATTCTCGCAGTTGGCGGTGGGCGGCAGGTTAATCAGCCACAGAAAGGCTCCCAAGGCTGCCGCGCTGGCCGCACCACAGCTCAGCAGAGATATCAGCAGCAGCCGCCACGACTGGTTACTTTTGGGAGCGGGCGGCATGACCTGGGGCAGAGCTAGGGCCGGCTCAGACCCATCGATTACCAGGCTGAAATCTCTGGCGACTCCTTTGACGACGTCGGCAACTCCATCGGGCCGAGGCTCGTCTCGCTGGGGTCCAGACTGCCGTTGTTGGCTCAGCATCTTCTCGCAAACTCCCGCGCAACCACCTCCTCTCACTCTACCTAGAATCTATGGGAGACGGAAAGCGCTGATTACGATTTCTTAGCGAGAATAGGAAATTTCGCGCCGATTATGTCCGCAAACCCTGAGATCTTGGTTTCTAATCGGCCAATGTCCACCAGCCCAGCCCAGGGCCAATAAACCGCAGGGTGATCCAAAAGGCGATCATCAAGATAATGCCGCCCCAGGCACCACGAGTTGTCCATTTTACAAACTGCTGAGACTGGTCTTTGGTAATGGGCAGCCAGGGCAGAATGGGTTCTGCCTGTCCATATTTTTCGCCCAGCTGCTCTTTGCGTCGTTTTGATTCGCCCATGGGTTTACGTCGCTACGTTCCGTACTACTCTCCATTCTTCATCATAGGACGGGATGCGGGCAGACAAAGCATGTGAAAGGTTAGGAGGATAGCCTCCCTGCAAACCCCCGACTTTCCAAATTCTCTAGCGCCTGGTTCCCCAATCGGAGGGCAGCGATCGCGTGCAGGCAGCCGGGCTCAGGGCTTCTAAAATCTGCGCGCCATAGCTGCGGTAGTGGACGCGGGTGTCGAGCAGGGCCACGGTGCCCTGGTGCTGCCGCGAGGGGGCGATCGCGCGCTGCAGCTCGGTCACCGCTGTAGGAAACAGGTACAGCCGAAACCAGTCTTGCCGCCGCCGCTTGTGAAAGGCCACCCGACCCGCCACCATCGGGTTTTCTAAAGAAGGCAGGGGGAGCGTAGCGACAATCAGCAGGTCTGGGGGCGGCAGCAGGGCCTGGTGCTGTCGCCAAAACGTCCAGCCGCTGACCAAAATGCCGTTGCTGCCGACAGCCGTCTGCTCAACCTGCACTCGTGAGCCAAACTCGCCAGCCAGCGCAGCCCCTAGCTGACCCTTGAGGGGCAAATCATCGAGCAAAATTACCGTAAAGCCAGGGCGATTTGCCAAGCTTTCGGCCACCTCAGCGCGGGCATCCGCTTCAACATCGCGGCTCAGCAGACGGCGAATCTCCTGGTGCAGCACCCCCTGAAACTGGGGCGTGTTGGGCAGCGGCAGGTGGGTGGGCAGGTAGAGCTGAATGGCGTCGTTTTGCCGGTTGGGGGTGAACTGAAGGCAGGTCAGCTCGCCCAATCCCAGGCGCTGGCGAAAGTTGTCGGCTGCCGGTTCGGGGTCGAGGGCTGCCCCAAGCAGCACCACCGGCTGTCGAGCCCAGACCGGGGTCAGAGCGGGGGCCAGGTCGACCGGGGCGCAGTGCAGCGTCATCTGGCCGCGATCGCGATCGACGGCAAACCACAGCAGGTGGTCGGGCGGATTGAACTGCTGCCAGAACCGAGCCCACTGGGGCGGCATGGGTCCCTCCGATTGGGGAGTGCGGCTGGCGGTCAAAACCTGATGCAGGCGCTGGAGCTGTTGACAGGCCTGCTCGTCGAGCAGATAGCGTCGGTAGGGGTTGGCCGAGCGTTGAAAGGCCGCGTGGGTCAGGGCCACATGGGTGTCTTGAATCAGCCTCTCGTGGTTGGGGTAGGCCAGGGCCAGGTGGTTCCAGTCGAGCGAGCTGAGATTAGCGGTGAGCTGCTCTTGCACCCACTGCTCAAGGTTATCGGCATCGTCAATCAGGGTGGGAATGCCCTCGGGAAACTGGCTCCCGTAGCTGAGGCGATCGCTCAGCCAGGCACCGGGGGTAGTAATCAGCAGACCGTTAAAATCGCCGCTGGGCCAGCGATCGCCCCGGTGCACAGGTTTGTGCAGCCGCAGCTTTTCCTGCAGGCGGGGCAGGTCGACCATCAGCAACCGCTGAGCGGTCGGCTCGGGGGCTACCACAACGGCTGGGCCAGGCCACATCATCAGCGCAATCAGGTAGCTGAGGCGGTATTCCCCCTGGTAGGCCGACAGGCCACCCACCTGCAGCAGCGCGCTGCGCCCCAGCCGCAGCGCCCGCGCCACAAGCCGCGCCAGCGTCAGATGATGGGGCCAGCTTGGCTCTCCCCACTCCCGCAGCAGGGCGCGCAGTTGTTGGTGTACTTGGGCCTCTATCAAAGTAATGGCATCCAAAAGGTGACGAGGGAGCGATCGAGGGAATCAGCTGGCATGGTTGACGATGGCGTTGCCCCAGGGGTGCCGCCATTCCACGCCGACCCACCGCGAGCAGCTATAGGTGTCCATTGTCGCATAGAAGATTCGTCGAGGCCGCTGGAGACCACGCCACCGATATGCTGGTAATAACCACTGTGGGCAAAGAGATTGAGACGTATGGAACGAATCGCCATTGTTGGCCTGGGCTTGATCGGGGGCTCGCTGGGGTTAGACCTGACCCGCCAGGGCCACCCGGTGGTGGGCATTGCCCGCCGGGTCGAAACGGCCAAAGCGGCCCTGGCGATGGGGGCCGCTACCGAAGCGGGGACCGATTTGGCACTGGTTGCGGGGGCCGAGGTCGTGTTTGTCTGCACGCCCATCGACGCGGTTGTCGCGACCGCTGAGGCGATCGCGCCCTACCTGTCAGCGGGGGCCGTCGTGACCGATGTAGCCTCGGTAAAGGGAGAGCTGGTACCGACGATCGAGGCGCTATGGCCCGACTTCGTGGGCGGGCACCCGATGGCGGGTAAAGCCGAGGCCGGGCTAGCGGTAGCGGAAATGGGGCTGTTTCAGGGTCGTCCCTACGTGCTGACGCCTACTGCGGCCACGAATCCAGCGGCATTGGAGCGGGTGCGGGCGATCGCCACCTCCCTCGGGGCCAATCTCTGCCAGTGCAGCCCCACTCAGCACGATCGCGCCGTCGCCTGGATCTCGCACCTGCCGGTAATGGTCAGCAGCAGCCTCATCCTCGCTTGCCAGGGGGAATTGGATCCGGCTATTCTAGCCCTGGCCCAGACCCTGGCCAGTTCCGGCTTTCAAGACACCAGCCGGGTCGGCGGCGGTGTGCCCGATCTTGGTACTCTGATGGCCCGCCACAACCGCGCGGCTTTACTAGATGCGCTAACCCAGTACCAGCAGCAGCTAGAGCAGATCAAAACGCTGATCCAAACAGAGAACTGGGATGTCCTGCATAGCCAGTTGACCCAGTCACAGGCCGCCCGACATACATACCTGAACTAGTAGAAACCGGGTTACCGCTCGTGAGCCGTTTATCCCTGCCTGAAAAGTTTGCGAAGAGTACGTTTGGAGCCTGAAGCTTAGCAAAGTGACGGATGGGTAAATTGGTACGGGCTTAACGGGGTGGCAAAATGGATATTGAGAGCATTCAGGAGAAAACTCGCGCTGAAGAATACGTTTATACTTCCCATGCCGATATTGAGCGAAAAGTCGATGATTTGACCTTACTTCAGGTAGAAGAAGCCCTATTAAATGGAGAAGTTCTAGAGCAATATCCAGATACAGGCCGGGGAGAAAGTTGTTTGGTTCTTGGTTATTCCAGCAATCTGCCCATTCACATTGTCTGCGGCTGGCGAGGGGAACGGGTTGCCATTATCACTATTTATATACCAAGGCCGCCCAAATTTATTGATCCAAAAACAAGGGCTTAACCAATGCGAGAGATTAAATGCAATGCCTGCGGTAGTAATGATTACGAAGAACGACGAATTACTTATCTGTATAGCCATCAAGGGCAATACCTGATTGTTCCAAATACTCCTGTGGAGATTTGCAGTAATTGCGGCACAGTCTATTACAGCGCTGAAGTTTTAAAGAATATTGAGCGTCAATTTTTTGCTATTCGCGACAATACCGAGACACCCGACCAATATCTCCAGGTACCTGTGAAAGCCCTGTGAAACTGTGGATCATGCGCTGAATCTTCTTCCCCAATTTTGGAATTCGGCTTATTTCGGTGGATATACCGGTTCTTTGTCGATCACCACTGGCTCCTGGTACAGCAGCGCCGTAAAGGTCACCGTGGAACCCAGCCCTTCGCCCATGCTGATGAACTGCACCACGCCGCCCATCGCCTCTACCAGCCGCTGGGAAATGGCCAGGCCCAAGCCGGTGCCGCCGTACTGGCGGGTGCGATCGCCATCTACCTGACTAAAGCTTTGAAACAGCCGATCCTGCTTCTCTAGCGATACGCCAATGCCCGTGTCGGCAACGCTAATTTTGACCAGGCCGGGCCAGGTTTTGCCCTGTCGCTCAAGCTTTTGCGGCTTCACCTCGGCGCTGATGGTCACGCCCCCCTCGTGGGTGAACTTGATCGCATTGCCCACCAGATTCATCAGCACCTGGAGCAGCCGCTGGTAGTTGCCGTTGACGGTGATATCGTCCCGAGTCGCAGGGAGCAAAATTTCGAAATTTAGCCCTTTTTGATCGGCCTGGTGGCGCATAAAGTTTTCCAGGTCAGCCAGCAGCTCTTTGAGGCTAATTGGCCCCATTTCGATCTGCATTTTGCCCGCTTCGATCTTGGCAATGTCGAGCACATCGTTGATTAGCTGCAGCAGGTGAATGGCTGACTTGTGGGCTTCTTCAATAAATTCTTCCTGCTCGGCGGGGTCGTCGGCCATGCCGTCGAGCACCAGCTTGAGAAAGCCGATCATGCCGTTGAGGGGGGTGCGCAGCTCGTGGGAGGTGTTGGCCAAAAACTCGCTCTTGAGTCGGGAGGCCTCTTCGGCCTGGCGGCGGGCCTCTTCGGCCTGGCGGCGGGCTTCTTGAAACTCGCGCTGCTTTTCCATCAGGCTGGCGTTGGCCTGCTGGAGCTTAATGGCCAGGGCGTGACTGTCGCTGAACAGGGTGGCGTGGGCGATCGCGGTGCCCACCTGATCGGCCAGGTCGGTGAGCAAATTTAGCTCCACCTCTGACCAGGGGCGATCGGGGCGATCGTGCAGCACAATGAACCCGTTGATGGTGTTTTGGTAGCGGGTCGCCACCGCCACGACCGACGGGTCGGCGGGCTGCCGGGGGGGGACCACCGCCCTCGGTGCCTGGGCCGCCGCGCTAAGGCAAGGGGTTTCGGCCAGCAGCCACACCTGCCCCTGCCAGAACAGCAAATCTTCAGATCGCACGTATTCAGCCGCTACCGCAGCGGCCTCAGGGGCCATGTTGGGGGCCGCGTGGCAGCTAAATACCAGGCAGCGATCGACATCGAACAGATCGCCGAGCCCCTCTACCGTCTGCTGGCGAATGATCTCTAAATCGAGCGTCCAGCGGACGTTGCGGGTAATCTGGTTGAGCCGGGGCGAGTAGGTCTGCAGCTGGGTACAGTCTGCCGGGGCTGGTTCTGCAGCCGCAACCGGAGCCACCCGCAGCCAGGGGCTTTCGGCCAGACCGTGCAAATCGGCCAGGTAGCCCGTGGCCGCAATCCGAAATAAGCTGCCGTCTGGCCCCAGCAGGGGTTGCAGCAGCCACTGCACATCAATACTGTGGGAACCCAGTGGGCAACGACCGGGAAGCTGCACAATGTCGTGACGGGTGGCCAGGGTGTGGAGGGCCTGCCCGAGGTCTTGAGCATTGGCAAACGAGACGATTTCACCCAGCGATCGCCCTACCCAGTTAGCCGTCAGCGTCGCTGGTAAGGCCTTGGACCCCACCGTCTGCACCGATTCCACAACGCCGCTAGGGCTCAACACCATAATCCAGACGGAGAGCGAATCCGTTGGGCCGTCCGTGGCCAAAGCAGAGGTGGAACGTGGCGATCGCATAGAGATAAGGGCCAGAACGTTCCCATGTTAACCAACCGACCCCACCAATGGCTCTAGTTGCGATGGAATTAGAAGGTATACGGTGCAAGGTACAGGGTCTTAGGGGGCGGCCTTAGACCTTGTACCTCATACCTTAAACCCCGAACGCTGCGGTCCTTTAGTCGTTCCACTCGCCCTTGGGTGGCACGGTGGGGTTGCGGGGCAGGTGGCGCACCAGGTCGTCTTCGTAGCGGCGATCGCCCCGCAGCCACTGGCGCAGGGCAACATCAATAACCTTGCTGGGGTCAGAGCTGAGGTGGGTTACCTGGTCGAGCAGATCTTTGTCGATCTGCACGGAGAGATCGACTTTTTCCGCCGACCGTTCGCCGGAATGGGGGGCAGAGTTTTGCATAGTAGGTCGCCTGAACTGCCAGGTAGGTGATTGTAATAGGTCTCTTAAGTCTAAGCCCTAGGGTAGAAGGTCTAAGGTAGTCAACCCTAAACCTCTTGGCCGTTAGGTCTCAGGTTCTTGACATAACAAGTTTATCCCGATCATCTCAGTCTATCCTTCCACCGCTCTCAGCGCGTTTTTAAACATCTGCTGCAAAAAACCTTCACGCCGCCAACATTCCGTCTTACCAGCTCTTCACGGCTTAGCCCTGACTCTCCCGCGAGCATTCACCCAGGTGAGGGCTTACAATATTAAAGTCTGTAAACCGCCATCGCTGGTAAGCCTTCGTATGACAGAGGTTCCCGTCTCTCAAATTCGCAATTTTTCGATTATTGCCCACATCGACCACGGCAAATCGACCCTGGCCGACCGGCTATTGCAGCGCACCGGTACGGTTAGCGATCGCGAGATGAAGGCCCAGTTTCTCGACAGCATGGATTTGGAGCGGGAGCGAGGCATTACCATCAAGCTCCAGGCCGCCCGCATGAACTACAAGGCCCAGGACGGCAAAGACTACGTACTGAACCTGATCGACACGCCGGGGCACGTCGATTTTTCCTATGAAGTATCGCGATCGCTGATCGCCTGCGAAGGGGCGCTGCTAGTCGTCGACGCCTCCCAGGGGGTCGAGGCCCAAACCCTGGCCAACGTCTATTTGGCCCTGGAAAACGACCTGGAGATCATCCCCGTTCTCAACAAAATTGACCTGCCCGGTGCCGAACCCGAGCGCATCAAGCAGGAAATTGAAGACATTATCGGCCTCGACTGCAGCGGTGCCATTCTCGCCTCCGCCAAACAGGGGGTGGGCATTGACGAAATTTTAGAATCCATCGTCTACCTGGTGCCGCCTCCCGCCGACACCGTCGATCAGCCCCTGCGGGCGCTCATTTTCGATAGCTACTACGACAGCTACCGGGGCGTGATCGTCTACTTTCGGGTTATGGATGGCACCATTCGCCGCAAAGACAAAGTGCGGCTGATGGCCTCCGGCAAAGAGTATGAAATTGACGAACTGGGCGTATTGGCCCCCACCCAGGTGCAGGTCGAAGAACTCCACGCTGGGGAAGTGGGCTACTTTGCCGCCTCGATTAAAGCGGTCGAAGACGCTCGCGTGGGCGACACTATTACCCTGGTACAAAACCCGGCGACAGAAGCCCTGCCTGGCTATGCCGAAGCCAAGCCGATGGTCTTCTGCGGCCTTTTCCCCACCGTCTCCGACCAGTTTGAAGAACTGCGCGAAGCCCTCGAAAAACTGCGCCTTAGCGATGCCGCCCTGCAGTACGAGCCCGAAACCTCCAGCGCCATGGGGTTTGGCTTTCGCTGCGGCTTTTTGGGCCTGCTGCACATGGAAATTGTGCAGGAACGCCTGGAGCGCGAGTACAACCTCGACCTGATTACCACTGCGCCCTCGGTAATCTACCGGGTGACTACCATCCAGGGCGAGGTGCTTGAGATCGACAACCCCAGCACCCTGCCCGACCCCCAGGCCCGCGAAAAAATCGAGGAGCCCTATGTGCAGCTCGACATGATCACCCCCGAAGAGTACGTGGGGGCGCTGATGGAGCTGTGCCAGAACCGCCGGGGCGAGTTCAAAGACATGAAGTACCTGGCCCAGGGCCGCACTACCCTAATTTACGAAGTGCCTCTGGCGGAGGTCGTCACCGACTTTTTCGACCAGATGAAGTCGCGCAGCAAGGGCTACGCCAGCATGGAATACCACCTGATTGGCTACCGCGAAAACCACCTGGCGCGACTCGACGTGCTGATCAACGGCGACCCGGTCGATTCGCTGGCCTCGATTGTGCACCGCGACAAAGCCTACTACGTGGGCAAGGCCCTGGTCGAAAAGCTCAAAGAACTGATTCCGCGTCACCAGTTCAAGATTCCGATTCAGGCGGCGATCGGCAGCCGCATTATCGCCAGCGAAAGCATTCCGGCCCTGCGCAAAGACGTGCTGGCCAAGTGCTACGGCGGTGATATTTCTCGTAAGAAGAAGCTGCTGCAAAAGCAGGCCAAGGGTAAGAAGCGCATGAAGGCTGTGGGTACCGTCGATGTGCCCCAGGAAGCCTTTATGGCGGTGCTGAAGCTGACGTGATATGTGGGCGCAAACCCAACAACCGTAGGGTGCATTCGCGAAGCAATGCACCACTGTAGGGGTACTACCGACGCCTCTACCGACCCGGCGGTAGCTATTTCTTTACCCATGTGACCTATCAACGGTACCCCTGGCTTTGCTCCCACCTGGGCAGGCAGGCACTACGCGACGCCATCATCGCGGTACGACGAAAGCACCCCTTTGCCATTGATGCCTTTGTGCTTTTGCCGGATCACCTCCACTGCATTTGGACGTTGCCGGAGGAAGATGGTGATTACGCCAAGCGGTGGCGGCTGATCAAGCTGATGGTGACAAAGGCGTGTGGCCAAGAATTAGCGCTGCCATCGGAGAAGACAGCATCGGGGGAGCGGCGGCGGGAGGGCAATTTATGGCAGCGGCGGTATTGGGAGCACTGCATTCGGGATGAACGCGATTTTGTGAACCATTGTGAGTATGTGCATGACAACCCGGTGAAGCATGGGCTGGTGGAAAACCCAACAGATTGGGCGTTTTCGAGTGTGCATCGATATTTGCGGGTGTGATACCAAATCCGCATCCCATAATCCCGATTCCCAAAAGGTAGAACTGTAGGGTGCATGCGCGGCTACACCCTCGTCTGGCAGCGTCCTGATAGCTTTGATTAGCCGCAATGCACCACTGGGAAATCGTGGGTAGCAAGATGGTGCATTGCTTCGCGAATGTAAGTTTGAGGTGGCAAAGGTGCTCGTGGTGGTGCATTGCTTCGCGAATGCACCCTACGGCACTGCCCACCATTAAATTGAAGCTACACCCAGTTAGCCTAATTGTTCTGTAAACCAGCCCAGTTCAACAGATCGCATTGGGGCGATCACCCCTTTTCCCCAGCCACCAGTGCCCCCTCTGCTATGGCTGCGATCGCTTCCACCCAGAGTAAATCATTCTCTTTGGCAGTTACACCTGTAGCAAAGCCCACTACCACAGCGACCTAGATCTCCCCGTTATTGCTGAGGCAAAAGATTACGGGAAAAGAACCCTCAAAAACTGTTCTACATTCACGATTGGTATTGCAAAGTTAGCTTTTAGGCTGAGCAGATCGCGATCGCCTGTAACCAAATAGTCTGCCCGACCCACCAACGCCAACTGTAAGAACGGCACATCAAACGGATCTCGACAATCTAGAAGCTTCGGCAGTTCCATTGGCATTGGCATGACTTCGCAATAGGGCAAATAATCAGCCAACAGATCATCTTGTTCAATTCTAGTCAGCCTAAATTTTGGATAGGCCAATACCCGAATTAACTCAGTTGCCGTCGCCCGCGATACTAAAGGTGTAAAGCGCTCAGCTTGCCAAGCTTCACGCAAAGTAGCCACTGTCCCTTGCCGAAACACCAGTGCAGAAACCAACACATTGGTATCAAGCACTGCTCGAAGCCTCTCGGTCATGATTGAAGGGTAGAACCCTCACGAGCCCAAGTTACAGCATCCGCTACATCTTGTTCTGTAATGTTCAACTCGGCCAGCTTTTCTCTAACAGCATCAGACCGCTGGACTTTAACTGGGGTGAGAATTACCTGCCCGCCCTCAACCGTAATCTCAAAATACTCTACTGGGCCAAGGGCCTCAGTCACGCTCAACGGTAGAGTAATTCGATTTTGATCGGTAAGTTTGGTCAGCACGTTACTAATACCCAATCAGCCTATATACCCAGCTTAGCGTATGAAAGAACTGTACTCTCTGACCGCCAAAAGCAGCCTGCCTGAGAGAGAACCTTCGCTAGGGCTACATTAGCGAGAGTAGTGCGCCCAAACCCCACAATCGCAGGTAACCCCATGGCTTCCAATAACGTCGTGCTCGACGCCGTAATGCAAGAGATTGAGCAAACTCCTCCTGAGTACCTGTCCAACCTGTTGCAAATCGTCCGACTCTTCTGCAAAAGCGTCACCCTCAAAAGCGCCGAAGAAAGCTTTCGCCAGGGCTGGCACGAAGCTATGACTGGCCAAACTATCCCCCTCGCTGAGCTATGGGACGGCATTGATGCTGAGTGATCTGAAGGCATTGGGGAAACCTTAGACATAGCCATAGGCTGAGCTAGCTAGGGAGCATGGGGCGATGAAATTTAGTTTAGTAATTACCACCTACAACCGGCTGGAGTTGCTGAAGCGGGCGATCGCCTGCGGTCTCAACCAAACCCTACCCTGCGAAGTCGTCGTCGCCGACGATGCCTCCACCGACGGCACCGAGGACTATGTGCGCAGCTTGGGCGATCGCGTCGTCTACCATCGCAATGCCCAAAACCTCAACCACGCCGCTACCGTTAACAACGGGGTGGCCGCCGCCAGCGGCGATTGGGTCAAGTTCCTCGATGACGACGACTATCTCGCCCCCGACTGCATTGAGAAAATGACCACGGCGATCGCCCAGCATCCCCAGGCCGTGCTCTGCTCATGTCGTGCCATTCAGGTCGACGAGCACGGCAATGAGCTGCGCCGCACCCCCGCCACCGGCCCCGGCCAGGTCTTCTACATTCCCCAGAGCGCCATCCACTACGGCATGCTGATGGATCAGGTGCCCTTTGGTACTCCTGCCCAGGTGGCGGCTCGCCGCGACGCCTTTTTGCAGGCGGGCGGTTGGGATACCACCATGACCACCAACTATGACGACATCGATGCCTGGGTAAAGCTGGCCGACTTTGGCGATGCGCTGTTTATTAACGACTGCCTGGCCTACCGCACCATTTGGGCTGGCGGTTATGAGCAAAAAATGGCGCTCGCTCGTCGTATGGCGCTCAATTTGACCATCAAAGAGCGCATTTATGGGCGAGTGAATGGGGAATATCGCGATCGCATTCCCACCCTCGCTGCCATCGAGCGATACCTGCATCTGCACTGGGGGCTGGTGGCCCTGCGGCAGCGCCAGGTCGGCACTGGGCTATCTCTCCTTGCGCCTAGTCTGCTTTCACCCCAGGCCTGGCGACTGCTGACCCAGGCCCGCAAGCTGCGATCTGCTCTGGAGGCCGATAGCTTAGTCCCGCGCACAGTCCTGGTGCCATAGAGCGTTGGGTATGATAAAGCTATCCATTTACTGGATCAGGCGATGCAGGCCAGCGACTCGTCAGAGGGATTTCAGCAGCAGATCTTGTCAGAGCTGCGGCAAATTAACCAGCGGCTCGACCGGGTAGAGACGGACATCGGCAACGTAAAGACCGATATTGGCAACGTAAAGACCGATATTGGCAACGTAAAGACTGATCTGGGCCGAGTCGAACTCGATGTCGAAAAGCTCAACTTTAAGTTTGACACCTACCAAAATGCCTCTGACCAGGTGATGCGGCTGGCCACCACCATCGTAATTGCGGCGGCATCGGTGGTGATTTTGTCGCCGGTTTTACAGGCGATTACGCCCGCGATCAGCGCGTTGGTGACGGGAGTAGCGGCGGGAAACAGCTGATTGGACTTTGGATTGTGGGGTTCCTGCGTCAGGCAAAGACCACGGTGCGGTTGCCGTAGACGAGGGTGCGGTTTTGCAGGTGCAGCCGCACGGCACGGGCTAGCACGATGCGCTCGACGTCTTTACCTTTGCGAATCAGCTCTTTAACATCGTCGCGGTGGCTGATGCGCACCACGTCCTGCTCGATGATGGGGCCTTCATCCAAATCTGAGGTGACGTAGTGAGCGGTGGCTCCAATGATCTTCACCCCCCGCTGGAAGGCACGGTGGTAGGGGTTTGCGCCCATGAAAGCGGGCAAGAACGAGTGGTGAATGTTGATGACGCGATCGTACTGCTTCAGAAAACTGGGGCTGAGCACCTGCATGTATTTGGCCAACACCACCAGGTCGATGCTGTATTGCTTGAGCAACTCCAGCTGCTTTTGCTCCTGCTCGGCTTTGGTGTCTTTGGTGATGGGCAGGTGCTCAAAGGCGATGCCAAACTGATCGGCAACGGGTTTGAGATGGGAGTGGTTGCTGACAATGAGCGGAATTTCGGCTTTGAATTCTCCAGCTTTGTGCCGCCAGAGCAGGTCGAGCAGGCAGTGGTCTTGATGGCTGACCCAGATCGACAGGCGGGGCACATCGTCAGAAAAGTGGAGCTGCCAGGTGGCTCCCAGGGGTTGGGCGATCGCATTAAACGCCGGTCCAATGATCTCCCTGGGCAGGTTAAACCCCTCTAGCTCCCACTCCAACCGCGACAAAAACAGCCCCGCCTCGGGATCGCGATGCTGGTCGGCGTGGAGAATGTTGCCGCCGTTGGCGTAGATAAAGTTGGCGATTTTGGCCACTAGCCCTTTTTGGTCGGGGCAGGAGAACAACAAAATAGCGGTGGGAGAACCCATAGTCAGCAGCAAAACAGATTGGTTGGCCTAGCGTAGCATCTGTCTCGGTGCTCAATTGGTGGTTTCAGGATCGCTTTCGGCAGGTGCTGGCTCAGCTGAGTCACTGGCACCGGGTGTTTCCTCCTCAGGGGCAGCAGGATTGGCTGATGCGTCTGGTGCAGGAGATGCCTCTGGAGCCGCTGAGTCTTCTGCATTAGGGGCGGCTGGGGTTGCGTCACCCTCAGGAGGTACGGGGTCTGAGGTTTCGACGGGCATTTTCCACTCCTGAAGGGGGCGGTTGATGCCGTTGGCCACATCGCGGGTGACGACGAGCGCCGAATAGTCTGTCCCTTCCTCTGGAGGCCAGGGCTCAGGATCGATCACGGCGTAGTTATTGCCGCCGCTGAAGTCGGGACCGCCCAAAATCAATTCGTGCTCGGTGCCGTCTTTGAGGGTGACGGTGACGATGCCGACGGGGGCGTTAAAGCCAAAGTCGGTGGCCTGATCGGCGGTCATGGTGACGGTTTGCAGCGGTGAATCGGTGTTGAGGCGGCTGAGCAGGAAGGCTACGGCACCCGGCTCCGCAACTGCATTCTCAGGTGCTGTCATCTGCCAGCTGCCGTCATCGCCCTGCTCAAAGATCAGAGTCTCATCGCCGCGATCGACGGTGAGGGTAGCGACGTCAGTTTCTTCAAAGGCCAGAATGGGTTCGGTCGATTCGCTCTGGGTAGCGGATGGGGGAGACTGCGATCGCTGTGACTCGGCAATCAGCACCCCTGCCCCCAACAAAAAAGCGACTCCAACCAAAATCAATGTACTGCGCTGAAATTTCATAGCCCTCAAACCGCGACGCTCAGAACAGCTCGATCGTAATGTGCTGATCCATCCTACGACCTGAGGGACAAGTTTATGGATAGGCCTAGGGACGACTTTACCCGTCTACTGCCTTTGGTGCAGGCTCGGGCAGATTGGATAGAAGGGATTGGTTGTCGTAGGTGACTCTGATCAAGAACCGGAGGGCTTCATTGACGGCCTCAGCGCTAGGAAATATGGCGGCAACATCAGGATCTAATCGCACCGTTGTTTCGCCAAAGCTTTTTCGCTCTGGCCCCAATCTTCTGACTTTCAAACGTTTCAAGTCGTATTCTGGGCGTAGTTCGTCTTCCATAGGTGGCTTATCCTTCTTCGTAGGCTGCCCGTTCGTTTCGACTTACTTCTTTGCGCCGAGAGCTTTGAGACACACAACGGCAACCCATGAAAGGTCTGCAAAATCAGTTGATTCAAAATTGAAATGCGCTCGGAGAGACCGAGCGCATTTCTTAACGGCCTAAGCTACGGAGAGAGCCGGAGCGGGTGCGTTCGTAGTGGAGAGCTGGGCCAGAATGCCGTTGACGTTGGTTTTGGCGTCGCCAAACAGCATCAGGGTATTTTCGTTGAAAAATAGCGGATTCTCAACCCCGGCGTAGCCTGACGACATGCCGCGCTTGAGCACCACCACGGTGCTGGCTTCCCAGACTTCCATCACGGGCATACCGGCGATCGCGCTGCCGGGATCGTACTTGGCGCTGGGGTTGACCGTGTCGTTGGCCCCAATCACCAGCACCAGGTCGGTGTGGGGGAAATCGTCGTTGATTTCGTCCATCTCCAGCACGATGTCGTAGGGCACGTTGGCCTCGGCCAGCAGCACGTTCATGTGGCCGGGCATGCGGCCCGCCACGGGATGAATGCCAAAGCGCACCTGCTTGCCCTGGCTGCGCAGCAGACGGGTGATTTCTGCTACAGCGTGCTGGGCCTGGGCCACAGCCATGCCGTAGCCGGGCACAATCACCACACTCTGGGCACTGTCTAGCAGGTCAATCACCTCGCCAGTGCTGGTGCTGGTGGCGCTGCCCTCAATAGCTGTTTTGCTGGCACCGCTGGCGGTTTCGCCAAAGCCGCCCAGCACCACGTTGATGAAGGAGCGGTTCATGCCTTTGCACATGATGTAGCTGAGAATGGCTCCGCTGCTGCCCACCAGCGCCCCGGTGATGATTAGCAGATCGTTGTTGAGCATAAAGCCCGCCGCCGCCGAGGCCAGACCCGAGTAGCTGTTGAGCAGCGAGATTACCACCGCCATATCGGCCCCGCCGATCGCCATCACAATCACAACGCCAAAGATGCCTGCGATCGCCGTCATCGCCCCCAGCGCAATCATCGGCACATCGCCGGTTGCGGTCAAAAAGGGAACGCCCAGGGCCGCGATCGCCCCCAGCATACCTAGCGTCAGCACGTGGCGGGCGGGCAGCAGCACCGCTCGGCTGGGCACCCAGCCCCTCAGCTTGGCCACCGCAATCATTGACCCGGTGAAGGTGACAATGCCGATAAAGACACCGATATAAATTTCGACCCGGTGAACAATCACGTCCCCGCCGCTGAGAGCGGCGCTGGGCTGGAGATATTCGGCAAAGCCCACCAGCACGGCGGCCAGGCCCACAAAGCTGTTCAGCAGGGCCACCATCTCGGGCATGTCGGTCATCGCCACGCGGGAGGCGGCCAGCACGCCCACCAGCACGCCCAGGCCAATGGAGCCAATCTGAATTGGGTAGCCCTGGCTAATGGCGGCGGTGGCGGCAAAGGCGATCGCCATACCGAGAATGCCCAGCAGGTTGCCCCGCTTGGCGGTTTCAGGCTGCGACAGCCCGGCCAGGCTGAGAATGAAGAGGGCGCTGGCGACGATGTAGGCGGTGGTTACGAGGTTATTTTCCATGTTCTTTTAAGAATGTGTGGGGTAACTGTCCCCTGAGCGGAGTTGTAGGCGCAGACGCCCCAGAGGGGCTAGGGGACATATTGGATGGGCTTTGGCTTTCTCCCTTCGGGAGACGTTTCACGAACGACTCCGCTCAGCCAACGTAGTGCCATAGACGCTTACTGCATAGGTCAGTAATTTTGCCTTTTGAACTTTGAATTCAAAAGGCAAAGTTCAAAAATTACTTATGGAACATATTCAGCATCCGCTGGGACACCATGAAGCCACCCGCAATATTGACGGTGCCGAGAAAGAGGGCGATCGCACCCAAGATCGTCATCGGTGAGGCGATGTTGCCTGAAATCTGGAGCATGCCGCCGATGATGATGATGCCGCTGATGGCATTGGTGACGCTCATGAGTGGGGTGTGGAGGCTGGGCGACACGTCCCAGATCACCTTCCAGCCCAAAAAGCTGGCCAGCACAAAGACGGTCAGGTGAGTCATAAACGAGGCCGGTGCCCAGAGGCCAATGGCAACGCAGGCTAGACCAACTAGCACGGGCCAGAGCAGCTGGGTGTACCAGGGTTTGGGGGCTGGGGCCGTTGCTTCGGCGACCGGGGCTGCCGATGAGGTACTGGGAGCAGGGGCGGGAACCTCGATTTTTGGGGGTGGCCAGGTGACTTGGCCGTTATGAATCACGGTGGTGGCGCGAATTACCTGGTCTTCCATGTCAATGCCAAACTTGTCGGCTCCGCCCAGGTCGCTGAGCAGGTGCACCAGGTTGTTGCCGTAGAGCTGGCTGGCCTGGGCGGCCATCCGACTGGGCAGGTCGGTGAGGCCAATGATGGTGACGCCGTTGTGAGAAATTACCTGGCCAGGTTCAGTGACTTCGCAGTTGCCGCCTTGCTCAGCGGCCAGATCCACCACCACCGAGCCGGGCTTCATGCTCTCGACCATCTCCTGGGTGATCAGCAGGGGCGCTTTTTTGCCGGGGATCAGCGCCGTGGTGATGATGATGTCAACATCCTTGGCCTGCTGGGCGAACAGAGCCATCTCGGCGGCGATAAAGGCCGGGCTCATTACCTTGGCGTAGCCGCCCTCGCCGCTGCCGTCTTCGTCGAAGTGCAGCTCTAGAAACTCTGCGCCCAGGCTCTGCACCTGCTCTTTGACCACCAGGCGAGTGTCAAAGGCTTTGACGATCGCGCCCAAACTCTTGGCCGCCCCGATCGCCGCCAATCCGGCTACGCCAACCCCAATTACCATCACTTTGGCGGGGGGCATTTTGCCTGCGGCGGTAATTTGGCCCGTGAAGCAGCGGCCAAAGTGGCTAGCGGCCTCGATCACCGCTCGGTAGCCGCCAATGTTGGCCATCGAGCTGAGGGCGTCCAGCTTTTGGGCGCGGGAGATGCGGGGGACGGAATCCATTGCCAGCACGGTGCTGCCCTGGTTGGCCATCTGCTCCAGCAGCTCAGGATTTTGGGCGGGCCAGATGAAGCTGACCAGGGTTTGGTCGGGTCGCAGCAGAGTGGTTTCGTGGCGATCGAGGTGGGGGTGGTACTGGGGCGATCGCACCTTCAGCACCACATCGGCGGCCTCCCACAGGCTGGCAGCATCGTTGATGATGGTGCAGCCAGCAGCTTTATAGGCGCTGTCGGTAAAGCTGGCCCCAGCCCCGGCCTGGGTTTCGACCAGCACTTCAAAGCCCAGCTTTTGCAGTTTTTTGGCGGTCTCGGGGGTAGCGGCTACCCGCTGTTCGCCCGCAAAAATTTCTCTGGGAATGCCAACTTTAAGCGCAGCAGCATTGGCCACAGCGACGACAGTATTCTCTTGGGGAGCAGCAATGGTCATAGGAGGTGATAAAAAGAAATGGTCTTAAACAACGAAAACACAGGCCGTTAGAGCGCCAATTTGGACATGAAAAACTCTAGCAATAGGCGATGCAAGCGTCGAAGGAAAAGGGTGAAGGGCAGAGTTGAGCACCGTCCAGCAGAACTACAGCTACCGCATAAACTATGACCCAGTTCCACGCTTTGGCAACGGTACGCGTGATCTAGGCAAAAACGCTAAAGACCTGGCCCAAAATTACCTGTAGCGATTAAACCTATGCAGGGACAATCGCTGAATGGCATCGATCTGACGCTAATTCCCTTTAGTCTCCTTAGAGTTCGCCCTGGCTGACTATTACCATCCTCGCTAGACATCTAGATAGCCCAGATATCCAGATTGTTTTTGGATTTCATGCGGTTCGGACAAAACTGGCAGCGAACTCAGCCCAGAACAGCCTGCTCAACACTTCTTGGCATGGTAAAGGTGATGCTAAAGCCTAGGGGCAAAACTTTAAGAATGTTTTATGAGTTCTGCGGCGATCGCAATTAATTGTCAGCGATGAGAAATAAAATCTTTTTTTGTAAAGAAATTTACTCAAGTTTCTGATCGCGTCTCAAGTCTTAGACACCAAAATGCTGACCAACTCTAAAAAGCCCTCTACTTCATCGGCGTGAGATACATAGGCCGGGCGGTAGGTGAGATGATCCCAGTAGTCTTTGACATTACCAACCCCCACCGAATGGGGAAAAAGGGTGGGATCAAACAAACTCTCGTCATTGGGGCTGTCGCCCAGGGTAATGACCTCCTTTGAGGTCGTAGGCGCAAAGTGCCGCTGCAACACCTTGAGCAACCCGCTAGCTTTAGACTGCCCCCGTTTGAACAGGTGGCACTGCACCGTGCTGTAGGTAAAGCCCCAGCCCAGAGCCTGGCAAACGTTCGCCATGGCCTCTAGATCGGCCTCAGATAGCCCTTTGAGATCAAAGGTCCAGTCGGTGAGGCGAAAGCGGTTGTCGTCAGACTCGTGCAGCTGGGGCCAGCGCCACTGTAGCTGGGTGAAAGCGTCGCTGAGCTGCTGGCGGTGGGCCACCAGGTCGGGAATATCGACCAGCAGTTCTGGGGCGGCATTGAGGGGAAAGTAAACGCCGCCGTTTTCGGCCATTGCCCCGGCGATCGGCAGGTAGTGAGCCAGACCGTTCACCCACCCTGACGATCGCCCGGTGACAACCATCGTGGGCAAGCCTGCTGCCTGGAGCTGCTCTAGCCCGTTGAGCAGGGCGGCGGTAAACTTGCCCTGGTGGGTGAGGGTGCCATCCATGTCGGTGGCCAGCAGCTTGATGGCCTGGAAAAACCCACGGCTGGGTAATGGTTGAACTTCGCCCATCGGGTCTACACTTTGTGGTTATGGTTTGTGATGCTTGGGAATAGGCCGTTTTGAGGCCATGCGATCGCCGCAGTTGCCCACTGGGGACGCGACGTTGCGATCGCCAGCATCCACCACCAGCCCATACTGACTTGACGCTATGAGCACGTTAGCACCCGATCAGCGCAACTACTACTATCTTCTGGAAGGCGGACGAGCGGGGGTACACAAGCCCATTTTGGCGGCCCTCTACGCGGTGCACCACCAGCCTCAGCTGGCCGATGGCGAAACCGGGCTGGGCATTGCCCCCGTCCACCAGGTTGAGATGGCCGAGGTCGACACCTTTGCGGCCCAGGTGCAGTACGCAGCTAACACCATTCGCAGCCTCACCAATGGGCTGATTGAGCAGGGCTGGCGCGGGGCCGACATCTGGGATGCCAGCGTGGGGCGCTACAGCGATCGCTTTTTGCAGGCGGTGGCCAAGGGGTTTACGCCAGCGATGAGCGATCCCGATGCCGCCCAGCTCGAACCCAGCGATCCCGCTGCTCTGCTGCGGGCCTATCTAGAAGACATCAGCACCGACTACAGCGGTGAGCAGCTGCCCCAAAACCTGGCCAAACTCGACCCAGCCCTGCTGGCTTTTGCCGAGCGCCTGCCGCCCAACTACGGACGGCTCGACTTTCAGCGCCAGGCCCTGGTGGAGGCGGTGCGGCTGTGGCGGCAGCTCAACACCGCCGAGGCCGCCTACGAAGCCCTGGGCGTGCCCGCGATCGATCAGGTGCCCGACGAAGCGGCCCTCGACAACGCCCTGGTGGCCTTTGTGCAGTCGGCGGTGCGCTACTACTCGGGCTACCCCAACCAGCGGGAGGCGCTGATTCGCCTGGTGCAGCTGTGGCGCGAGATGGATACGCGCGAAGAGGCGATCGCCTGGCTGCTCACCAACGATCCCTTCGCCCACGAAACCAACCTGGAAATTATCGACCCAGCGCTGATTGCCTTTGTGCAAAAAATTCCCGACCTCTACAGCGGCCAGGGCGACTGGCGCTTTGCCCTGACCGAAGGCTACCGCCGCTGGTTTGGCCTCGACTCCCGCACCACCGCCATCCAGCGGCTGGGCATTGACCCCGAAGACCTGGCCCAAGCGACCGAAGACCAGGCCGCCCTGCTCGCCGCCGCCCGCACCCTCGATCGCGCCCTGATCGACTTTGCGGCCAGCATTCCCACCATCTACACCCAAACCGAGCAGCAGCGCGAGGCGCTGATTCGCCTGGTGCAGATCTGGCGGCGACTGGAGGGCCGCATTCCCACCATTCAGTCGCTATTTGAGGATGTGCGACGGCTGGAGCGAGCCGCCCCCACTGCGCCTGAGGCTATGCCCGCCCCGGTGCCCGCCCC
>NZ_JBNXVS010000005.1:0-205359 GCF_050565655.1 Nodosilinea sp. AN01ver1 | reverse complement strand
CGCTCTCGCTTCCGAGGCAGCCTGCGGGAGATCTTGAATTTGAAGCCCAAGTCCCCCGAGGGACAGCGATTGCTCAAACGCTATTTGAAGATTCGAGAGCATCTGCTGCTGTTCCTTGACCATGAGAGCGTGCCGCCGACCAATAATTCCAGTGAACAAGCGCTGCGCTGGAGTGTGGTCTTTCGCAAGGTCACCCATGGCTTTCGCTCAGACTGGGGTGCGGAGTTGTTTGCTCAGGTGCGCTCACTGGTGAACACGGCTCGCCGTCAAGGCATTTCTGCCTTCGAGGCTATTTCTCGTGCCCTTACCTCACAGCAGGCTGATTGGCTACTGAGTTGAGCAATTACTCTGCACATCGCCGCCTTGGCCTTTTCCATTCTCCTGAATTCTGCTAAACGCGCCGCTAGAGCTGCCAGCAAAGTGGGCTAGCTCCTCAATCTCTAAAATCACATCGCCTGCGTTTCCCGCTCCAAAAGTACTGGCCCTCAACTCCGCCCCATCAAGAACTTCGAGGTTGCGGGCGCTAATCTGCACACTACCGCCTGTGCCTACCCCATCACGATCAATATTGCTAAACGCGCCGCTAGAGTTGCCATCAAACCGGGCTAGCTCCTCAATCTCTAAAATCACATCGCCTGCGTTTCCCAGCCCAAAAGTGCTGGCACTTAACTGCGCCCCATCAAGAACTTCGAGGTTGCGGGCGCTAATCTGCACATCGCCGCCTTGGCCTACCCCATCAGACTGAATACGGCTAAACGCGCCGCTAGGGTTGCCATCAGGGTCAGAGCCAGCAAACCGGGCCGTGTTACGAATGTTGAATATAAGATCGCCCCCTTGACCGCTACCGAAAACTGCCGACCTAATTTGTGCGCCGTTCAAAACGTCGAGATTGGCCGCATTAATGCGAATGGTGCCACTAGATCCTTCTGCCCCTGTGTTTAGATTGGCCGCAATCCCGCCAAGGCCGATGCTATTAATACCTTCAAAAACAGCAGTGCCACCAGCATTAATTACTACATTCCCGACACTTCCTATGCCAGAAGTAGCAATATAACTATTAATCACAGAAATATCGCCACGGGCGTCGAGATACACTGCCCCACCTTGCTCGTTAGGTCTTCTGGTCTCAATGCCACGGCCATAAAGCCCATCACCTGTGACCGTAATGTTGCCACTACTAAGATTAGGATTGGGTTGATATTGGTTAGTTAATAGCACCAGGCCATTGGGCGCAGCAATCCGAACATCGCCAATGGCAATATCGGCACTTGAAGGTACATTTCTGACAAAATTATCGCCAATAAAGTCATCAGTAGCTGCATTAAACTCTGTCAATACAACCGGAGGCAGTGTTCCTAATACGTCTGGGCGAATTCCAGCTCGCACATCCAATGTAGGTTGAGTACCACCATCAACCTGAACTACTGTGCCATCTAAGAGCGTAACCGCCTCTTGCAAAAAATCAATTTCTAAAGCCCCTGGGTCTGGAGCCGTAATCTCAGCGGTGCCAATGGTAATGGCTCCCCCGGCTAAAATATGGAGCGAACTGCCCAGATAGTCTTCTATAAAAACATCTCCCAGGGAGCGAATGATGGGGTCGATGGGGCTAAATAGGCTGCCGCCGCTGCCGTCTAGGGTTTCTACGGTGAAATTGCCACCGCTCCAGTAGTGGGCGTCGCCGCCGACGGGGTTGCGCGATCGCAGCACCATATCGCCATAGCTGTACAATCCGCTGTCAGGGTGGCTGAGGGCCACAATATCCACCTGCTCGTTGCCCTGCACCAGCAGATCGCCCCCCGCAAACCCCACAAACGGCGCATCCACCGCATCGCGAATCTGCACGGTGTTGCCTAGCAGGGTTAAATCGCCCCCCGCTGCCACCTGCCGCTGCAAGTCCAGTCGGTTAGCGGCCAGGGTGAGGTTTTCGCCAGCGGCCAGGGGGGCTCGGCTTTCAATGTTGCCAGATGTCTCGCTGAGATAGGTGCTAAATAGGGCGCTGGGATTCACCGTTAGCAGGCTGCTCTGCTCTGGGGCGGTGGCGCTGTAGACTCCATCGCCTATAGGGATGGCTTCGGCGGTGCTGGCGTAGAACGAGCCCTGGATATCGAGGGTGGCGGTTTCGCCAAACACCAGACCGTTGGGGTTGATCAAAAACAGATCGGCTGCGCCATCAACCCCTAAGGTGCCAAAAATCGCCGAGGGGTTGCCCCCGGTAATGCGGCTGAGAATGGACTCGACCCCCGCTGGGTTGGCGAAGTAGAGCCGATGCCCAGCATCGACATTGAACTCTAGAAAACTGTGGAACAGGTTGCTGCCGCGCAGGGCACCGCCTTCGATTAAGTCGGCCTCGCTGCCGCGCACCGGCATATTAGGGGTTACGGTAGACGCCTCATTCCCCAGGGTGGCATCGGGTATAACTTGCGCCGGGGCGGGGGTGGCTAGGGTGGCGATCGCCCCCAACACCAACACGCCGCAAACAGGGAGGGTAGAGTGGGGCATAACCAAGGACAGAGAAAAAGCACCCAAACTTTAGCACCTGTCTCCGCTTTACGACGGTCAAACTTTGGGATCAGCGGGTGGTGGCGTTGCTGAGTTGAGACATGAATCTGGGGGTGAACCTGCTTTATTCAACCTGACATTGCGTAGGTTTCAGCAAGCGGGTTAACGTAACTCTGCAACGTTCTGGCGCTAAGGTTTTGTAGGCTTGGCTTAGCGGTAATTCCCCCCGTCCTGACCGTCACGTAATCCCTTGGCCCTATGAAACCTTTTGACGAACTCCGGCACAGTTGGCAGCGCCGTTACCCGGCAGGGAAGACGCCGTGGCGGCAGGTGGTGCCCGGTGTGGTGGTGCTGGGCTTGGTGGTGGGTGCCCGGCTGCTGGGGCTGTTTGAGGGTCTGGAGCTGAAGATGCTGGATCAGCTGCTGCGCTGGCGACCGGCTGAACCCACCGACGAGCGGATGCTGATCGTTGGCATTGACGAGGCCGATATTCAGCGGCTGGGTACCTACCCAGTGCCCGATGGGGTGCTGGCCGAGCTGCTGCAAACCCTGGCGGTGCATCGGCCTCGCGCGGTGGGCATCGACATCTACCGCGATCTGGCGGTGGAGCCAGGCCACACAGCCCTGGTCGAAACCCTGGCGACGCTGCCCTATGCGATCGCCATTGAGAATATTTTGAGCAATCCGCCCGTAGCGGCCCCGGCCTTTTTGCCCCCCGAGCAGGTGGGGTTTGTGGACTTTCCCCAGGATGATGATGGGTTTGTGCGCCGTGCTCTGCTGGGGTCGCCCAACGCCGTGGGCGAGTTTCGCTTTTCGCTGGCCCTGCGGCTGGCCGAGACCTACTTGCAAGCGGAGGGGCTGACTCTGGAGAATGGTCGGCGCGACCCCTGGGCTATGCGCTTTGGCTCGACAGAGTTTTCTCAGATTTCTTCCCATGCGGGCGGCTACGTGGGGGCCGATGCGGGGGGGCACCAGGTGTTGCTCAACGGGCGCAGTGGTCCTCAACCCTTTCGGCGGGTGTCGTTGCAGCAGGTGCTCGATGGCAGCGTAGACCCCACCTGGATTGAGAATGCCATTGTGCTGGTGGGCATCACCTCGTCGAGCGCGAAGGACTTTCTCAACTCAGCGGCGGTAGCGGCGGACAGTCCGGCGCTGGTGTACGGGGTGGTGATGCAGGCACACGCCACCAGTCAGCTGGTCAGTGCGGTGCTGGAGGGTCGCCCCCTACTGCGCCCCTGGCCCGACAGCCTGGAGTATTTGTGGATTGTGCTGTGGGGCGGGGTGGGCACGGTGCTGATCTGGGGAGTCAGGTCGCCCTCCTGGTACCTGCTGACCATGGGCCTGATTGGTCTGGGCCTGGTGGGGGTGAGCTTTGGCCTGCTGTGGCTGGGGGGCTGGTGGATTCCGCTGGTGCCGACGCTGGTGGTGTTTAGCGTCAATGGGCTGGTGCTGCCGGGGTTTTATCTGTATGACCAAACCCTGCGATCGCGCATTGCCGAGCGCCAGCAAATTATTGACCAAACCTACAGCGCCATTCACAATGGCCCGCTGCAAACCCTGGCCCTGCTGCTGCGCGACAGCGAACCCCTCGCCTGGGCCGAGACTCGACCCAAGCTAGAGCGCCTTAACCAGGAGCTACGCGATATTCGCGAGAGCCTGCCCGCCGCTGCTTTGCCGGGGGGCGACCAGTCCGTTCCTCTGCACGAAAAGCTATGGGAGACCTATACGACAACCCTGGAGCGGGGTGAGCCAGACTTTCCGGGGCTGCGATCGCTCAAGCTCAAGGTCGTCACCTTTGAACCCCTCAGCACCCTCGGCCTTTCCGCCGACGACCAGCAGGGTCTCTGTCAGTTTTTAGAAGAGGCCCTGCTGAATGTGGGCAAGCACGGGGTGAACGTGACCCGCCTGACGGTGGTTTGCCAGGCCACCGATACCGAAAACCTGATTCAGGTGATCGACAACGGCCAGAGACCGTACTCCCTTGAGGCCTCTCCGGCGGGCACGGGCTGGGGCACCCGGCAGGCCAAACAACTGGCTCAGCGATTAAAAGGGCAGTTTAAGCGCGAGTTTAGCAGTGCGGGCACCTGTTGCGAGCTGCGATGGCCTCTGGTGAAGCCGCACCGTGTGGGGTTTTGGGGATTGAATCGATGAGTTAACGAGACGCAAACCCTGGCCCAAGCCGCGCCCTTTACCAAAACCGGCAACGCCCGTGACCGTTAAGCGTCGATGAACTGGCGCAAAATTTTGCCCATTGGCTAGGCCGCTCCTTTACTCTTAGGGGCACACCTACAGAACGGTAATTAGGGATGCACAAACCAGCGATCGCGGCGGCACTTTTGACGGTCAGCAGCCTAACCGGCGTTTTTCTATCGGTGGGCAACCCCAGCTGGGGCAATCAGGTGGCCCCAAGCCCCCTTCTGATCGCTCAAAGCTCGAATCGCCGAGGCTATCAGCCGCCGCCCACATCCCGTGCCCCCCGCCGCACCGTGGGGGGCGGCACCCGAGGCGGCTGCGATGGCACCGCTCCCATCAACCTCACGGCGCTGGCCCCCCAGGCGCACATCGGCGCAACGGCGGCGACTCGCCCCACGTTGGTCTGGTACGTGCCCGATGAAACCCCTTACCCAATGCAGCTTCAGCTCTATCGGTATGCGGCGTCTGAGGGCGACGAACTCACACCAGTCAACACCTTCAACCTGGGAGACAGCCAGCCCGGTTACCAGTCGTTTACTCTGCCTGACGATGAACCCGCGCTAGCGGCGGGCGGCACCTATCGCTGGAAGGTAATTTTGCAGTGCAACCCAGGCCGACCCTCCCAGGTGGCCCTAGATGAGGCCGATTTGCAGGTGGTGGCCGCCACGGATCGGGTCGCTGTGGGGCAGGGCAGTCTGGTCGATCGCGCCGAGCAGGCGATTGCAGCGGGGCTTTGGTACGATGCGATCGCTCTGCTGTCCCAAACTCCGGTTTCTACAGAGGCCGCTGCTTACCGCCGCGACCTGCTGGCAGGGCTGGCCGAGCAGGAGGCTTTGAACCCTAACGACGGGATTTCGTTGTTCAGCGATCGCCTCAGTTACCTGAGCGAGCAGGAGTAGTGCCCTGGTACCGCTAGGCAGAGTTCAAAAGTCAAAGTTCAAAATGAAGAATCGTTAGGGTATCAGGCATCCTGAGCGGCAGGTTTTTTCTACTTGCTGTACTAGTCGCAGGCCCGGCCCAGCACCAGGCGACCGTTGGGGAGTTGATACACACCATCGGGCTCCTGAATCTGGGTAGCAACGGGTGTATCCACAGCGCGCACCGTGCCGGTGGGGTAGGCCGAAATGCCCCCATCGCCAGGGGTAGCGGGCAACCCATCGCGGCCTGTGACGGCAAAGGAGCCCAGGCTATCTTGGCTGCGGGCAATGCAGCTCCCTGCGGTGAGGGCGCTGGTATCGACAATGGCATCGGTTAGGGCTGTGAGGCTGTTTTCAACGAAGGTGGCATCGCCCACAAAAATTTGCCCCGACTCGATGCCGCCCGTGGCGTTGATATCGACGCGATCGTTTTCGTCTAAATTTAGTAATTCATTGAGACTAAGATTACGCGCCGCAATGCTTGGGTTTTGCCCAAAAAATGTGGTGCGACTGAGATCAATGATGCCGCCTCGGCCATCGGCAGAAAAGGCCAGAATATCGCTATCTTCGAGGGCAATGAGGAAATTGGATGCGATCGTAATATTGCCACCGCCCCCTTCACCTTGTCTCACAGAAGTTTGAATATCACTGTCGCTTCTCAAAATGACCCGCCCTGCTTGAACGCTTACCTGCCCTCCCGATGCTGCATTTGCAGTCGTCGTAATAGTGCCGTCATCTACCAATAGTCCTTCCGAGATTAGCAAAATAATATTCCCTGCATCCCCCAAGCCGAGACTATTGGCAGCTAAGCCCGCTCCTTGAAAAATCTCTAAATTTTTAGCAGTAAGTTGAATATTGCCACCTTGACCTTCCCCGTTGAGCGTGATACTGCTAAATGCGCCACTAGGGCTGCCATTAACGGGGTTAGCGCCAACAAACTGAGCCAACTCCTCAATCTCTAAAATTACATTACCTGCATCTCCTAGCCCTTGAGTACCAGCAGCTAACTGCGCCCCATCAAGGACTTCAAGGTTGCGGGCGCTAATCTGCACATCGCCGCCTTGGCCTTCCCCATCCAGATCAATACTGCTAAACGCGCCGCTGGAACTGCCATTAATAGGGTTAAAACCAGCAAACCTGGCCAGCCCCCCAATCTCTAGAATCACGCTGCCTGCATCTCCCAGCCCTTGAGTACCAGCAAACAACACCGCTCCATCAAGGACTTCAAGGTTGCGGGCGCTAATCTGCACATTGCCGCCTTGGCCTTCTCCATTGAGTGTGATACTGCTAAATGCGCCACCAGAGTTGCCATCAAAGGGGTTAAAACCACTAAACTGAGCCAACTCCTCAATATCCAAAATTACATTACCTGCATCTCCCAGCCCTTGAGTACTGGCAAACAACACCGCCCCATCAACGACTTCAAGGTTGCGGGCACTAATCTGCACATTGCCGCCTTGGCCTTCCCCATCAGGCCCAACACTGCCAAACGCGCCGCTAGGGCTGCCATTAATAGGGTTAGAGCCAGCAAACCTGGCTAGCTCCTCAATCTCTAGAATTACGCTGCCTGCATCTCCTAGCCCTTGAGTACTGGCATTTAACTGTGCTCCATCGAGGACCTCAAGGTTGCGGGCGCTAATCTGCACATCACCGCCTTGGCCTTCTCCGTTGAGCGTGATACTGCTAAATGCGCCACCAGAGTTGCCATCAAAGGGGTTAAAACCAGCAAACTGGGCTAGCTCCTCAATCTCTAGAATTACGCTGCCTGCATCTCCTAGACCTAAAGTGTCAGCACGCAACACCGCTCCATCAACGACTTCGAGGTTGCGGGCGCTAATCTGCACATTGCCGCCTTGGCCTACCCCACTAGGATTAATACTGCTAAACGCGCCGCTAGATCTGCCAGCAAACCGGGCTAGCTCCTCAATCTCTAGAATAACGCTGCCTGCATCTCCCAGACCTTGAGTACTGGCATTTAACTGCGCCCCATCAAGGACTTCGAGGTTGCGGGCGCTAATCTGCACATCGCCGCCTTGGCCTTCCCCACCCAGCTCAATCCTGCTAAACGCGCCGCTAGCTATTCTACTGAGAGGATTAGAGCCAACAAACTGAGCCAACTCCTCAATCTCTAAGATTACATTGCCTGCATCTCCCAGTCCCGCAGTATCGGCACTCAACACCGCTCCATCAACGACTTCAAGGTTGCGGGCGCTAATCCGCACATCACCGCCTTGGCCTACCCCGCCCAGCTCAATACTGCTAAACGCGCCGCTAGCTATTCTACTGAGAGGATTAGAGCCAACAAACTGAGCCAACTCCTCAATCTCTAAGATTACATTGCCTGCATCTCCCAGTCCCGCAGTATCGGCACTCAACACCGCTCCATCAACGACTTCAAGGTTGCGGGCGCTAATCCGCACATTGCCGCCTTGGCCTTCCCCACCCAGCTCAATACTGCTAAACGCGCCGCTAGAGCTGCCAGCAAACCGGGCTAGCTCCTCAATCTCTAAAATCACGCGGCCTGCATTTCCGAACCCAAAAGTACCGGCACTCAACTGCGCCCCACCAAGGACTTCGAGGTTGCGGGCGCTAATCTGCACATCGCCGCCTTGGCCTTCCCCACTAGGATTAATACTGCTAAACGCGCCGCTAGATCTGCCAGCGAAGCGGGCTAGCTCCTCAATCTCTAAAATCACACTGCCTGCATCTCCTAGACCTAAAGTGTCAGCACGCAACACCGCTCCATCAAGGACTTCAAGGTTGCGAGCGCTAATCTGCACATTGCCGCCTTGACCTTCCCCACCAGGCCCAACACTGCTAGACGCGCCGCTAGAGCTGCCAGCAAACCGGGCAGTGTTACGAATGTTAAATATAAGATCGCCTCCTTGACCGCTACCGAAAACTACCGACCTAATTTGTGCTCCATTCAAAACGTCGAGATTGGTCGCATTAATGCGAATGTTGCCACCAGTTCCTTCTGCCCCTACGTTTAAATTGGCAGAAATTCCGCCGATGTCGATGCCATTAATACCTTCAAAACGAGCAGTGCCACCTGCATTAATCACTACATCACCTACATTTCCTACAGCAGAAGTAGCAATATAACTATTAATGACAGAGACATCGGCACGGGCATCAAGATACACTGTGCCACCCTGCTCGTCAGGTCTGCTGGTCTCAATGCCACGGCCATAAAGCCCATCACCGGTGACCGTAATGCTGCCCCCAATAAGGTCAGGGTTGGGTTGATATTGGTTGGTTAATAGCACCAGTCCATTGGGCGCAGCAATCAGAACATCGCTAATGGCAATGTCTGCACTTGAAGGAGTATCCGTAGGAAATTCATTGCCAAAAAGAGTATCGATATTAGGATTGAAACCAGTTAACTGTTCTATAGGTGGCGTTCCCAGCGCCTCTTGTCGAACTCCGGCTCGCACGTCTAAGGTAGGTTGGGCACCGCCGTCAACTTGAACCACTGTGCTATCCGAGAGCGTGACGGTTTCTTGCAAAAAATCAATTTCTAAAGCCCCTGGATCTGGGGCCGTAATTGCGACGGTGCCAAGAGTGACGTTACCCCCAGCCAAAATGTGCAGTGAACTACCCACGTAGATCTCAATAAAAACATCTCCAAAGGTGCGGATGATGGGGTCGATGGGGCTAAATAGGCTGCCGCCACTACCGTTTAGGGTTTCGACACGAAAGTTGCCGCCGCTCCAGTAGTGGGCGTCGCCGCCGACGGGGTTTTGCGATCGCAGCACCATATTCCCATAGCTGTACAGCCCGCTGTCGGGGTGGTTGAGGGCCACAACATCGACCTGCTCGTTGCCCTGCACCAGCAAATTGCCTCCAGCGAACCCTATGAACGGGGCATTTACCGCATCGCGAATCTGCACGGTATTGCCTAGCAGGGTTAAATCGCCGCCTGCTGTTACCTGCCGCTGTAAGTCCAGTTGGTTGGCGGCCAGGGTGAGGTTTTCGCCAGCGGCCAGGGGGGCTCGGCTTACGATATTGCCAGACGACTCGCTGAGATAGTTGCTAAATAGGGCGCTGGGATTCACTGTTAGCAGGGTGCTTTGCTCAGGGGCCGTGGCGCTGTAGACACCGTCGCCTATAGGGATGGCTTCGGCGGTGCTGGCGTAGAACGAGCCCTGGATATCGAGGGTGGCGGTTTCGCCAAACACCAGACCGTTGGGGTTGATCAAAAACAGATCGGCTGCGCCATCGACTCCCAGGGTGCCAAAAATGGCCGAGGGGTTGCCCCCGGTAATACGGCTGAGAATTGACTCGACCCCCGCTGGGTTGGCGAAGTAAAGACGCTGCCCAGCATCGACATTGAACTCTAGAAAACTGTGAAACAGGTTGCTGCCGCGCAGGGCACCGCCTTCTATTAGGTCAGCTTCGCTGCCGCTCACCGGCATATTAGGGGTTACGGTAGACGCCTCGTTCCCCAAGGTGGCGTCGGGTATAACTTGTGCCTGGGCTAGGGGCGTTGCTCCTGCTGTGGAGAGCAAAACCAGGGTCGTAGTCAGCGAGAGTGACCTTGTCAGTAAGGCTTTGCTCAAAGCAGGAAAAATAGCCATAGATGCGGTTTAGGGCATAGTTCAAGGCAACCCTACCACGGACCTAAGCTGCATCCGGCTCACTCTTAACGATCGAGAACCTCTGTAAACAGACTTCGTTGCTACTGGTGGAGACTTCATTGCTACTGGTGGGGCCGCTTACACCAGCGGTTTGGACAGATGATAGGGATGGCGTGTGCTAGGGCTGTAACTCCTCACTGCAAAGGTCGGTTACTAGGGCATTGCGGGCCGTGACCACCTCAGCGGAGGGGTCTTCAACGGTGAAAAGAATTTGTAGGGCGTCGGCGAGCAGCTCGTTTTTGAGGAAGTAGTTGGCTTTGGCCTGGGCGATCGCCTCAGCATCGGCCTGCTCATGGGTCAGCTCGGCGGTGATCTGCTCCAGATCGGCGGCAATGCGATCGCGCTCCTCCCCGGACGCCATAATCCGAAAGGGAATTTGCACCGATAGTACTGGCCCCAGAATGGGTCGGTTTTCGTCGATCAGCAGGCTGTAGGGGCTGACCAGCCGTATGGTTCGCTGTTATAGGCGGCGGTCAATAGGCCTGACTCAGCTGCCGTTGGTTCGATTCGTTGAAGGCATCGCTCAGCATCATGGGCCTCGGTGGAGTTACCCTACTGTTTCTGTCGGGGGTACCGTTTTAGCCCTGCGTCGGGGCGTTGTGGAGTTGCCTAAGCTCATTACCCACTAATGGGGCACTGCCAACAATTAACCCTTGGTTGAAGGAATGCGTCTGCATATCTGGTCAAGGACTTTAATCTCTCCTAAGCTGTCAGGCATTTAGATTCCATATTATAAGGTATGGTTCAATAGGTTAGCTATGCCAATCAAGAACTATCTAACAGCAGAAGAGAAGCAAGAATTACAGAAGCAGCTCAAGTTCCATGAGCATCCTGATGTTCGTGAGAGGATTCTAATTCTTCTGCTACGCAATGATGGCAAAACACAACAAGAGATTGCTGATTTTCTGGGTTGTTCTTTAAGAAAAGTAGCTTATTGGTGTACGCATGGCGACCCAAACAACCTAGGCAGCCTAATCGATGAACGAATGAAAGGCAATTATCATAAAGTAACAGAGCAATACATTGACTTATTGCTAGAGACGATCGAAAAAGACCCGCAAGAGTTGGGATACGAATTTGGGAGGTGGACGGCTGAGCGCATAGCGGTTTATCTAGAACAAGAAACAGGGATTCGCTTAAGTGGAAGTCAGGTCAGGAGAACACTTAAGGCAAAAAGTACGTTTCCCTCTGGGCCAAGTATAGCCTAGAGGAAAAGCAAGAT
This sequence comes from Nodosilinea sp. AN01ver1, assembly GCF_050565655.1. NCBI lineage: Bacteria > Bacillati > Cyanobacteriota > Cyanophyceae > Nodosilineales > Nodosilineaceae > Nodosilinea > Nodosilinea sp. AN01ver1. Next base: position 193,888 of record NZ_JBNXVS010000005.1, on the reverse strand, counting down.
CCCGAGAAGCGGAAACTATTCAAGGCTAAGTTAGACCAATATTTAAGAATTACGAAAGAGACGCCAGACAGTCTCTAGGTATGGTTTTGGGATGAGTGCGGATTTAGTTTGAGAGTGATTCGTCGAAAACTTTGGACAAAAAGAGGAAGCCGCAAAAAGGTTTCAGGAGTTCGCAAGAAGGGTCGGGTCAGTGTGATGGGAGGAGTACGCTTTTCAGATAAGAAGCGACTGATTGACTTTTTGCCAAAGGGGACAGGAGAGAATTTCTACAAAGTTTTGAAGGAATTTTACGAAGAAATCAAGTGTGAGTGGGCGGGTGACAATAAAGAGATTAATGATTTCGAGAAGGAAGGCCCTAGGATAGTCATTATTTTGGACAACGCAAGTATTCATAAAAAGGAAGAATTTATTGAAAGAATAAGAACAGAGATGCCCAACTTGGTGTTAGAGTTCTTGCCAGAATATAGTCCGGACTATAACCTAATAGAATTAGTTTGGCATTCGGCGAAGGAATATATCTCTGGTCGTCTGTTTAAGTCCATAGAAGAGCTTGAGGCTTTGATAAATAAGCTACTCAATGATGGGGAGTTAACTATAAAGTGGGACCGCAAGCTCAAAAATAAAGGAAATGCTATCAATGCATTTTAGATGCGCGACAGCTTATTCCCATAAATGAACTGGTTTTCTTCGATTTTAAGGAGCTTTTTATGCCTCTGATCAAGGGCCGTAGATTTTTGATTCGTGTTTGTATTGGTCTGGCGATTAGCTTGTTTGTCGCCAGCTGCGGCCTGTCTGCTCCGCCCCCTAACCCTCCCCAAACCTCAGCACAAACAGTCGAACTCACCGTATCGGCGGCGGCTAGCTTGCAGGATGCCCTAGAAGCGATTACGCCTGAATTTCGTCAAGCCTACCCCATGTTTGACATTAGCTATAACTTTGGGGCCTCGGGTGCCCTACAGCAGCAAATTGAGCAGGGTGCCCCAGCCGATATCTTCTTTTCTGCCGCTGCCAAACAAATGGATGTACTGGCGGAGAAAGGGCTAATTATAAAAGATTCTCGACGGGATGTGTTGACCAATAGCCTGGTGCTGATTGCCCCATCACAGTCGCCAATTGCTGTTACCGATATTGCTCAGCTTAAAGAGGCTGAGGTGGGCGTTGTGGCGGTGGGCGAGTTTCGCAGCGTACCGGCAGGGCAGTACGCCGAACAAGTGTTTACCAAGCTAAATTTGCTTGAGCCTCTGCAGTCCAAGCTGGTGTTTAGCAACAACGTGCGAGGGGTTTTGGCCGCCGTAGAAAGTGGCAACGCCGATGTGGGGCTGGTCTATGCCACCGATGCCGCCCTTTCGAATCGAATTAAGGTGTTGGCTACAGCTCCAGAGCCAACCCACCAGCCCATTGTCTATCCGATCGCGGTGGTGAGCGATAGCCCCAACCCTGATGCAGCCAAGACCTTTATTGCATTTTTGCAGACGCCTGAAGCCCAAACGAAGTTTAAGGACTTTGGCTTTGGGGTTGTCGATCCCTGATGAAGCGCCCTTTCTAAGGCCTCAAACCCACCATGCTCACCTTCTCTCCCCTGTGGATCTCCCTCCGCATTGCCGCGATCGCCACTCTGCTGGCGTTTGGGCTGGGCATTGCTGCTGCGCAGTTTATGCAGGGCTATCGGGGTCGCTGGCGATCGCTCCTAGACAGCCTGTTTTTGGCCCCCATGGTGCTGCCCCCCACGGTGCTGGGCTTTTTGCTGCTGCTGCTGCTGGGTCGCAATGGCCCCCTCGGTGCCGTGATGGGAGCCGCCGGAGTCAACATTGTTTTTACCTGGTATGCGGCGGTAATCACCGCGACGGTGGTGGCATTTCCGCTGATGTACAAAACCGTGCTGGGCAGCCTGGAGCAGATCGATCGCTCCGTACAGCAGGCCGCCCGCACCCTGGGCGCAACGGAGTGGCAGTTGTTTTGGTGCATCACGCTGCCGTTGGCCCTGCCCGGCATTGGGGCCGGTACTGCCCTGGCCTTTACCCGCGCCCTGGGCGAGTTTGGGGCCACCCTGATGCTGGCGGGCAATATTCCGGGCAAAACCCAGACTCTGCCGATGGCCATTTTCTTTGCCGTCGAAGCCGGAGCCTTTCGCGAAGCCGCCCTGTGGACCGGGGTGATTTTGACCATTTCCCTGGGCGGCCTGGTGCTGATGAACCGCTGGCAAACCCAGGGCGCTAGGCTACCAATCCTGAGGTGGATTGAACGAGGCTGGTCTAAAATTCGTCGCCCCCCGCACCGCTCCTGCAACATTCAAAACTCAGACCCTGCGCCCGACTCCCTACACCCCATCCCCCCAGCGCCTCAGCTCTCCGTCAACCTCACCCATCACCTGCCAGGGTTTGATCTGGATGTAGACTTTGCCACCGGCCAGCATCCCCTGGGCCTGCTGGGGGCCTCGGGGGCGGGTAAAAGCCTGATTTTGAGGTGCCTGGCGGGTCTAGAGACGCCCCACAGCGGGCGCATTGTGGTGAACGGGCGGGTGCTGTTTGACTCGGCCTTTGGCATTAATTTGCCCAGCCGCGATCGCAGAGTCGGCTATCTCTTCCAGCACTACGCCCTGTTTCCTCACCTGACGGTGGCCCAAAACATTGCCTACGGTCTGCGGGGCGAGTCTAAAGCGGCGATCGCCCGCCGAGTGGCCGAGCAGCTTCAGCAGGTGCAGCTGGTCGGGTTCGGCGATCGCTATCCCCACCAGCTCTCCGGCGGTCAGCAGCAGCGGGTGGCCCTGGCCCGCGCCCTGGCCCCCAACCCCGACATTCTGCTGCTCGATGAGCCCTTTTCAGCCCTCGATGCCCACCTGCGCAGCGAACTCGAAAAGCAGCTGCTCAAAACTTTGGCTAGCTATCGGGGCCTCACCCTATTCGTCAGCCACAACCTAGAAGAAGCCTATCGAGTGTGCCAGCGATTGCTGGTGCTCTCGGGCGGCAGAGTGGTGGCCGAGGGGCCAAAGCAAGCCATTTTTGACCACCCCGGCACCCTGGCCGTGGCCCAACTCACCGGCTGCAAAAACCTCTCGACGCTGCAACGCCAGGCCGACCACACCCTCGCCGCCCTGGACTGGGGCTGTACCCTGCAAACCCTGGAGCCGGTGCTGCCCACCCACAGCCATGTGGGCATTCGCGCCCATCGCCTGACCTTTCCCGAGCAGCCCACCCAGCCCAACACCTTCCCCGGCTGGATTGCCTGGACCAGCGAAACGCCCCACCGCATTAGCCTCTATCTCAAGCTGGGCACCCCCCCCTCTGACTGCAACGATTACCACCTCCAGGCGGAGGTCTTCAAAGACAGATGGGCTGAATTAAAGGAACGGCCCTTGCCCTGGTTTGTGCACCTCGATCCGGCCCAGTTACTCTTGCTGGAGATGTAAAAGACAGCCCTGCAATGGCAAAAGACAATAGGTCTATTATTTTAACTAATAGTCCAATCGACATTTGCCTTGACTTGAATCTGTAATCAACATAAAAAATCTGGCTGCGATCGCCCTTCCCTGTCCGCCAATTTCGCCTCTCGCTTTGCCCAGTTGCTCAAGCTGAGGGCTGCCGCAAACGCTGAACCTGCTAACCCTTTGCAGCAGCAGGCTCATATTTTTGAGTAACTAGTGAGAATGGATGCCAACTAGCGATAGGATTTGAGCATCCTCTTTGGCATCTTACCGATCTTGACCCCGCTACCTGCGCCGCCGACTTGCTCACCGCCGCCGAACTCTACCTCGACAGCGACGACGGCAGGGTGCCCTGCTTCAAATTGCCCGATGAGCTGCAGGCGCACCGAACGGCGCGAATTCTGCCTGCGCCTTGAGTGAGCTACTGGCCCGGATTCAGCTGGGACATCTGCCAGGCGATCAGCGTGCCCAGCCTCTTTTCCGGGGTCCAGTCCCGTTTTGAGCCTGACTAGAGCTATAACGGTTGGGATGGTTTTAGCCGATGAAACATTAGGTCGTAAGCATCCATTGTCTGCGGATAATTCTTAAGGCTGCATTCCATTTCGTTGACCGCTCTGGTGTTGAATGACTGCTCTCAAACTGCTTCGCTCCATTGCCCTTTCAGCCACCGCAACTGCCGCCTGGGCGTTAGCTGCTGCCAGCGCCCCTGCTTTTTCAGATACCCAATCCCACTGGGCCACCAACTGTATTGACCAACTAGCGGCGCAGCGTCGGGTGAGTGGTTATCCCGAGGGTAGCTTTCGCCCCCAGGCCACTCTGACTCGCACTGAGTTCGCGGTTCTCATGCTCAATTCGTTTGGTGAGGTTGAGCCGACCCGCAGTGCGCCGACGTTTCGAGATGTGCCCCCTAGCTTCTGGGGCTATCGAGCCATTCGAGACGCCTACGCGCGCGGATTTTTCTCGGGCTACCCGGATGGCACGTTTCGACCGACAGAGGCCATTCCCCGCGTGCAGGCGATCGCAATTTTGGCCAATGCCACCCACATGAGCAGCCCGGAACCGCCGGAAACGGTCTTGTCGCGATATTTTGACGACGCTCAGCAGGTGCCAGCCTATGCTAGAACGGCGATCGCAGCCGGAACAGTGGGGCGTTTGGTGGTGAACTACCCGAACCTGCGGCAGTTGCAGCCCAATCGAGCCATCACGCGGGGCGAGGTGGCGGCCCTGATCTGCCAGTCCCTCAGCCTGGCTCGGACGGTGCCCCTAGAGTATGTGGCAGGCGATCGCACGGTGTTTACGATTCCGCCTGAGCTGGGAGGGTTTGATCGCTTTGCAGAGGGGCTGGTGCCTTTCTTACTCAGCGAAAACGTTGGCTATATGAACCAGCAGGGGACGACGGTAATTGCGCCGCAGTTTGACGAGGGGGGGCCGTTTTCAGACGGGTTGGCGGCGGTGCGGGTCGGGGCTGAATGGGGCTTTATCGATCGCACGGGAACCTACGTCATTCCCCGGCAGTTTACGACCCGCCCGGACGACTTCTCGGATGGCCTGGCCGCCATTCGCACGGCAGATGGCCGGACTGGATTCATCGACAAAACGGGGGCGATCGCCATTCAGCCTCAGCCCTATTACGCGACCTCGTTTACGGAGGGGCTAGCCGCGATCTCGGTGAATGGCCAGTCTGGCTTTATGGACAAAACGGGGGCGATCGCCATTCGGCCCCAGTTTGAGCAAGTCAGAGCGTTTTCAGACGGGTTGGCCGCGGTGAAAGTGCGTCCTTCTCCGACGGCGATTGCGCTGTGGGGCTACATCGATCGCACGGGGGCCTTTGTGATCGAGCCTCAGTACACCGATGCCGAGCCTTTTTCTGAAGGGTTGGCCGCCGTTCTGGGCCTCAATGGCGACGGACGCACCTGGGGCTATATTAACCGCGCTGGTGAGACGGTCATTCAACCGCAATTTTTTGCCCAGGCAGAGTATTCTGGCCCGGTGGCGACGCCCTTTTCGGGGGGCTTTGCCATGGTGCGGCGGGGCGAACAGGCCGGCTTTATCGACCGCACGGGGCAATATGCGATCGCAACTCAGTTTGTGGATGCCGATCGGGTCTCGAACGGCATGGCTCGGGTCAACGTGGGCGGCACCTGGACCCGAGTGCAGACGGGCTGTACCCAGAGTGACGGCTGCTTTTATGCCAGCCAGCTCCGGGGTGGCAAGTGGGGCTACATTCAAATGCCGCGCCCGGCCAATCCATAGGCAAAGCTGGCTTTCCTTACATGGTTGAAACCCAGTAGATCACAAACACGCTTTCTTGCCGCCATCCAGCCCACCCCTTCTCCCTCCAGCCCATCCCGGGTGCAGCGCGATCGCTGCCATCGTTCTCTCCTGCGATCGCCACCGCCGTCTTCGACCAGGATCTCGCCAACCTGCCCGAGGGGCTAGAAACCCTGGTCGGCACGCGCGGCTTTCGCCTCTCTGAAGGGCAAAAACAGCGGGTCGCCGCCGCCTTGTGCTGCTGCGCCAGCCCGCCCTGATGGTGTTCGACGACCTCTCCAGCGCCCTCGACGTAGAGACCAACAAAACCTCTGGCAGCAGCTGTTTACCGCATCCACCCATCCACCCGCCTACCCATGCCCCTCCCACCTGCCTGGTCGTCTCTTATTGCCCCTCGGTGCTCCATCGCGCCAGTCAAACTCTGTGTTTAGAAAATGGGCGCATAGTGACTGTAAAGTCGCGTTGAGAAAATTCCTCCACGGAAATGTCAAAAACAAAACCCCCAGCCGTAGTGAGCCAGGGGCAAAATTTAGAGTAAATCTATTCTTGCAGTCCGCAGGTCTAGCTGCTTACCTGTGCCCATAGCTTGAGCTTTTGGCCAGGTTTTTTCAGCGTGCAGCAGGGGCAGGGTGAACGATTCTAACTCACTAAATAGCCTCGTTAGGCGGCATCTTCATTGCCGTCTTCGTCTAGCTTGACCAGGTGAATATGCTTGTAGCCGAGCTTGATTTTGAACTCATCCCCCGTCTTGAGGCCCATCTCTTGGGTATAAGCTGCACCAATCACAATCTGACCATTCTTATGAACAGTTAAGGTATAAGACGCTTCTCGGCCTCTCCCGTCTGCACTCTTTTGCGGCTCAAGCTGAATTCCCTTAGCCGACAGTAGAGCATCGTAAAAGTCCGCCAGGTTTACACGGGTTTGCCCTTCTTTACCAACCGTGTAGTAGCCGCATTCCTTTGCCAGTTCACGCTTAGTTAGGCCATCATTTTCTTTGACTTTGGCTAAAAGTTCCTTGCCAACTAAGGGTTCCATAGTTTTTACTGCCATAATTCACATTCTTATAGGATACACAACAAAACTCGAAATGGTCGCCAAAAATATTCTATAGGGCTTTTAGCTACTTTATCCGACCTGTTTTAAGAAAAAGCTAAAACTTCAGTTTTCCCCTCAACCGATTATAGGCAACAATAAGATCAATGGCTCCTACGCCTGATGCCCAAATTCATGGAAAGTTCTTCTGCGCCATCATGTGCAGCTCGATGGTCGCCCTATCTGCCCAAGCTGTTGTGTAGGGAGGCACAATCTACCTTAGAAAGGGCGATTTTCCGATAGAATGACGTCGTCGACTGCATAGCGCTATCGACGACTACAAGCGTTTGGACAGCGATAACGGGGCTTAAAATGGTTCTATAGAGTGAATTGTCGTTAGCGCGGTCAGCATTTGTTAGCTTATGTCTAGCCAACCTCTAGACCTTTATGACCCTATCAACACGCTCAAGCCCATTGATGACGATATTTGGATTGTCGATGGCTCAATTGTGCGAATGGCGATGTACGGCCTGCATACTCCGTTTACCACCCGAATGACGTTGGTACGGTTGAGCGGTGGCGGGCTGTGGTGTCATTCGCCCACCGCATTAACCCCGGCGCTCAAAGCCGAAATCGATCGCCTGGGGCCGGTTGAGCACCTGGTTTCGCCCAACAAAATACACTATGCCCACATCCAAAGCTGGGCTGAAGCTTACCCCAATGCCACCGCCTGGGCGTCGCCAGGGGTGCGCGAGCGGGCCAAAAGTCAGCACATTCCGGTGGCTTTTCAGGCTGATTTAGCCGAGTTGCCACCGCCGCAGTGGGCTACCGATATTGACCAGCTTATCTTTCGCGGCAGTCGGTATATGGAGGAAGTCGTGTTCTTTCACCGCCACAGCAGAACGCTGATTTTAGCCGATTTAATTGAGAACTTTGAGCCTCAGAAAGTCAAAAAATCGCTGCGGTGGTTGTTGTCTTTGGGTGGTGTTGCCGACCCCGACGGCAAGGCCCCCATCGATTTACGGTTGACCTTTTGGGGCCGCAAGGCCCAGGCCAAGCAAAGCTATGAGCAAATGCTGGCCTGGGCACCTGAGCGGGTCATGTTGGCCCACGGTCGCTGGTACGCCAAAAACGGCGTAGCTGAGTTAAAGCGTGCTTTTCGCTGGCTGTAGTCAGCAGAATGGGTTACGGGGTTTGCGGGGTAACTGTAGGGGCGGCGGTTTGGGAGGGGCTGGCCTGGTTGGCCAAACGCTCTAGGGCATCGGCCTGGCGCTGCAGCTGCTCGGTCTGTTTGTGCATTTCTTCAATTTGGCGAGTTTGAGACAGCGCTCGGCTGGTATCGGGGGTAAAAAATTCGCAACCCGATGCCAAAAAACACACAAACAGCCCAACAATCAAAAAAATGCGCATATAAACCAATTCTTTTCAATTTAAGCTGTAGCCGCAGACCTGGCCTAGAGGGCGCTTCGGCCCTTGGCTGCACGTCTATGACGCTAAGCTCTATCTTTAGATTGCAGCTAATGGGCTCTGGTGAAACCTATCGTTGGGCTAGATCTGGTGGGGCGGGCCAAATTTTGTTGCGCCTCAAGTCGATCGCATTACTTATGCGTAGGATGGGTGACTGCGCCAGCGTGACGCATCGGCCCAGGCCCGGCGGTGCGTTGGGCTGTCGCCACAACTCACCCTACAATATCATCTATTTAGGCGCACCTGCTCATAGCGGTTCTTGATGGAGTGAGGTACACAATTGCTGGGTTCTAGATCCCCCTAGCACTTTGCTGTCTCAGTTTTACGCTGTACCCCCCTTAGTAAGGGGGCAGGGGACATCACCTCGATGTACTTCACCCGAGTGAAATTCGCTATATTCATTAGCAGCAATCAGATCTCAGCCAGTAAAAGCTCTCATAAATTATTGAATTAAGACCAGTGGCAGTATTCACCCTGCGGTGCGTACCCATAACGATTCCTAGTGAGGCTCGGTTCTGATCAGGCGAGGTTTAATCAACATTGCTACCCCTACCGCCCAGGCGATCGAGGCTAGCCAGCCAGCAACGATATCGCTGGGGTAGTGTACGCCCAGGTATAGGCGGGTCCAGCCAATTGCCAGCACAAACAGGCCACCCAGGACAGTGACCAGCCAGTTCCAGCGGCTGCCCCACAGCAAAATGACCAGGGCCGCCACAAAGGTCATGCTCGACATAGCGTGACCGCTGGGAAAACCGTAGTCATACTCGGGGGCGGGCGACTCCCACAGGTTGGGGCGCACCCGGTGCAGCAGCAGCTTAGCAGAGACATTGATAATGGCGGAACCGATCATGGTCGTGAGAAAGTAGACCAGCGATCGCCAGTGATGCCGCCGCCACAGCACCAGCGCAATGACGATGGAAGCGGGCGCGACTCCCCATCCAACCCCTAGCTGCGTTAGGTGGCTGGCAAAGGTGTCGAGCTGAGGGGTAGCCGTGGTGCGAATGCTAAGCAGAATCGGCTCATCCCACGGGAAGCCTCCTTCGTCTTCCCAAACTTCTTCTGCCAGGCTGCCAAAAATTTGGAGGGGCAAAAAGACCCCCAGCAGCAGCAGCAGCAGCGATCGATAGTGGCGAATCAGCAGTGCTTTGATGTAGCCAAACACTGACTTAAATCGATCGCGTACTCTAGCCTGCTTCATTGGTGATTGTGGGTAGCTGCTGGGGGGCGTGCCCCGTTCCCCAGAGTGGCTAAAAAATAGCCCTGCGATCGGCCAGGGCTGTGTTGCATAACCCTGACGAATTGGCTGCGGACGGGGTTTGACGGCTCGCGCCAGAGCGCAAGCGACCCTAAAACTTTAACCCATGATTAACCGGTGATTAAAAAGCCTCTCTACCCATACTGAATCTGCCTTGGCTTCCCCCGGTTGGGCAAACACCGCTTGCCCCTGGGCAAATGGCCTCTTTGGCATCGGGGTGTATGCGATTTGGATGGGGCATCAGCTCTGCCGTGCGGCCTTCAGGGCCTAGCCCGCGTCGGGGTTGAGCTCGACCATTTGCCCTGTGGTGTAGGTGCCAATCGGGCTCCAGACGACGTAGGGCAGCAGCAGCAGCGCCGCCAGCCCTGAGATCGGCCGCACCGTCAGGGCCAGCCCAAGGCCCAGTATGACCCCAATGCCGCCCAGCACAGTGCCTACCTTCAGGCTTCTGAGCCGCAGCGTGGCCGGAATGTAGGCGACGGTAATCAGCTCCACCAGCAGGTAAAAGCCCATCAGCAGCCAGGTTTTGGCGGTGCCGGGTTCGGCCTGCCAAACGAGGTTGGCCGAGACCGCACCACAGGCAAAAATCACCGTCCAAATCACGGGAATGGCGGGTTCAAAAAACAACCACTGGGGGCGATCGAGCCGCAGCCCCCAGGAGACATCGCGAGGCCGAATTAGGCTGCCGCCCAGGGCCACCAAAAAGGTAATGCCGCCAGTGATCATCCAGCTTTTGAGCATGTTGTAATCCCCAAACTCAACTACAGTGAACGGCTCAGGGGCCGCTGCTCAGCTTTCATCGGGCTGCTACCTGCTTGAGGGCTGGCCCCAGCACCATGTCGATCTCGCGCAGCATCGGTTCATCGAAAGTGATGCCTGAGGCGGCGGCGTTGTCGGCTACCTGATCGGGGCGGCTGGCCCCCACGATCGCGGCACTCACCCGCCGGTCGCGCAAAATCCAGGCCAGGGCGAGCTGCGCCATCGAGATATTGAGCTGGTCGGCCAGGGGCTGCAGGGTTTGCACGGCGCTGAGCACGCGATCGCTCCTCAGATCTTGCATAAAGCCGTTCATGTTGTCGTTGGCGGCGCGGGAGTCGGCGGGGGGCGCGGCACCGGGCTTGTACTTGCCGGTCAGCACGCCCTGGGCCAGGGGCGACCAGACGATCTGGCCAATGCCGTTCTCGGCGCAGAGCGGGAATACCTTTTCCTCGGGCTGCCGCCACAGCATGGAGTACTGGGGCTGGCTAGAGACAAACTTTTCCACATTGGGCAACGCTAGCGCCGCCCGAATCTGGGCCGGGTTCCACTCGCTAAAGCCGATGTAGCGCGCTTTGCCCTGCTGCACCACCTCGGTCAGAGCCGCCATGGTTTCTTCCAGCGGCGTGTTGCTGTCGTAGCGGTGGCACTGGTAGAGGTCAACGTAGTCAGTCTTTAGGCGCTGTAGCGAGGCGTCGATCTGCTTGTGAATTTGCGCCGCCGACAGCCCCTGATCGTCGGGCGACATGGGGAAGAAAACCTTGGTGGCCAGCACGTAGGAACTGCGATCGATGCCCTGAAGCACTTCTCCCAAAAACGATTCGGCGGCCCCGCGCCCGTAGACGTTGGCGGTGTCGATAAAGTTGATGCCGACATCAAACGCCTTGTGCACGCAAGCTTCGGCCTGCTGTCGCTCGACGCCGCCGCCGTAGGTAAGCCAGGAGCCCAAAGCAATTTCTGAAACGGTGAGGTCGCTGTCGCCAAGCTGTCGGTATTGCATAGCTGATCTCTGTGGTTGGGTTGCGAATGTCTGGTTTGGCCAAACTGCTGGTTATGCCGTAAGGCTGTTCAAGGACGACGAGTGCTGTCATCCACGGCCCAGCCCTGAACTAACACAACTTAGTCGATCTAATGTCTGCTTTACATCGACCTTGGGGGACAACTGTAGAGGGCAGTTGCGAGGGAGCGGTTTGCTCGCTCAGCCAGCGGGGAACCAGCAGGCGGCTACTCTAGCTCACAGGTTTAGGGCGGCAGCAGCGGGGGGCGTCTATCGCAGGGGGGCAAGCTCTATCTCCTGCAAAAGAAAGAGATGATTGCAACGTAAATCTGTCCTAAAGATGGGGCTCATCGATAGGCCTATTGCTCCACTCTAAAGGTGGTATTGACATGCCGCACCGAAGCATCGGCTGGAGCACCCGCTGTCGGGCGGAGTGAGCGCCCAAACTGGGCTAACAGCCTATCCGAATATTTTGCTTCCATGCTGGTGGGTAGTGTCCACCCTCCCCAGTAAACCAAAGCTTTTAGTGATCTACCAGATTGCTGTTTTCGGTTTCCGGATAGGCACTAACCAATTCCTTTGTTTCACACCGATATTTAGCCGTTAGAGCCTAGTTTCAACAAACTAAGTAAGCCCCATGAAAGCCCAGAAAACGTTTCCTTACTCTACTCGTTCCACAGAATATTTTGACCATCAAAGCTCTCAAAATCAATACCTGGTTCAGGTGCCTGCCCGAGGGAGGGCAAATTCACAGGTAGAGCCACCCACCCCAGAAGATACTCCTGGTGGACTCTTAACCGTTCTGGGATTATCAACCTTTGCGCTAGTGTTTTTCGTAGTCAAGCGCCTTCGAACATTTGAAAAGGTCAAAAACGACCTGGATAGTACCCATCACCTTGTTCATGCAATCCCTTGTTCAAAGTGCCGATTTTTCAACAAAAACCCGTATCTTAAATGCACCGTTCATCCTCAGATGGCGAGCACAATAGATGCGAAAAACTGCACTGATTTTTGGTCTGTTGATCAAGATGAGTTTCACAAGAAATGGTAGGGCTCTTGCAAACAGGTTAATTGCGCCCTTACAGCCTCTTTTGGTGGAAAAAAATGCGATCGCCAGCGTTTTTGCCGCTTACTCAACTGGCTCCAGCAGGCGCTGTTCGGTAGCCAGCTCAATGTCGAGCGTTTTGTAGCCAACCTGGTCAAACAAAATCACGATTTTGTCGCCTTCGTAGCGCATGACCATACCCTCGCCCCAGGCGGAATGAGCTACCCGGCTATTCATGGCAAAGGGTTGATCAACTCCTTCGTCGTCAACCACAATGCCTGCTTTACAGTTGTCGCAAAAGCCGCAGGGCTGGTCGCGCTTTTCGCCAAAGTAGTTGAGCAGGTACTCGCGGCGACAGTCGCGCAATTCGGCATAGCCGCGCATCATTTCGAGGCGCGATCGCACGTAGTTTTGATACCGCTCTTGCGCCTGAATGGCTGCCTCAGCCGCATCGCTAACTTCGGGCGCAGTTTCACTTTCTACTGCCTCACCCGTCGGCAGCATTTCCACCAGCCCCACCGCCTCTAAATGGTTGAGAACGGTAGCTACTTTAGCCTGAGAAAGGCCGGTCTGCTCTTTGATATCTCGGCGGTCGAGCGGTTCGCTCTGGGCCTGAATAACGGTGGCCACCTGCTCAACTTGATCGACATCGACCTGACCGCTGCTGGCCAAAAAACGGCGAATATTGAGGTCATCAGCATAGTAGAACAACAGCGCAAAGGCGGCGTTGTCGTCGCGTCCGGCCCGGCCAATTTCCTGATAGTAAGAATCGACTGAATCGCTGATCGTGTGATGAATGACAAAGCGCACGTTGGGCTTGTCGATGCCCATGCCGAAGGCGGTGGTGGCGACAATTACCTCGGCCTCGTCGTCCATAAAGGCCGCCTGAGCCGCCTCGCGATCGCTGGTTTTCATGCCCGCGTGGTAGGCGATCGCCTTCACCCCCTGCTCGACTAGAGCCTCAGCAATCGCTTCGGTTTGCTTGCGGGTAGCGGCGTAGACAATGCCCGGTTTTTTGGCCCGCACCACCTGATCAATCAGGGCCGCTTCTTTCTCGGCCCCAGCCTCAAATCGACGCACCTCCAGCCAGATATTGGGGCGGTCAAACCCCTGCACGACCATTTCAGCATCGCGCAGGTTGAGGTGGCTGACAATTTCTTCTCGCACCGCCGGGGCCGCCGTCGCCGTCAGCGCCAGCACCCGAGGATGACCCAGGCTATCAATGACAGCCCCCAGCCGCAGGTAGTCGGGGCGAAAGTCGTGGCCCCATTCGCTAATGCAGTGGGCTTCGTCGATGACAAACAGTGATGGTTTGGCCGCCCGCAGCTGCTCTAACGTTTCTGGGTTATTGAACTGTTCTGGCGCTAAAAAAATAAACTCTAGCTCATCGTCAGCCAGCGACTCAAAGGCCTCTTTTCGCTCGGCACTGGTCACTGTAGAATTGACCGCTACGGCTTCGCCCACCGCCTGCTCGCCAATTGATTCTACCTGGTCTTGCTGCAGCGCCAGCAGCGGCGAAATCACCACCGTCGCCCCCGGAATTAGCGCTCCGGCCAGCTGGTAAATGGCCGATTTGCCTGACCCGGTGGGCATCACGGCCAGCACGTCATGACCCTTGAGCAGGGCTGCGATCGCATCCTCCTGTCCTGCTCTCAATGAGTCATAGCCCAGCTTAGATTTTGCCGTCTGACAAATTTGTTCCCTAGTCACCGATTCGGGTTGCTGGGCCATAGGGTGTAAGACTGTTTTGTGGGTAATTAAACTTTGAAAAAATGGTTTTGAGCACAAAATTTGAGTAATTGCTTCTAGTGCAGCGTCAAACCTAAAAATTAGGATTCTTGTCGGTTGGATGGAACGAAGTGAAACCCAACGGTAGTCAACCTTGTGGGGTTCTGCTAGCGCCATTCAACCTGCAAATCTAGTCTTGACAGACCGCTAGCTACAAATCACTTTACCCATTCACTGTCTCGCCTTACTCAATTTCGCCAATAGCCTTGCTAACATCGGCAGGAGTTTCAAACTCATCTTCAGGCATTTGTTCTAGGGTTGAGCAAACATTTTCATCTGCGCCTTGCTGCTTGGCGTGCTCAATTACATCCTGCTTGCTAGCCGGATATTCCATCCCTTTCAAGAATTTTTGAACCTGAATCGGGTTGACTGTGGCCATGGTAATCTCCTCGCCAGTTTTAATGGCATCAGTGCTGATGTTTGTGTTTTCCAAGGTACAGAATGGCTCGCTCAGGCTCCCTCCTGCCAAAGGCACAATCTTTAACTCAGCTGTCGCATCTCCAGGCATACGGGCAAGGGCTGGCATGAGACCGGACCGGGGGAATATATCTCATTGGTAGGAGGAAAAGGTAGGTTAGGCCCTCTAAGCTAGGGTGTGATCTCCTGCTGGCATTTTCGCCCCTGCGCTGGCGGTAACTATTCTGAGCAGGTTGGCAGGGCGCTGTAGGGTGCGGCCCACTGCGACGCATCAGACCTCGGTTAGGAGGACGCTGCCACCGACCTCAAGGCCGCTGCCAGGGCAGACCAGCTGTTTTAATCTCAAAGAAACCTGGTCAGTGTCGGCTAGGCCAATTGAGCGATGTTCTGTAGTGCCTTTAGGGCACGATCGCCCCTGCCCCCGAGCAAACCCACCAGAGAGAATGATGAATCAAATTGCAGAGGCATTTTTAACGAGTGCTGGAATTTTGTGGAAGGCGCTTTGGGCGCTGGTCTTTGGTTATCTCATCTCTGCCGCTATTCAGGTGCTGGTGACGCGATCGCAGATGGCGCGCCTGATGGGCAAACGCGGACCCAAACGAGCTGCACTGGCGTCCCTGTTTGGGTTTGTCTCGTCATCCTGTTCGTTTGCAGCCCTGGCGGCTTCCCGCTCCATTCTGGTCAAGGGCGCTCACCCCGTCAATGCCATCGCTTTTTTAATTGCCTCCACCAATTTGGTGATCGAACTGGGTATTGTGCTCTGGATTTTGATGGGCTGGCAGTTTGTGCTGGGCAACTTTCTGCTCGGAGTGCTGATGATTTTGTACGCCTATTTGATCGCGCGTACCTGGTTTCCTAAACAGCTTGCCGACGCAGCCCGTGCCCATGCTGAACAGCAGCAGTCAGAAGGTATGCAGCACGATATGTCAAACAATAGCGACAGCGGCTGGTGGCAAAAAATTACCTCCTTGGCAGGCTGGCAGGCCATTGCTTCAGCCTTTTTTATGGAGTGGAAAATGGCCTACAAAGAGATTTTGTTTGGCTTTACGATTGCAGGGTTTATTTCGGTTTTTGTGCCCCAGAGTTTTTGGAACTCTCTGTTTCTCAACACCGGCTCAGATGCCACCTCGTGGCTAGTGGTGCTAGAGAATGCCGCGATCGCCCCTGTCATCGCCTTTTTTACTTTTATTGGCTCTATGGGGAACGTTCCCCTAGCCGCCATGCTGTGGGGAAATAATGCCTCCTTTGGGGGAGTCATGAGCTTTTTAGGGGCCGACCTGGTAGCGGCAACCGTGCTTTACCTGCAGTCAAAATACTACGGCTGGAGCTATACCGGATATCTCGCCGCACTCCTTTATACCTGCATGGTAGCCGCTGGACTAACCACCCACGCAATCTTTGCCGTGCTGGTTATTTTACCCACCGAACGACCTGGATTAGGCGAACTAGTGCGCTTTCAGATCGACTATACCTTTTGGCTCAACATAGTCTTTATTGTCGTAGGCCTTGCCCTTGTCTATCTGCACTGGAAAAGTCGTCAGAACAGCGACCAGGAGAGTCATGATATGGCCTAGCTTTTCGCAAATGTCTAAACGGCAGTTATAGCGATGGCAGTGATGACAGTGATAACACCACACCGATGAGAGCAATGACGAGTTCTGTAGTGTACCGAGCAGGAAGCAAAATGGGTGAATCCGGGTTCCCAGCCGTTCGAGACTTAGCGATAATTGGCGATCGCCGTACGGCAGCCCTGGTGACCACCACAGGGGCGATCGTCTGGTACTGCCCCGGTCGGTTTGACTACCCGGCCCTGCTAGCGGCCCTGCTTGACCCCGATCGCGGCGGCGGCTGGACGGTGCAAATGCCCGATACAACCTGTGCTGGGCGACGCTACCTGGAAGACAGCGGCATTCTAGAAACGACCCTGGCTACCCCAGCAGGCGAGCTGGTGATCACCGACTGGATGCCGATGGGAGAGGGCACTCCCCAGGGCCTTTGCCGCCAGTTTTCGTCTGCCCCTGCCGATATTGCCATTACCCTGGCCCCGGCCCCCGACTACGCCCGGCGATCGCCCCAGCTTCGGCTCCAGGGTCAGGGCATTCAAGTTGACGGGCAGCACTACCTCTATGCGTCGCACCCCCTCACCATTAGCGGAGCCAGCGTCGACTTCACCCTGCCGCAGGGCGAGACGGGCTGGTGCATTTTAGTCGATCGCCCCCTGCTCGACCCCACAGATATGCAGCTCAAGGGCTGGCTTCAGACTACCCTGGAGTGCTGGCGCGAGATTGCCGCCCACGCCACCTACCACGGCCCCTACGAAAAAGAAGTGGCCGAGTCCATTCGAGCCCTGCGCCTGCTCACCTTTGAAGATAACGGCGGCATTATTGCCGCCCCCACCACCTCGCTGCCTGAAGTGATTGGCGGCCAGCGCAACTACGACTACCGCTACGTCTGGCTGCGCGATGCGGGCATGATCGTCAGCGCCCTCACCCGAGCCGGTAGCGACGGCACCGACGAGCGCCGCTTTCTAGACTTTATCTGTGGCTACGATCGCGATTCTAACCACCAGCCGCTAAAGCCGTTTTCAAACCTGGACGGCGACTCGCCCAGCTCAGAAGAATGCCTTGAGCTAGTCGGGTATCGCCACAGCGCCCCGGTGATGATTGGCAACGTCGCCAAAGACCAGCTGCAGCTCGACGCCTACGGCAACGTGCTGCTGGCCGCCAAACTGATCTACAACCGCTTTGAGACCCGCGAGCACTGGTCTCTGGTAGCCGAAATTGCCGACTTTTTGAGCGATTGCTGGCACGAACCCGACTACGGCATTTGGGAAGAGCAGGAAAAGCATCAGTACACCTCTAGCAAAGTAGTGGCGGCCTGCGGCCTGAAATACATTGCTCAGGTGGCCGAAAACGATGCCCAGGCCCACCGCTGGCGCACCGCCGAACAAGCGATTCGAGAGTTTGTGACCCAGCACTGCCTTACCTCCGAGGGGGCCTACGCCGTTGTGGCCGGGGGCGAAGATGTAGACGTCACCGCCGCCCTGTTTCCGGTGTGGGGCTATACCCCTGCCGACAGCCCCGAAATGGTGGCAACCATGCAGGTGCTAGAGCGCGACTACGCCACCGGCCATCTCTATCGCCGTCATCTAAAAAGCTTTGATTCGCAGCGGGAAGGCGCTTTTTTAGCCGGCACCCTGTGGGTGGCCCAGTACTGGATAATGCGGCAAGACTTGCAGCGGGCCAGGGCAATTATGGATGCCGCCCTAGAATTTTCTAACGATCTGGGCCTGTTTGCCGAAGAGGCCAACCCAGCTACCGGAGAGATGTTAGGCAACTTTCCGCAAACCTTTGTCCATGCCGCCTTTATTGGAGCCGCGATCGATCTCAAAGCGACTCTAGAGAAAAGCAGTGCCTGTACTCAGTAATGCTGCGCAGGGTTCAAAATGCAAAATGAAAAGTGCAAAAGTAGGGTGGGCACCACCCACCGCCCCTCTCATTTACCCACCAATAGCCCTTAGTGAAATGCCCACTACTTCGTAGGTTGGGTGGCGCGATCGCAGAACCCAACAAAACTGGCTCTGGCGTTGGGTTCCACTGCGTTTCACCCAACCTACCGGCAACGTTTTGTCAGTCAGCCAGGCCTTAACCATAGAGAGGTGACGCTGTACCTTAAGTTGGGTTAGATCGAACAGATGAGCAATTGAGGAAACAAAATGCAGCTCAACCTGACGCTGCTGTGGGTGACGCTATCCTTTGTCATTGTGGGAGTAGTCATGTTGCTCTTGCAGCCCCAAATTTCAGGATGCCAAATTTCAGGATGCCAAATTTCAGGATGATGTAACCGGAGTTTAAAGCTCATGCAGCTTAGCCTCAGCCAAAATCAGCTAACCATTCACCTGGAGTGGTACGAGCAGCTTTTGGCGTTTACCCTGCACAACCCCATCGTGGTGCCCCTCGACCATCTCCTGCGGGTAAGCACAGAAGAACCCCCCAGCCGATGGACCGATCTGCGTGCTCCTGGCACCCATTTGCCAGGGGTGATCAAAGCTGGCACCTACTATACCCGCCAGGGCCGAGAGTTCTGGTATGCCACGGTCGATCGTCACTTTTTGGTGCTGGAACTGCACGACGAGCCCTACCAAAAAATCGTGCTGACCTTGGAAAACCATCAGGAGTGGTTAGACCTGCTCACCCAGGCCAAAATGCCCCCTGTTTGATTGCTTATAGTAAAAAACTGACTGGGAAAAACCGGGTGCGTCCCAGGTTTTCAGGCACTGTCTACGTCATTTCCAAGTCTAAAGTAGGGTGGGCACTGCCCACCTTCCACTTTTTGGCAGGTGCTACTCATCCCAGAATCCCCTCGCCATATTTCTAAAGGCCTTAACTGTTGCGGCTATGTTCTTGGGCTTGCTTAGGACGGACGGTTTGGTGCGAAAGTAGGTGGTGGGCAGTGCCCACCCTACAGGCCGATCGCCCATTAAAAAGCCCGCAGAAGACCTGCGGGCGAGACATCAGGGGAAAATTGAACCGTAGGACGCTAGCTAGGCGCTGCGACGGCGGGGGCGCTTGTACTCAGACTTTTTCTTGTAGCCGACGGCCTGGGCGGCGTTGCTGTCGGGGCCAAACTGAGCCCGCACGGCTTCTTTCATGCCCAAAATCGAGTTGTGAAACTCCCACTCGGCCTGGCGGGCGGCATCGGAGGCGGCTTTGGCCATCGCTTGCAGTTCGGTCTCTTTTTGCTGCATCACCTGCATTGTTTCGAGCCTGGCTCGCAGCTTTTCGGGAGAAGTGTCGGTACGAACCGGAATATAGCCCTCAACGGTGCCAAGACCGTTGAGAGAGTCAACGTCTGCCCCGAGAGTTTTGCTGGCCAAACGACGAACCATAGTGATAATGGGCATGGTAGTACACCTCTGTTGGTGAGTTGTTGATCAGTTGTTGGAATACGCGAACCAATAGCCTGCCCGAACAAATTTCAGGAGCGATCGCAGAGCGGTTGGGGGAGTGACGAATGGGTTCAGGTCAGGCGGCAGAGACGACGATTTGGGGGTGCAGCGTCTGATTGTCTCGTCTATTGCCAAGATTGCCCGGTGCAGGAAGGCGATCGCGGCCTGAATTGAAAAGATTGCGACCAGAAACTAATAGTTTGAATAAAGCCTGGATGAATGTTGCGCTGGCCTGGGTCTTTTGCTGAGGTGGCTGGCTTGAGGGGAGGGCTGCATACTTGATAAACAGCAATGACAGCGATGTTGTGCATTGAGCATATCCTTTTGTAGGGGCTGCATAGTCGAGATCGCTCTATGACAACAAAGGATTCCATAGATGCAGGAAAGAATTGAGCTGTCGCAGCGACGTTGTTAGGCCTCACATCAAAGGATGCAGGCCTGACATCAAAGGATGCAGGTCTGACAACAAAGGATTCAGGCCTCGCACTAAAGGATGCAGCTCTTACATCAAAGGATGCAGGCCTCGCAACAAAGGATGCAGCCCTGACAACAAAGGATGCAGGCCTCACACTAAAGGATGCGGTGCTGTAATAGGCGATCGCGCTAGAGCAGGGGGAGGTGCTTGGCTTGCAGCGCAACAGACCAGTGGGTTAATAGTCTGAGCCTTAGATTAAGGGCAAAAGGCTAGCGAGAGATTCGATGACGGCGGCCTGATCTGCTGGACTCAGCCGTCCAACCTGCTTGCGGACTAGCGCATGATCGAGTGTAAATAGCTTCATTCGGACGATGGAAGGGGCTTTTAACCCAGCCAACTTCAAATCGGTAATTTCAACGTCAAGTGCCCAAGCAGAGTGAGAAGCGGTTGTAATCATGGCCATAACACTATGACCAACAGGACGATTAAAGGCTTGATCAGCAGACAAAACTAGCGCTGGCCTGCGTTTTGATGCCTCTACGTCAGTGAATGGAAAAGGCACTACAACCACATCAAACTGCCTATAGGTCATGGTAAGCTGCCTCATCTTCGGCAGATACCCACTCGCTCAGTTGGGCTTCTACGCCGAGCAAATAGTCTCGATCGACGGCGGGCTCGCGATCAGATAGCTCTCTTTGAGGGTTAGGGCGTTGCTCTAGAACAATGACCTCAACGGTGTCACCTACTTGAAAGGGCAAGCCCCTGAGTGTAACGGTGCCGTTTTCGGCAACCACAGCCTCCATTTTGTAAGCATTCATTGTTGTCACCACCTAAAACAGTAGGGTGGGCAGTGCCCACCATTTACCTTTATCGTAGACAGCTATCTCTACGGACGGCTAAAGGGCATGCGCGGCGGAGCAGTCTTCCACATGAGGTCGATTTCTTCGGGTGTGAGGCCGTAGGCTTGGTTGACCAAATCAGAGATGCGGTGCTCTAGCACTAGCCCGTCGCGGCGGCGCTGCTGAATGGGCAGGGCATAGTCGCCGTAGGCATCACTGAGGGTTTTGAGGTCTTTGGGGCCAAGGTTGCCTGCGCCCTTGGGGCGGCGTTTTTTGACCTCTTGCAAAAAGTCGTCGAGGGAAAGGGTGGCAAAGTCGCTGAGTTTGTTGCCTGCTTTGTCGATGCCGTGCTCGATGCGAAACCAGTGGAGCATGTCGCGGGTGGCCTGCTGGTTGGCTTTGGTGAACTCGATGAGCTGCTGAACGGCAGGTTCGACCTCAGCACGGATTTCGTCTGTAGGTGGCGCGATGGGAAACGCCTCTATTAATTCCCCTTTAGGTGTGAGTGCTTCGTCTTTCATGTGTGGGAGGTATCGCCAGTTGAACCACCATGCTATTGGAGAATTAAGAATAGCCAAAACGAAAAGATCATTGGTGGGAAGAATAAAGCCTTTGTTATTTGAAAAGTATCCGTCCATGTCATAGCTATAAGACGGATGAAATTGAATTTCTTGATAAATTATTTTGTTTTCCTCAAAGAGCTTCCAATAGTCAATGCTGTCCTGAATTTCATACCACTTGTAAGTTCCAGGTTTTCTGCCGTCCCATTTCCCTAAGAAACCTCTGGGTTTTGGCTCAAGATATTTTCTGTATTTCTCTAAATGACTTTTGATGGCTGGGTAATTCTCTATCTCAATACCCCTTCGACAGAAAAGCATCCATAGCTGCTCCCATTGTGAATGCCACCTGTTGATATCCTGACCTCTTAGATAAGGCTTTATGATTTCTAGAGACCTTGGATCTTCTTGGATCAATCTCTGCTTGACTAAGTCATCCACAAGAAATGCTTCATTACAGCCAGTAACAACACCTCGATAAGGTTTTCTTTGCAGAAATTCCTCTAGGGAAAGTCCTGTTGTTTGTATCTTATGGATTAGTTTTTCAACTTCTGGAGATTCTAAACTCCACGCCTCGTTGTTGAAACTGAGCCATTGAATGTCATGTCCATGCTGATTAACATATTGTGGAAGATTTATGTTTTCTAAGCTTTCTCTCGGAACAGGACATACTTGAACAAATATCAAATTCTCTGAGCTGTCGGATTCTTCGCCATTTTCAATCACTGGCTTCCGCACAGCCACAATACACGGAAACACATCGGCATCCTGAAAAATCGGCGCATGGCCAAAGTCGATAATTTGTTCGAAGACGCTGTTTTCGGCAAAAAACTTTCGCAGCGGTTCCCCATACCCAGCCCGCAGCCACTTGTTCGTCACAATGTACGACAACACCCCATTGGGCCGCAAAATCTTCAGCCCCTTCTCATAGAAATACACATACAAATCGGCCACGCCATCGTAGGCCGCATAGTGCGCTTGCAGGTAGGGCTTAAACGGTGTCAGCAGCTCTTGCCGCACATAGGGCGGGTTGCCAATCACCACATCAAACCCACCATCGGCAAACACCTCCGCAAACTCCGTTTCCCAATCAAACGCACGCGGGGCGATCGCCGGGTCAGCCACAATCGAGTTGCCCACCTTAATGTTGTCATCCAGGTAGGTGAGCTGCCTGCCCCGCTCTGCGGTCTTTAGCCACAGCGACAGCTTGGTAATCTCCACCGACTCCGGCGACAGGTCTACCCCATACAGGTTTTGGTTCAAAATCGTTTTCGTCAAGTCAAACAGGCTGCGCTGGCCCACAAACTCCCCCGTATCGTCGGCGGTTTTGAGGGCGGCAAGCTGCTCATTCACCCGCTCATACTCACTATTCAAATAGTCAAAGGCGGCAATCAAAAACGCCCCTGACCCGCAAGCCGGGTCAATCACGCGGGTTTTGACCAGCACCTCGTCGCGGTAGCGCTCCCAAAACTGTATTTCGGCGGCGCGGCGCTGGCGTACCGCATTGGCGCGAATCTGGTCGATGCCAATTTCCTGCCAGAGGGCTTTTTCCTTACGCTCCAGATAGCCCCCCAATGCCACCGCCACAATGTATTGGGTAATAAACGCCGGGGTGTAGTAAACCCCCTGGGTTTTGCGTTGCCCACGCCTTTGGTCATAGGCTTCCCCCGCCGACAGTGCCCGCAGTTCTTCTAGGTCGCTGACCGACTGCTCAAAGATGTGGCCCAAAATGTTGACCGACACCTCCGAGTCAAAGTCGTAGCGGGCCAGTTTTTTAAGCTGAGTGCAGAGAATGTCTGACACCTGAAGCTGGTCGTCGAGTAGCGAGTCGTGCTTAAACAATCCGCCGTTGTAGCCCGGTATAGACAGCGCCGGGTTGCCCTGATCCACGGCGCGAAACACGGCCTTGTAGTTTTCCCAGATGGGGCGAGGGTTGTACGGGTCTTGGTGGTCGTGGGCCTGCTGAATGGTTTCCTTGGGCAGCAGGTCTTTGTCTTCGCAAAAGGCGATAAACAGCACCCGATCCAGCGTTTTCTGAGCTTTTTCGATCAGGGCAACGTCGCGATCGGGGAAATCGGCGGGGCCAGTGGCGCGAAAGTGGGTGGCCAGGTTGATCCGCACCTGCTTGTACTCGGCATAGAGGATTTTAGTGATTTCGACCTCGGCCTTATCAGACTCGACCAAGAGTTGGTCGATGACGGATCGCGCCTTCGGGTCAGCGCTGGGGGGCAAAAAGTTTTGCCGACACAGCACAAAGTAAAACAGCCGAAACTGCGCCAGGTCTTCAAGATCCTTCAGCCTAAAGACTTCGTAATAGGCCGGGGTTTTGCTGGTCTGGTATAGCCGAATCTCGCGATAGTTTGACACCAGCACCCAGCGGCAGTCGGCGGTGTAGTTGGCGTAGCGCCAGCCCTGGTCAACGGCAGACTCTTTGCGGCCTGGGGCAGCGCGATCCAAATCATTCTTGGCTCCCTTTAGCTCAATGGGGGCAATCACCCGGCCCTCTAGCTTTTTGCCGCCCTTGGCGTTGGTGACGGCGTTAAAAAAGCCCAGCGCCCCGTCGGCAGAGCCGCCGCCATCAGAAATTGTTTGCTCGGCGTGCAGCTCCCACTGCTGGCCTGCGCCGCCAATTACCGAGCGATAGCCCAGCGCATCTTGAAACACATCTCGCAGAAAGTCGCCGTGCAGCGAGGTTTCTTTTACCGCGTCAAGGGTGCCGCTCTCTAGCGCCTGCACCCACTGCAAAAGCTTTTGGTGGCGATCGCCAATGTCAGTGGGGAACAAAAAACCTTTAAGTGCCTGATTTAAGCTCTTTTCCTGAAATAGGCGGTGGTGGCTGGGCTGAGGCATGCCAAGAGACCAGGGGAGACAGCCTAAGGGTAGCGCTTATATTGCCTCAGCAGGCAGGCTATTCTGTTCTTTTAGCCTATGTTTACAGTCGCTGAGCGCTACCCTCTACCTCTTTAGTTTTGAACCTGGTCGCCAATGGTCAAGCACCAGAAGCAACTATCGAAGACTATCCCTACTTAGAGCCTGACGACATTCAGCGATCGCTTCAGTATGCTGTCTGGCTGGCCTCCGATCGCATCTATTGGGCTGCGGGTGCCTAGAATTAGGGAAAACTTGATAGACATCTCAGCAGGTATCGATTTTGACTTGATTTGAGAGTCTGAATGCGGTACGTTACTGAGCTATGGCTGCGTGCGTGCAGTCTGATCTTCCCAAAAATTTGGTCAAACGCCGCTGGAAGGTGCTTGCAACACCAACCAGCAGCTAACCCCGTCGACTGTCTTACCCAGTCTTGGAGGCTAAGGTTGATCATACCTGGCCGCCCTGAACTGCACATGTCTGGGGCGGCCAAGTTTTTGGGTTTCTTCCCCGTCGTTTCACCGGAAAGGAACCCGATTATGTTGTGTCTTACCCGCCAAGATCCCCCAGTTCTTCAAGAACTCGGGGATTCAAATCCCCTGCGCCTTACCACTCCCAGCGCCCAGCCGGGGCGCGAGCGATTGCGCCATCTGGTGATCGGCTCACCCGAGGGCGTGCGAGGGGCGATTCACCACCTGCACCTGCTGAACTACGCCGAACAGCGCGAGTGGAGCCGACTGGTAACCATCCCCAACTCCGGGATTTTGATTACCCCAGACCAGGGCGAGGTGTTGAGCTACCTGCTGCGCTACCGCCAGCTAAATTAGCCGCCAGTTAAATCCCTAGCTCCTGTAGGTTGGGTGAAACAATGTGGAACCCAATAGCAATCAGCTTTGTTGGGTTCTGCTGTCGCGCCACCCAACCTACAAATTTGGGATTGACAGACCACCGATGAGATCAACTCCGCGATTGGGCTGCGCCTTCGGCTCCCTTTTGGGCCGGAGTATTGCGATCGTCGGCCTTGGTGCCTGCCCCCGAGAGGCCGCTGTCGTCACCGCTGTAGTACTGCCAGACCCAGTCTTCGACTTCGGGCATGTCTTTGCCGTGGGTGGTGACAAAGTGCTTGTGCTCGATCAGCTTGTCGCGAATGGTTTGTTTGACGTAGGCCCCCAATTTTTTCAGCTTGGGCACGCGGTTAATCACATCCTGGGCCAGGTTAAAGCGGTCTAGCTCGTTGAGCACCACCATGTCGAAGGGGGTAGTGGTGGTGCCCTCTTCTTTGTAGCCGCGCACGTGGAAGTTGGCGTGGTTGGTGCGCCGGTAGGTGAGCCGGTGAATCAGCCAGGGATAGCCGTGAAAGGCGAAGATAACGGGTTTGTCGGCAGTGAAAATTGAGTCAAAATCCCAGTCGGAGAGGCCGTGGGGGTGCTCGCTCTCGGGTTGTAGGGTCATCAGGTCGACCACATTCACCACCCGAATTTTGAGGTCAGCAAACTGCGATCGCAGAAAGTCCACCGCCGCCAGGGTCTCCAGGGTGGGCACATCGCCCGCGCAGGCCATCACCACATCGGGTTCACCGCCCTTGTCGTTGCTGGCCCACTCCCAAATGCCGACCCCGGCGGTGCAGTGCTTGATGGCGCTCTCCATGTCGAGCCACTGTAACTCGGGCTGTTTGCCCGCAATAATTACATTCACGTACTGACGGCTGCGCAGGCAGTGGTCGGCCACCGAGAGCAGCGTGTTGGCATCGGGCGGCAGGTACACCCGCACCACCTTGGCCTTTTTGTTGGTCACCACGTCGATAAAGCCGGGATCCTGGTGGCTAAAGCCGTTGTGGTCTTGCCGCCACACGTGGGAGGTGAGCAGGTAGTTGAGCGAGGCGATGGGCCGCCGCCAGGGAATGTCGATGCAGGTTTCTAGCCACTTGGCGTGCTGGTTAAACATCGAATCGACGATGTGAATAAACGCCTCGTAGCAGGAGAAAAAGCCGTGGCGACCCGTGAGCAAATAGCCCTCCAGCCAGCCCTGACACATGTGCTCGCTCAGCACCTCCATCACCCGCCCGGTGGGGGCAACGTGGTCGTCGGTGGGCAAAATTTCGGCGGTGGAGACGCGATCGGTGACCTCCAGCAGCGCGTTCAGCCGGTTGGAGTTGTTCTCGTCGGGGCTCATCACCCGAAAGTTGCGGCTCTCTAAGTTGCGCTGCATCACGTCGCGCAAAAACTGGCCCAGCACGCGGGTCGACTCGGCCATTTCGGTGCCGGGGTGGCTCACCTCCACGGCATAGTCGCGAAAGTTGGGCAGGTGCAGGTCGCGCAGCAGCCGTCCGCCGTTGGTGTGGGGGTTTGCGCCCATGCGTCTGTCGCCCGTGGGGGCCAGCGCCGCCAGCTCGGGCACCAGCCGCCCGGCGTCGTCAAAGCGCTCTTCGGGCTGGTAGCTCTTCATCCAGCGCTCTAGCAGCCCAATGTGGTCGGGGTTGCTGGCCATTTCTGAGAAGGGCACCTGGTGCGATCGCCAGTAGTCCTCGGTCTTTTTGCCGTCTACCGACTCTGGCCCAGTCCAGCCCTTGGGCGATCGCAGAATGATCATCGGGTACAGGGGCCGCTGCTGAAACCCGTGCACCTGGGCCTCGCGCTGAATTTGCTTGATGTCGGCGATCGCTCTATCCATCGTGCTCGCCATCAGCTGATGCATCGCCTCTGGATCAGACCCCTCCACAAAGTAGGGCTGGTAGCCGTAGCCAATAAACAGGCTTTCGAGCTGCTCGTGGGGCAGCCGGGCCAGCACCGTGGGGTTGGCAATCTTGTAGCCATTCAGATGCAAAATCGGCAGCACCACCCCATCGCGGGCCGGGTTGAGAAACTTATTCGAGTGCCAGCTGGTGGCCAGAGGTCCGGTTTCGGCCTCGCCATCGCCCACCACGCAGGCCACAATCAGGTCGGGGTTGTCGAAGGCGGCCCCGTAGGCGTGCACCAGGGCATAGCCCAGTTCGCCCCCCTCGTGAATTGAGCCAGGTGTTTCGGGGGCGGCGTGGCTGGGAATGCCGCCCGGAAACGAAAACTGCTTGAACAGTTGTTTCATCCCCTCGGCGTCTTGAGCAATGTTGGGGTAAAGCTCGCTATAGGTGCCTTCTAAGTAGGTGTTGGCCACCATGCCCGGCCCGCCGTGCCCCGGCCCGGCGATGTAAATCATGTTCAAATCCTGAGCTTTGATCACCCGGTTCAGGTGAGCGTAGATGAAGTTTAGCCCCGGCGTGGTGCCCCAGTGGCCCAGCAGTCGGGGCTTAATGTGCTCTAGCTTCAGCGGTTCGCGCAGCAGCGGGTTGTCGAGCAGGTAGATCTGGCCCACCGAGAGGTAGTTCGCCGCGCACCAGTAGGCGTGCAGGTTTTGAAGCTGTTCGGCACTCAGGGGCTGTTGCTTGCTGGGCGTGGCTGCGATCATGGTCGGTATCCTCGGTTAGCTACAGGGGGACGGCTAGTTTTGGCTGGCGGGCAGATGGCTCCACCGCTGCGATCGGCCAGGGCGGTTGCTCACAAGGTACAAAGCTAAATGCCTGCCTTCCTCCTACCAATGGCAGTGTTGTGAGCCAAAGGTCTCTGTTACTCGATAGAGTTATGCCGGGGTTTGCCCGATTTTCGGGTCAGTGCTACATCGAATAAACGCTATCTTGCCGCGACTCCGCTATGAAAATGCTGGCCCCAGACTATGAGATACGCTCGGCTCGGCTCGAAGAGTTGCCCCAGCTGGCGGCGATCGAGCAGGCTGCCGCCAGTTTGTTTACGGGCACCCCCTACGCGTTTCTGGTCGAGGCCGCGCCCCTGCCCTACGCGGTGGTGCTAGAGCGGTTTCGGGCCGGACAGGTATGGGTGGCGATCGCCAGTCCGTCTGCCGTTGTCGGCTATGTGGTCACTAAACCCGTTGAGCACACCCTGTACCTACAGCAAATTGATGTTGACCCCGCCCACGGACGCAGAGGTATTGGCTCTGCGCTGATCGGCGCGGTCAGCGAATGGGCAAACCAGCAGGGCTATTCGGCACTGTCGCTATCGACCTTCCGCTCCATTCCCTGGAACGCACCTTTTTACGCCAGACTGGGGTTTCAGCCCCTCGATGAGGCCGAGCTGTCGGCAGGCTTTCAGCAGATTCGCTGTCAGGAGGCCGAAGCAGGCCTACCGATCGCCGAGCGAGTCATTATGCTGTGCCATAAGCTGCCGATTGAAGTTAGAAATCGCAACAATACGTAAATACCTGCACCGGAATTATTCGCCAGCCCAACGACAAGAACCCAATGATAAAATCAGGGCAGAAAGTCACGCTAAAACGCTCAAATTAGACCCGTTGAGCGCTTTATTCTAAAGGTTGTGTTAAGGTTCTTGAGCTGGGTTTGTGGTAACTCTTCTTGGGGCTTTTGAGCGGGCGATCGCATTTTCTACCCATGGATAGATACTTTAATTGTTTTGAAAAAAGCAGCGACTAGCTACACCCTTCAGCGGCTCATTCATGAGGGGGCACACACCAGGGTTTACGCTGGCGTGCTGCTAAATCAGCAGCCCGTTATCGTGAAGCAGCTCAGAGCCGACTACCCATCGCTCGAAGACATTACTCGGCTCAGGCACGAGTTTAAGATTTTAGCCAGCTTAGATCATCCCGGTATTATCAAGCCGATCGGGCTTGAGGCCCATCAAAATGGACTGGCGCTGGTTTTAGAAGACTTTGGCGGTATCGCCCTCAAAGACTATTTAGGCCAACAACCTCTGGCGATCGCTGAGTTTCTGGAGATTGCGCTTCAGCTGGTCGATGCTCTGATTAGCCTGCACCAAAACCGAATTGTTCATAAAGATATCAATCCTCAAAATATTGTGATTCGGCCTCAGAGCAGGCGGGTCAAAATCATCGATTTCAGCATTGCCTCTCGCCTGTCCCAAGAAAGCTCAGCGGCCAGTAACCCCACCCTGCTCGAAGGCACGCTGGCCTATCTGTCGCCCGAGCAAACCGGCCGCATGAATCGCGCGATCGACTACCGCAGCGACTTCTACTCCCTGGGCGTCACCTTTTACGAAATGCTGACCGGGCAGCTGCCCTTTCAATCCACTGACCCGCTGGAGCTGGTGCACAGCCATATGGCCAAAACGCCCGTGGCTCCCGATCAAGTCAAGGCCGACCTGCCGCTGCCCCTAGCCGATGTGGTGATGAAACTATTGGCCAAAACCGCTGAAGATCGCTACCAGAGCGCGTCTGGCCTCAGAGCCGACCTGAGCATTTGCCAAACCCAGCTTGAGGAAACCGGAACTATCACTGGCTTTCCCGTCGGTCAGCTCGACTGCTTTAGCCAGTTTCTAATTCCGCAGACGCTCTACGGGCGAGAAATCGAAGTCGCCACGCTGCTGACGGCCTTTGAGCAGGTGAGCGCTGGGGCTACCGAACTCATGCTGGTCAGCGGCTACTCTGGCATTGGCAAAACCTCGCTGGTGAATGAGGTTCACAAGCCCATTTCGCGGCAGCGGGGGTACTTTATTAGCGGCAAGTTTGACCAGTTCAAGCGCAACGTGCCCTACGCCTCGCTGGCCCAGGCTTTTCAAGACTTGATGCGGCAGCTGCTGACCGAAAGCAATGACCGGATTGCGAGCTGGAAGGCGAAACTGCTGCAGGCGCTAGGCCCAAACGGCAAAATCATTGTCGATGTGGTCCCCGAGCTGGAGCGGATTATTGGCCCGCAGCCCGACGTTGCTGAGCTGGGGCCATCGGAGTCGCAAAACCGCTTCAACCGCGTCTTTCAGCAGTTTATTCGGGTGTTTAGCCAGCCTGAGCACCCCCTGGTTATTTTTCTCGATGACCTGCAGTGGGCCGATTTGCCGTCGCTGAAGCTGATTGAGCGGCTGGTGACTAACCCCGAAAGCGCCTACCTGCTGCTGCTGGGCGCTTACCGCGACAACGAGGTCAGCCTCACCCACCCGCTGATGCACAGCCTGGAGCAAATTCAGGCGGCCGGGGCGATCGCCCGCAAGCTGGTGCTGCAACCGCTTGATCTGCCCCAGGTCAACCAGCTGGTGGCCGACACGCTGCACACCAGCCAGGCCCAGCCCCTGGCCGAGCTGGTCTTTCGCAAAACCCAGGGCAACCCGTTCTTTCTCACCCAGCTGCTGAAGTCGCTGCACCAGGATCAGCGGCTCTGGTTCGATTTTGACCAGGGCCAGTGGCGGTGGGATATGGCGGTTTTGCAGGGCATCGCCATCACCGAAAACGTGGTTGACCTGATGGTGAGCCAGATTCAAAAGCTGTCGGCCCAGACCCAGCGGGTCTTAAAGCTGGCGGCCTGCATTGGCGACAAGTTTGCCCTCGACGTGCTGGCCATTGTCAGCGAGGCCTCCCAAGCCGAAACCGCTGCCGATCTCTGGGAGGCCCTGCAGGCCGACTTTGTGGTGCCCCTCAACCAGCGCTACAAAATTCCGCTGGCGCTCGATGCCGAGGCTCGGGCGATTGAACCCTTAGAGGCGCTGTTGCCCGCTGGCCCAGAGCTGCCGATCGCCTACCGATTTTTGCACGACCGGGTGCAGCAGGCGGCCTACTCGCTGATTCCTGAGTCGCAGCGGCAGCAAACCCACCTCAAAATTGGCCAGCTGCTGCTGCAAAATACCTCGCCCGAGGAGCGCCAAGACAATGTTTTTGCCATTGTCAACCAGCTCAACTACGGGGCCGATTTGCTCACTACAGAAGCCGAGATCTACCAGCTGGCCGAACTCAACCGCGTGGCGGGCCAAAAAGCTAAAGCCGCCGCCGCCTACGACTCGGCCCTGCGCTACCTGCGCGCAGGCCTAGATCTGCTGCCCGCCGCCAGCTGGCAGCAGCAGTACAACCTCACCCTAGCCCTGCACGAAGCCGCCGCCGAGGCGGCCTACCTGAACGGCGACTTTGAGCAAATGGAGGCCTGGACGGCGCTGGCCCTGGAGCGGGTGCGATCGCCCATTCACACCATGAAGGTCTACGAGGTCAAAATTCAGGCCTGTATGGCCCAGGTGAAACAGCTCGAAGCGGTCAAGATTGGGCTAGAGGCCCTGGCGCGGCTGGGGGTGACGATCCCCGAGTCGCCCAGTGGAGCCGACATTCAGCAGGCCCTGGCCCAAACCGCCGCGGCCCTGGCGGGTCAGAGCCCCGCCGACCTGCTGAATCTGCCGCCGATGACCGACTCTGAGAAGCTGGCCGCCGTGCGCATGCTTACCAGCCTGGGGTCGCCCTGCTACCAGGCGGCCCCGCACCTGTTTCCGCTGGTGATCGGCAAGCAGGTCAACCTCACGGTCGCCTACGGCAGCTCGCCCTTTGCCGCCTACGGCTACGTGTGCTACGGCGTCATTCTCAACGGCATTTTGCAGGATAGCGAGGCGGCCTACCAGTTTGGCAACCTGGCGCTTCAGGTGGTGGAGCGGTTTAACGCGGTAGAACTGAAGGCCAGCGTGTGCTTCGTGGGCGGAGCCTGTACGCTGCACGGCAAGGTGCACGTGCGCGAAACGCTGCCCCGGCTGTGGGATGGCTACCAGAGCGGCCTCGAAAACGGTCAGTTTGAATACGGCGGCTACGCAGCAATTCAGCACTGCCACCACGCCTACCTGATGGGGCAAGACCTGACCCAGCTGGCCTCTGAGATGGCCGCCATCAGCGAGACCCTGGCCCAGCTCAAGCAGGACAACACCCTGGGCTGGAATCAGATTGTGCAGCAGGCGGTGCTGAACCTGATCGGCTCACCTGAAAATGCCAGCGAATACCCCTACCGCCTCCAGGGCGAGGCCTACCGGGAAACCGAGGCCCTGCCCCTGCTCCAGGCCGGCAACGATCGCACCGGGCTGCACTACCTCTACCTCAACAAGCTGATCCTCAGCTACCTGTTTGGCCAGTACGAGCAGGCCCTGGCCGATGCCGCCGAGGCCGAGCAGTATTTAGACGGGGTGAAGGCGTTTTTGGTGGTGCCCGTCTTCTATTTCTACGATTCCCTGGCCCAGCTGGCTCAGCCGCCCGATCGGCTAGAAGCGGCGCTCAGCAAAGTCGAGCACAACCAGACCCAGCTGCGGCGGTGGGCCGACCACGCCCCGATGAACTTTCAGCATAAATATCTGCTGGTGGAGGCCGAGAAAGCGCGGCGGCTGAGCCAGCCCTGGCAGGCGATGGAGCACTACGATCGCGCTATTGCCGCCGCCCGCGAGCAGGGCTACAGCCACGAGGCTGCCCTGGCCAACGAGCGCGCCGCCGAGTTTTATCTGGGGCAGGGGCGCGATCGGGTGGCGCAGGTGTATCTCACCGAGGCCTACTACGGCTACCTGCGCTGGGGGGCGATCGCCAAAGCCAACCAGCTGATGGGCCGCTATCCGCAGCTACTGAGCCAGACTGCGGAACGGGAGGCGATCGCACCAGAGCCCGCGCGGATTACCAACACCAGCACGACCAGCGGCTTGCAGGGCTTTGATCTCGCCACCGTGATGAAGGCGTCGCAGGCACTTTCCAAAGAAATTGTGCTGAGCGACCTGCTCACCACGCTGATGCAGATCGTGCTTGAAAACGCCGGGGCCGAAACTGGTCTGCTGCTGCTAGAGACAGCCGGGCAGCTGGTGATTAAAGCCTCGGGCCAGGTGGGCGAGGGGGCGATCGCCGTTCACCAGAGCGATCCCGATGACAGCGCCGATTCCACGACCCCGGCCCTGCCCCTGTCGGTGGTCAACTACGTGGCCCGCACCCGAGCCGCCCTGGTGCTCAACGACGCCCACGAAGAAGACCTGTTTGCCAGCGACCCCTACGTGCGGGCGCGGCAGCCTAAGTCGGTGCTGTGTGCCCCCATTTTGCACCAGGGCAAGCTGACCGGCATGCTCTATCTGGAGAACAACCTCACCACCGGAGCCTTTACGCCAGACCGGCTGGAAATTTTGCAGCTGCTGGCGGGCCAGGCCGCGATTTCGATCGAAAACGCCCGCCTCTATGCCGATTTAGAAGAGGCCAACCGCACCCTGGAGGCCAACGTCGCCGCCCGCACCCTGGAGCTGCAGCAAAACAACATTCACCTCCAGCAGGAAATTCAGGAGCGGCAGCGGGCCGAAGCGGCGGCCACGGTAGCCAGCCGGGCCAAGAGCGAGTTTTTGGCCAACATGAGCCACGAGCTGCGCACGCCGCTGAACGGCATTTTGGGCTACAGCCAGCTGCTCAAGCGACAGCAGAGCCTCACCGAGCAGCAGCAGACCGGGCTGAATGTGATTCACCAGTGCGGCGAGTACCTGCTGACGCTGATCAACGACGTGCTCGATCTCTCTAAAATCGAAGCGCGCAAAATGGAGCTGCACCCCAACCGATTTCACCTGCCCCATTTTCTTGGCAGCGTGCTGGAGATCTGCCGCATTCGGGCCAGCCAAAAGCACATTCTGCTCAACTACGAGGTGCTCTCGGTTCTGCCCCAGTACGTCGAGGCCGATGAAAAGCGGCTGCAGCAGGTGCTGCTCAACCTGCTGGGCAACGCGATCAAGTTTACCGAGGCGGGCGGCGTGACGCTGACGGTGGGGGCGGCCCACCGCTGGCCGACCGAGGGCGATGCTGGCGACTTGAAGGGGCAAAACCAGCCGGGCGATCGCGCGATCGCAGGCTCCCCTGATGTTCAACGGCTGCGCTTTCAAATTGAAGACACGGGTATTGGCATCGCCCCTGAGCAGCTGGAGCAGATCTTTGACCCGTTTCACTGCGCCCTTGAGCCTCAACGCCGCAGCGAGGGCACCGGGCTGGGGTTATCTATCAGCCGCCAGCTCGTTCAGCTGATGGGCAGCGACATTCACGTTGTCAGCCGGGTGGGCCAGGGCAGCCGGTTCTGGTTTGACCTCTCCCTGCGGGTGTCTCAGCCGAGTGATCGGCTGGGGGCGGAGGTGCCGCGAGCGATCGCAGGCTACCGGGGCGACCCGCGCACCATTCTGGTCGTGGACGACAAAGACTACAACCGGGCCGTGCTAATTAATATCTTGATGCCCCTGGGCTTTAAAGTTCTGGAAGCGGCCGACGGCCAGGCCGGGCTAGAGCAGGCCCGGCAACACCAGCCCGACGCGGTGCTGGTCGATCTGGTCATGCCGCGAATGGATGGCTTTGAGATGACCCGCCGCCTGCGGCAGAGCCCCGAGCTACAGGCGATGGTGGTTATTGCGGTGTCGGCCAGCGTGCGATCGCTAGACCAGCGCCTGAGCCAGCTCGCCCAGTGCGACGCATTTTTGCCCAAGCCCGTGCAGGAGACGGCTCTGCTCCAGATGCTTCAGACCCACCTGAAGCTAGATTGGCTCTACGCCCCCGCTGGCTTGGATACCCCGCCTATCCCCGAGCCCGCCTCTGCTGCTGCCGCCCTGCCGATCGCGGCCATTCCGCCTGCCTCAGACCTCACTGCCCTGCTCGATCTGGCCCAGCGGGGCGACCTCAAGGGCGTGGTCGCCTACACCCAGCAGCTGGAGGCGCTCAACCCGCAGTGGACTCCCTTTGCCGCTCAGCTGAGGCAGCTGGCCGTAGGCTATAAGGGAAGACAGGCGATCGCATTGATCAAACGCTATCAGTCACCGACATGAGCGAGGATACCGCTAGCACCGCGACAATTCTGGTCGTCGACGACACCCCCACCAACCTGGAGGTGCTGTTCGACTTTTTGAGCAACGCCGGGTTCAAGGTGCTGTTTGCCGAGGATGGGGAAAGCGCCCTTGAAAAGGCGCACTATGCCGCGCCCGATCTGATTCTGCTCGACATTTTGATGCCGGGGATGGACGGGTTTGAAACCTGTCGTCGCCTTAAGGCCAGCCCGTTGACCGCCGCGATTCCGGTGATTTTTCTGACCGCCCTCACCGATACGTCCGATAAGGTCAAGGGGTTTGCCCTGGGGGCGGTCGATTTTATTACCAAACCGCTGCAGTACGAGGAAGTGCTGGCCCGAGTCAAGACCCACCTGCGTCTGCAGGCGCTGACCCAGCAGCTGCAAGACCAAAACGCCCGCCTGGAGCGCGAAGTGCAGGAGCGCACCCAGGCCGAAGCCGCCCTGCGGCAGCAAAATCAGCGATCGCAGCTGCTGGCGGGCGTCTCCCTCAAAATTCGCCAGTCTTTGCAGATCAGCGACATTTTGCAAACCTCAGTCACCGAGGTCAAAGCCATTCTCCAGGCCGATCGGGTGCTGATCTACCGCCTCTGGCCCGACGGTACCGGCAGCGGCGTGGCCGAAGCGGTGCAGCCTGGGCTGCCAGAGGTGATGGGGGTCGTCTTCCCCCAGGAGGTGTTCCCGCCCGAGTCTAGGGAGCAGTACCGCCAGGGCCGCATTCGCCTGCTGGCCGACGTCAACCAGGATGAGCAGGTAGCCGACTGCCTGGTCGATTTTCTGCGGCAGTTTTGGGTACAGGCCAAGCTGGTGGTGCCAATTATCACCCAGGGCGACCTGTGGGGATTGCTGATTGCCCACCAGTGCTCAGCCCCGCGCCAGTGGACCACCTTTGAGCGGGATCTGCTCCAGCAGCTCGCCAACCAAGTGGCGATCGCGCTCACCCAGGCCCAGCTGCTCGAACAAGAGGTGCTCCAGCGCCAGGAGCTGGCTCGCTCCAACGACGAACTG
This sequence comes from Nodosilinea sp. AN01ver1, assembly GCF_050565655.1. NCBI lineage: Bacteria > Bacillati > Cyanobacteriota > Cyanophyceae > Nodosilineales > Nodosilineaceae > Nodosilinea > Nodosilinea sp. AN01ver1. Next base: position 158,219 of record NZ_JBNXVS010000005.1, on the reverse strand, counting down.
CAAAAATTTGCCTACGTCGCCTCCCACGACCTCCAGGAGCCGCTGCGCATGGTCACCAGCTACCTGCAGCTCATAGAGCGCCGCTACAAGGGTCAGCTCGATGCCGACGCCGACGATTTTATTCAGTTTGCCGTCGACGGTGCCCTGCGCATGCGAACGCTAATCAACGACCTGCTCACCTACTCCCGCGTGGGCACCCAGGGGAGGGCCTTTGAGCTGACTAGCAGCACCCAGGCGGTCGAGCGGGCGATCGCCAATCTCAAAGTCGCGATCGACGAAAGCGAGGCCACCGTTACCTATGGCGAGCTGCCCCCGGTGGAGGCCGACCCCACCCAGCTCACCCAGCTCTTTCAAAACCTGATCAGCAACGGCATCAAGTTTCGCCGCGCAGCACCGGCCCGCGTTGCCATCGAAGCCAGTCAAAAGGAGGATGCATGGCTGTTTTCTGTCCAAGATAATGGCATCGGCATTGCCCCCCAATATGCTGACCAAATCTTCGTGATTTTTCAACGGTTAAACAACCGAACCATCTACCCAGGGACAGGAATAGGGCTGGCCGTTTGCAAAAAAATTGTTGAGCGCCACGGTGGTAAGATCTGGGTGCAGTCTAAACCAAATCAGGGATCAACCTTCTACTTCACAATTCCAGCGGGGGGCATGAGCTGATGGTGATGGTTAATTCCGTTCTTGAGTCCCTGAATCCAATCGAAATTTTGCTGGTCGAAGACAATCCTGGCGACATTCGGCTCACCCAGGAAGTGCTAAAAGAAGGTCAAATTTCCAATCACCTAAATGTGGTAGACGACGGCGAAAAGGCGATCGCCTTTTTGACCCATTCTGCCCCCTACAGTCAGGCACCCAACCCACAGCTGGTCTTGCTAGACCTCAATCTGCCGCGCCGCAGCGGATTGGACGTGCTCAAAACGATTAAAACCAATGAGACGCTCAAGCACATTCCGGTGATTGTGTTTACCAGCTCCCGTGCCGAAGAAGATATCATGAGCGCCTACAGCCTCCACGCCAACTGCTATATCACCAAACCAATTGACCTAGAGCACTTTACCAGAAGCATCAAATCGATTGAAGATTTTTGGCTATCTATGGTCGAGTTACCCTCGGAGTAAGCCATGGATTCCCAAGCTCCCATCCGCGTGCTGCTAATTGAAGATAATCCCGGCGACAGGCGTCTGCTACAGGAACTGCTGCGAGAGACTATCTCGGTTCACATTCAGCTTCACCACGCCGACAGCCTGAGCCAGGGGATACAGCAGCTCAAAGAAACCCCCTTCGACATCGTGTTGTTGGACCTGTTTTTGCCCGACAGTCAGGGGTTTGCCACCTTTGAGCAGCTGCATCAGCAGGAGCGCAACGTGCCCATTGTGGTGACTACCGGGTTAAACGACGAAACGCTGGCGCTCAACGCGGTTCAGGCCGGAGCTCAAGACTACCTGGTCAAAGGCCAAATTACCGGCGAGCTGCTGGTGCGTTCGATTCGCTATGCGATCGAACGCAAGCGGGCTGAGCAAAAAATTCGGGAACAGGCAGCGCTGCTCGACATCGCTACAGACGCTATTCTCGTTCGCGATGTGCAAAATCAAATTTTGTTTTGGAACAAGGGCGCAGAGCGGCTGTACGGATGGACGAGTGCAGAAGCTTTAGGCCAAAAAACGACCGATTTGCTGTACACCCTAGACGATTTAGATCGTGTTCAGCCAGCTCAGCAGCAGCTCATGCTGGAAAACGAGTGGCAGGGCGAACTCAATCAGGTGACTAAAACCGGCCAAAAAATTATGGTCGAAAGCCGCTGGTCTCTAGTGCGTGACGACGACGACCAGCCCCAGTTTATTCTGATTGTCAGCACCGATATCACGGCCAAAAAACAGCTCGAAGCCCAATTTTTTCGCGCCCAGCGGATGGAGAGTATTGGCACCTTGGCTAGCGGCATTGCCCACGATCTGAACAATATTTTGACTCCGGTGCTCACCACCGCTCAGCTTTTGCAGATGAAGCCCAGCAATTTAGATGAACGCAGTTTGCACATGCTGCAGGTGCTAGAGACAAACGCCAGGCGGGGAGCTGAAATTATCAAACAGGTGCTGTCCTTTGCCCGTGGCGCGGAGGGCAACGACACCGTTCTTCAGGTCGGGCATTTAATTCGAGAAATTCAGCAAATTATTCGAGAAACTTTTCCCAAGTCGATCGAGTTAGAGGTAGATGTTCCTGGCGAACTGTGGACTATTTCGGGCAACCCAACCCAAATTCACCAGGTGCTAATGAATTTGTGCGTCAACGCCCGCGATGCCATGCCCCAGGGTGGAAAGCTCGAAATCACAGCGGAAAATTTGACCCTAGACGAAAACTACGTGCGCACCAATCTAGATGCCAGGGTGGGCAAATATATTGCCATTACCGTAGCCGATACCGGCTGCGGCATTGCGCCCGAACTGCTCGATCGCATTTTTGAGCCTTTTTTTACCAGCAAAGACATTGGCAGCGGCACCGGGCTGGGGCTATCAACTGCTTTAGGTATTATTAAAAGCCATCGCGGGTTTATCACCGTGATGAGTTCGCCAGAATCTAGCGCAGCAGCATCTGGCGTGTCAGAAAGGGGAACCCAATTCAAAATTTTTCTGCCCGCCGTGGTGGCCACCCATCGCTCCGACATCGGCCCTTCAGAAGCCCTGGTTGGCAATCAAGAGCTGATTTTGGTCGTGGATGATGAAGCCCCCGTTTGCGAGGTCACCAAAGCGTCTCTAGAAGCCTACAACTACCGTGTTTTAACCGCCTGCGATGGCCTCGATGCGATCGCCCTCTACGCCCAGCACCAAAACGACATTCAGCTGGTCATTCTGGACATGATGATGCCGTCCTTAGACGGGGCGACCACGTTTCGAGTGCTGCAAAAGATCAATCCTCAGGTGCAGGCGATCGCCGTCAGCGGGCTGCCCTATCACAACGCCAAACTGACCTCCGTGGCCTCCCTTAAAATTCAAGGCTTTTTGGCCAAGCCCTACACCATCGAAGAACTGGTTAAAGTCGTGCACACCGCCCTGCAAACGGAGTCCTAACGACCCGCCGACCCGCTCCCTTCGACTCCGCTCAGGGAGCGGACCACTACTCACCTACCCGTCCACGCACCCGCTCCCCTACCCCGGCACCGTCAGCGCCCGCCCATTATCCCTCGGCTGAATGCTTAAGATATACGGCACTGCCGCCTTGACCCAGGCTGCGATCGGGGTATAGGCAGCGGCATCGTCGCCGTAGCAGGTTTCCAGCATAGCGGTGTGAATGATGCCAGGGTTGAGGGCCACCGCCGCCATCCCCGGCGGCAGGTCCTGCGATAGGGCCTGGGTCAGCCCTTCAACGCCCCACTTAGTCGCGCAGTAGGGGGCCACCCCTGGCGAGGTCGATCGCCCCCAGCCCGAGCTAAAGTTGACAAAAATTCCCGATCGCTGCTCGACCATAGGCGGGGCAAAGTGACGAATCACATTGCAGGTGCCGCTGAGGTTGACGGCAATAACGGCGTCGCACTCGGCGGCGGGCACGGCCCACAGGGGGGCGGGGTGGTTGACCAGTCCGGCATTGTTGAGCACCAGGTCGGGCAGGCCGTTGGCGGCAATAGCGGCCTTAGCCCAGGCCGCCACCGCCGCGTCGTCGCGAACATCGACAGCGCTGAACTGGTGAGGACTGGGGTACTGGGCCGCTAGCTCAGCCACCGCCTCGGCGCGGCGGGCGCAGCCTGAGACCCGATGGCCCTCGGCCACAAAGCCGTCGACCATCGCCCGGCCCAGCCCCTGGCTCACCCCAGTAATAACGATGTGTTTGCCCATAGCGATCCAAAATTAGCAAAGCGATTGCGTTCAGCCCTGGTGAACTGGCCCAGCGGCCAGACGCTAGGCTGAGCATGCCTTAATCTGGCCGGGGGCGCAAGGGGTGGCCGGGCATCCCTGTAGCCAGGCATCCATGGCAGGATAGGATGAACCATTGGTCTGGGCAGGTTAGCCGCTATGACAACCAAAACCGTCAATCCCTGGACTCTCAGGCTGCGGCGAGTGCCGGTAGTGCTGCTGCTCTGTACGGCCCTGCTGGGGCTGTGGGGCCGGAGTTTGCCCGGTCCTAGCAGTGTTCTGTGCGATCGCGCCGCCCCTGGACAGGTTTACTGTCAGGCGATTCGGTCTCAGCCCTGGGCCTGGCTGCCCCGTGACCAGGGGTTCGCCCTGCAAGATTTTGCCATGGCCTCAGAGCTATGCGACAACACGCCGCGCGGCGGGGTGCGCTTTTGCCACCGCCTGACGCTGCTGGGGACGGGGCGGCAGCTTACCCTGCCTGAGGTGCGCACGCCCCTGTCTGCCACCGCCCTGAGCGAGCAGCTGCATCGGTTTATGGCCGGTGAGGGCAGCCCCCAGCTGGTTTGGTCGGGCGATCGCCCCATGTTTCCGTGGCGAACCCTGGCGATCGCCCTGCTGCTGGTAGCCGCCACCTGGGCCCTGTGGGACGTGCGCTGGCCCCCTCTGCCGCCTTCGCCCCTGGCCCTAGACGGAGCCAAGGGTGAAACCATGACTACCAAAGATTAACCCGGTCTCGCCAGCGCAGCCCCGTCACGATGGGCTAGAGCAGTGCTTTGACTATGTGTCAATATTATATTGACAAAAACGTTACAAAACAAAATTTTCTCGCTCTGTTTCCCCCAGGTTTTCCCCAGGTCTGCCTAGGTTTTCCCCAGGCTTTCCCCAGGCTTTGACGGTGCACTGGGGCTGGGCCGCGCTCTGTGGAAAACGATACTACGGCCCCAGGCGATCGCACGATGTCAGGCGATCGCGCCCCGCGCCCTAACGGAACCGCCAAAACTCCCATGCCGTCGTGGGCACCCTCAGCGACTAGCCTAAACGCGCCCCTAAAGCAAGATTGACAGCATCCGGAGAGTTCGGCAGAATGATGCGACTGGCACAGCCAAGACCCCTGCTCTACGGCTTCTAAGACCTAACCTCAGGTCAGTTGTTGGCATAGATTTTAGGGGGCTGGCTGGGCCGCTGGCAATGGTCGGCCCCAGGGTTTTGGCCCTCAAGTTTCGGTTCTAACGTTTCTACAAATTTACTCTGCACAAGCATCGCGCCGTGGTGGGCAGGAGCAGCTGGCTCCCCCGCCGGTTTTCTGCGGGCCGTGGCGACTCAAGCCGTTCACAACGCTTGCTCCGGCGACCTTAGCCCGCTTCACAGGTGCATTTATACTACCCCGTTTCAGCCTCCAGGCTCCCCGGTCCGCATCCCCTCAAAACAAGGCAGCGCCCTATGACTCTCGACGTGACCACCCCCAAAGTTTGCCTCATGGCCGAAGTGCCCGAAGAACTTTACGAAGCGCTACAGGTTTATCTAGACAGCAACCCCGCCTGGAGCCAGCACCGAGTCTTCTGCGCGGCCCTGTCGCTGTTTTTAATGCAAAATGTCAGCGGGCCGCGATCGGCTGCTAAGGGCCATCGCGACGTCAACCGCATATACCTCGACGCTCTGTTCGACTACACACCCTAGCCGCTGGTTTAATCAACCCAGCCAATGTCGGCATCGGTCAACATGGGGTTGGGTTGACCCTTCTGAATGGCATAGTCAGGCACGCCCCGGTGGTAGGCAGGTTTGTTGGCCTTAGGCTCCACCGGGCGACGGGGCAAAACATCGACCCCAGAAATGCGGTGGGGTGCTGGGGCTGCCGCTTCGGTCAGCTTCAAAATCGTTTTTTTCGCTTCGTCTAGCTCAGCCTGGGTTTTGGCCAGAGCGTCGGCCTTTGCCTTCGCGGTCGTTTCGGCCTGATCGAGGCTGTCTTTAAGCTCAAACAGTCTGCCCTGCTGGGTTTCCAGGTCTTTTTGCAGCCCGGCAACGGTTTTTTCCAGCTGGGCTTTGTCTTTTTGGGCCGCCGCCAGATCTTTTTGGCTGGCCGCGAGGTCTTTCTCTAGAGCGCTCAGGCGATCGGTCATATTGTCTGGGGCCGAGGGCTGAGGTGCGATCGCCGCTGCGGGCTGGTCTGGGGCTACCTCAGCTTCAGCGATCGGCTCGGGCTTTGGCTCAGATTTTGGCTCAGATTTTGATGCGGACTTCGACTTAGCCTCTGGTTTGGCCGTCGCCTTAGTGCGGCGACTGGTGGCCGTACGCCGGGCCGAAGAGGCGCGGCGGCTGGGCTTGGCAGCGGCCTCAGCCTCCGGAACGGCGGCATCTGAGACATCAGCCTTATTCACTTCTTCTTTGAGGAGGTCGGAGAGGCGTTTTTTAGTCATGGCTGGTTCCAGTCTCGCTGTAGTTCTTCGGCAACTCGGCAGTAGTCAGAACGCGCCTCCTGGTTGTTTTTACCGCGCCACTTGAGAATGGGCAGACCTTCTAGGGCCGCCCGCTCGTGAGCTTTATAGGCGCGAATAAACGCGTTACAGGCCGGAATTTTCAGCTCCAGCAGGGTGTTCTGAGCTTCAATGGCTTCGCCGACGCTGCGGGAATCCACCTTCGTCAACAATACTCGATGCGATACCCCGCTGGGCGCTACCGCTTCATTCACTGTAGTAATCAAAACGGCTAAATCCATCGGTGCGGGAGGCGTTGGCAGCAGCAAATAGTTAGCCGATGGAATCACCGCAGCCAAAATTGCCGAACCCAAGGCTGGCGGCGTGTCAACAATAATCAAACTGTGGTCATGCTCCTGGCCGAGTCGGGCCAGTCGGGCCGGGTTCGTTTGAGCCTTGACCTCAAAGCCCAAATCGGTCGGGCTGCGCCCCGTCCACCACAGAGCCGACCCCTGGGGATCAGCATCGACCAGCAGCACCGAGTGGGTTTCAGCAAACACCGCCGCCAGGTTAACAGCGGTGGTGGTTTTGCCCACGCCGCCCTTGCCGTTAAACACCGCTAGCACAATCGGGCGAGCCAAAGTCACATCTCCCAGAAACGGTTAGCAGGGCTAGACAGCCGCGCCATTCTCACTTGAACGGCTCTCGCCAACGCCCCAACCTACGGAATAGTACTCCAAGGCCGCGCCAATGACATCATTAAAATCCCCCCAGTTTTTTCTCCCCTCATCCCCTCAGCCCTGCCCCTTGCCCCCTACCCCCCTGATAAAATACAAGCCATGGCAAACCCTACCCCATCCGACGCATCAAAACCGTCCGCCCAGCATCCCAAGGGGTGGTTTCGCCGATCTGCCCAGCGGCGCATTTTAACCGCGCCCTTGCCTGACCCGATCGCCGAAAATATCGACGCCATTATTGCCATTCACCGCCAGGAGTCTGAGGATGTCGCGGCGGCGGAGCGGGTGCTAGAGGTAGTGGCATCGTGGTTTAGTCGGCCCACGTTTTTGTATCTGCTGCTGGGGGGCCTGGGGCTCTGGCTGGCTGGCGACTGGCTCAACCACACCGGCCTGCTGCCGATCGCTCTGCCCACGTTCACCTGGGCCGAGCAGGGGCTAGACGCCGCTGCGCTGCTGATTTCGACCGGGGTGCTGATTCGCCAAAACCGGCAGGAGAGCTTTGCTGAACAGCGCACCCAGCTGATGCTACAGCTCAGCCTGCTGTCTGAGAAAAAAATTGCCAAAATTATTGCGCTGCTAGAAGAACTGCGCGAAGACCTGCCGAATATGGAGCAGCGCTACGACCCCGAGGCCGCGATTATGCAGCAGTCAGCCGACCCCCTGACCGTACTGGAGGCGCTGAAAGAAACGTTGGAAACCGAAATAACGGCGGAAACTGACTAGGGGCTGCGGTCAGTCCGGTTAGCGCAGCAGCTGCTTGACGGTGCTGATCATGTCGGCGGGGCGGAAGGGCTTGGTAATGTAGGCATCGGCCCCCTGCTTCATGCCCCAGTAGCGGTCAAACTCTTCGGCCTTGCTGGAGCAAATAATGACGGGAATATTCTGAGTGGCGGCACTGTTTTTGATCCAGCGGCAGAGCTCGTAGCCGTTCATGTTGGGCATGACAATGTCGAGTACCACCAGGTCGGGCGGGGTAGCCTGGATCATTTCCTGGGCTTCGACGCCGTCTTTGGCTTCTACTACCGTTAGGCCAGCTTTGAGCAACAGCCCGGCAATCATTTCTCGCAGGGTTGAGCTGTCATCGACAATTAGCACTGTACTCATTCTGATGCCTCGCTGACGGTAAGCAGACCGCCCATTGCTCCGTAGCTATTATGGCCAATTTGCGCAGACTCTAACACTTTTTAAAAACTATAGTGTGGGTCGGGTCTCTGTAGCAGTAGTGAACCAGCAACTCGACCACAGGGAAGGCTGTTTCGGCTGCGTTTTTAATTGCGTTTTCAATCGCGATCGCTGTGCCTAAAGCGCTATTTTGGCGCAGCTCAACTAAGGCGGCGCTGGCTCTGGGCTATCGCAGCGAGAATTTGCGTACGGCCAGTAGACTGCCCATCAGCCCTACGAGGGTACCTAACCCCAGCAGCGCCGCCGGCAGCAAAATCAGCTGCTGGGGAGTCAGCCTCAGCCCCTGCACCACAAACTGAATAAAATCGGCCTGCTGGGTCGCCAGCTCGGTCAAAAAGCGCTGCACGGCAAACAATAGCCCCCAGGCTACCGCTGCCCCCGCCAGACCAAAGGCGGCCCCCTGCAAAATAAACGGCAGGTAAATCCAGATGCGGGTGGCTCCCACCAGCTGCATCACCTCAATTTCGCGGCGGCGGGCCAGCACAATCAGGCGAATGGTGGTGGTAATGACGGCGGTAGCGGTGAGCGTCAAAATGGTAATCACAAACAGACTCGCCCACTTGAGACCGTCGTTGAGCTGGGCCAGGCGGGTGACGGCTTCATCGACGTAGCGCACTTCGTCAATGCCGTCGAGGGCCTGAAGCTGAGACGCGATCGCCGGTACCGATTCCGAATTTTTGGCCTTGACCTTGAGCTCATCGACCAGGGGATTGCCCTTCAGCTGGTCCGTGGCCCCAGCAATATCTGACAGACCCAGGTCGGCGACCAGATCGGCCCAGGCCGATTCTTTTGTCACCGGGGTAACCGCTACCACATCGGGAAACGCTTCGACCACAGGCTTGAGGTCGCTGGCCTGAAAACCGCTTTGCAGGTAGGCCGACACCTCTAGCTGGCTGCCAAACTGGTTGAGCAGCCGCTCCAGCTGCCAGGTTGACTGTAGGCTGATGCCAAACAAAAACAGCAGCACGGTAATGGTGCTAATCGCCGCCCAATTCATCCAGCCGCCGCGCCGCAGCCCCAGCAGGGTTTCGCGCAGCAGGTAGTCAAACTTGGTCAACAGCTTAAACATAGACACCCTTGCCTGGGTAAGTTGAGCCGATAGTAGCAGATATGGGGGTTAGTGCTGATCCGAAACGCTAACCCTGGCGCTTAAGGAATGCTAACCCTGGCGCTAACCGCAGCATGGTACAAACTATGCTCAGATCAGGTCAATGTCAAGGGGATGTTTTGTTTCGCAACTTTTGCTTTGCGACTTTTGTTTCGTAACTTACAGAGCTTCTGTAAGCTAGCCTAGAGCTGACCTTGGCCTGCCCTGGATTGCTGTGGGGGCGACGGGATAGCTGTCCTGGTTATCCACAGTCAGGCATTCTGCCCATACCCCAGGCGCTAGATTTAATTGAACCCTCGACCAGTCAGGTTCCCAGGGTCAAAACAGCTGACCAGGACCAGGAAACGTTACCGATGGCAGAATTCGCTGGTTCACCCGATCGCCAGGCCGTGATTGACTACGCCCTCAAGCTGGGGTTCGATCTAGTCGGCATTGTCGCCCTAGACGAGTCGCCCAGCGACATGGAAACAACGGCGGTGGAGCGCCTGCAGCGCTGGCTAGACCAGGGCTACCAGGCCGATATGGGCTGGATGGATAACCCCAAGCGCCAGGACATTCGCCAGGTGCTGCCGGGGGCGCGATCGCTCGTCTGCGTCGCCCTCAACTACTACACGCCCCATCGCCACTCCCCCGACCCCGACCACGGCAAAATTTCCCGCTACGCCTGGGGGCGCGACTACCACCGCATTCTGCAAAAGCGGCTTAAGCCCCTGGCTGACTGGATTACCGCCACTGGCCACGGCGCTCGCTACTACGCCGATACTGGCCCCGTGCAGGACAAGGCCTGGGCGCAGCAGGCGGGCCTGGGCTGGGTGGCCAAAAACGGCAACCTGATCACCCGCCAGTACGGCTCCTGGGTATTTTTGGGTGAGCTAGTCACCACCCTGAACCTGACTCCAGATTCGCCTCACACCGCCCACTGCGGCACCTGCACCCGCTGCCTGGAGGCCTGCCCCACCGGGGCTATTACCCGGCCCTACGTGGTCGATGCCAACCGCTGCATTGCCTACCACACCATCGAAAACCGGGCCGAAACGCTGCCGGAAAGCGTGGCCCCCCACCTGAATAACTGGGTGGCAGGCTGCGACATCTGCCAGGATGTCTGCCCCTGGAACCAGAGGTTTGCCCAGCCCACCAGCATCGATGACTTTCAGCCCTATCCCGAGAATTTGGCCCCAAAACTAGCTGATTTAGCTACCCTATCAGAAGCCGAGTGGGATCAGCGGTTTCGGGCTTCGGCCCTGCGACGCATCAAACCGGCCATGTGGCGGCGCAATGCCCAGGCCGTTCAGCAGAACCACCGCTGCTGACGGTCTCGGTCCGCAATCGACGTACACTCTATATATTTGCTGTCCAACCTACCGATTCTGCTGTGCTAAAACGCCTCTTTCTTCTGCCGCTGCTGACCCTTTGTGGACTGCTGGGCACCACCCTGCCCGGCCGTACCCAGGCGCTCACGCCCTACGTGCTGCCCCTCGACTACGACTTGATGACTGAGCAGGGGCTGTTTTTAGCCAACGAAGCCCAACAGCTGGCCGAGTTTCAGCAGTATGGGCGGGCTTTGGCCCTGGCTCAGCTGGCGGCCCAGCTGGCCCCCAACGACGGTCAGGTGTTAGCGCTGCTGGGCGGTCTCTACCTGCAAAACAACGAGGTCGACAAGGCGCTGCCGCTGCTCGATCGCGCCCAGAGGCTGCTGCCCGACAACCCACGGGTGCTGTTTGCCCTGGGCTCGGCCTACCTACAGCAAGATGACCCCCAGCGCGCCGCCAGCTATCTAGAACAGGGGCTAGCGCTCGAACCCGACAACCCCAGCGCCCTATTTGACCTGGGCAATGCCTACTTTAAGCTCGACCAGTACCCCCAGGCGATCGCGACCTTTGAGCGATCGGTAGCCGCTGAGCCTGAGTTTTGGCCCTCGGTCAACAACATTGGCCTGGTGCTCTACGAGCAGGGCGACGCGCAAAAGGCGGTGGAGTACTGGCAGTCGAGCCTAGAGCTAGCCGCCAACGAGCCCGAACCCAAGCTGGCGATCGCCGTTGCCCTGCACGCCCAAGAAAACTGCGGCGTGCCCGTAATCAGAGCCGCCAATGCCGCCTGTCAAGAAGCCCTGCGCCTGGGCACCGAAGCCCTGGAGCAGGACAGTCGCTACGCCGACATCGAGTTTTTGCGGACCAACCTCTGGGGCGACAAGCTGCTCGATTCGACCACCGCGTTCTTTGAGATTCCCGATATTAAGACTCTGTTGAGTGAGCTGTAGCTTCGGCTCCGCTCAGCTACCGGTGGCTGAGCGCAGTCGAAGCCCGGTGGCTGAGCGCAGTCGAAGCCCCAACAATCAATAGCGCTGGGGCACAAAAAATTGCTCATTTATGGGCGATCGCACGTAGTCGTCTGGGGCACTGCGGCGCGGCGGCAGCTCTAGCGGCTCGGGCGTCATATCGATATAGTCGATCTTGCTGAGAATGTGGCTGATGCAGTTGAGCCGGGCTCGCTTTTTGTCGTCGGCTTCGACTGTAAACCAGGGCGCTTCGGGAATGTTGGTGTGGATGAACATGGCGTCTTTGGCCTGGGAATACTCGACCCAGCGATCGCGCGATTCCAGATCCATCGGGCTGAGCTTCCAGCGCCGGGCCGGGTCAGTAATCCGCGACTGAAACCGCCGCTCCTGCTCCTCGTCGCTGACCGAAAACCAGTACTTCAGCAAAAGTATCCCAGAGCGCACCAGCATGCGCTCAAATTCAGGGCAGGTCTGCATAAACTCGCCGTACTGCTCGTCGGTGCAAAAGCCCATCACCCGCTCCACGCCCGCTCGGTTGTACCAGCTGCGGTCGAAGCAGACAATCTCGCCAGCGGCGGGCAGGTGGGCCACGTAGCGCTGAAAGTACCACTCGGTTTTTTCGCGATCGCTCGGTGTCCCTAGCGCCACCACCCGGCAGCCCCGCGGATTGAGCGGCTCGGTAATGCGCTTAATGGTGCCGCCCTTACCCGCCGCGTCGCGCCCCTCAAACAAAATGACGATGCGGGTGCCGGTGTGCTTAACCCAGTACTGCATTTTGACCAGCTCTACCTGTAGGCGCGCCAGCTCCTTTTCATAAAATTTACTGGTCAGTTTAGAGCTGCCTTCGGCCTCAGACAGGTAGTGAAAAACAGGCGGCTCCAAAGGCTTAGACCGCACTTTTTTGAGCGGCTTTGTTTTGGTCTTCTTTTTGGCGCTTTTTTTCCCTGACTTTTGCGGCAGTTCTAAAGAATCGCCATTCGCCCCAGAATTAGCCTTGCCACTGCGTTTGCCCATAGCCACATGCTTAAAGTTGACGCTGCTGCCCTAGACCGCCGTTCTAAGCCCACTGGGACAGTTGTAACGCATGGTAGCTGTCGAAGCGGTATGGCAACTGGATCAGCATCAAATATTCAGACCTCGCTCACGCTAGCCATCCCCCTAGAGCTGAACCACCTCCAGCCGAGAGGTGGCCAGGCGATCCATCCACGCGGCCAAAAATTCGTGGTTGGCGGCCTGTTCTGCGGCCTGGGTCGTATCGGCGGGGTGAGGCAGCAGCCCCTGTAGCGAAGCGCTGGTGACGCAGAACATCGATTTTTGGAAGCTCTGGCAGATCTTGACCCGCACATCGTCGAGGCCGCGCCCCTGCGACTCGTAGAAAGCGGTCAGGTAGTCGGGCAGAAAGTGGCGCATGTCCTGCATCAGCAGGGTGGGGGGAATACCGGCCCCGCCAATCGGTAAGGGGTCGGCGTAGAGGGCACCGTAGTCAAAGCGGCCCTGGTCAACCGAAATCTGGTTGGCCTGGGCGTTGTAGGAAACCGTACCTAAAAACGGCGTGCCCCGAAAGAAGACGGCCTCCACGTAGGGCACAGCCACATCCATTAAGAAGGTTAGCCCCGCCGACTTGGGCAGCAGGTCGTAGGGCTTACCGCCAATCTCGACGGCGTAGGTGATGGGGTTAGCGGCGGCGGCGACCAGTCCGGCCTTGATAAAAGCCACCACTTCAGGAATCGTTGTCACCCGGCCCGCGTCGTAGGCATCCGACAGGTCGATAAACAGGTCGCTCATCACCCGCCAAAACTGGCCCAGGGCGCTGTAGTAGGCGAGCTGGCGCACCTGCTCGGGCAAAAAGTCAGGAAAGAGGCCGTGCAGCCCTCGCATAGCCGGGTTGGATTTGATTTTGGCCGCGATCGCCGCCCCGCACCGCTGCAAAAAATCGTCGCTGTCGAGGTAGGTATCCATCTGGCCACCGCCGTGCCAGAGCATGGTTTTCATGCAGTACTCGGCATACTCAAAGTTGATGCGATCGTGCCACCAGTGGCGCAGCAGCCTGGGCAGCGTAACCTGGCCGTTAAAGTACTTAAAGAACGGAAACAGCACCAAAAACTGATGGTCGGCAATGTAAATCAGGTTTTTAGAGTAGGCGTCGAGCACGACCCCGTAGCTTTTGAGAATGCCGACCACCTCCAGCACGTTGGTTTCAGAGTCGGGCAGCAGGGCCTCGGCCCCAAGCAGCTTTTGAATGAAGGGCTCTAGGGGGTGGGCAGCGGTAGCCAGAGGTAGGGTTTTGGTCATGGCAGGGAGACCTGGGCGTTAGGGAGCAACGGGGACAGAGGCCGTCGGCAGAGGCATAGTCAGGGCCGGGGCGACCAAGGCAGGATTGGGCAGAGTGTCCGCCAAGGTGGCGGGCGGTTGAGCCGGGGCCGACCGGGTTCTAGCCTGCACAAACTCCTGGTAGGGCTGGTGCAGTACCAGGGTGATGTGTTCGCTCCAGCGGGAGAGCCAGCTGGGCTGCAGGCCAAAGGCCACAATCAGAGCGGCCAGGCCCAGGGCGGGAACGCGATCGCGCCAGCTGACCTGGGGCAGCACCAGATCGATCTGGGGCATATCGGTCGGGGGGGCGATCGCCAGGCGGCCAAAGAAGGCCCGGTTGACCAGCAGCAAAAAGTACACCGCCGTCAGGCCTGAGCCCACCATACAGAGCAGCGTCTGCACCGGAAAGATCAAAAAGCTGCCCCGAAACACCAAAAATTCTGAAATAAAGCCCACCATACCGGGAATCCCAGCGCTGGCCATCACCCCCAGGATCATCATCGATCCGACAAAGGGCAGACCCCGCTCGGGGTTGAGCAGGCCGCGCAGTACCGTCAGGTCGCGGGTGCCGGTGGTTTTGTACACGACCCCCACCAGCAAAAACAGCAGCGCCGAAATCAGCCCGTGGCTAATCATTTGAAACACGGTCGCCACAATGCTCAGCGGGGTTGAGGCGGCGGCCGCCAGCAGCACGTAGCCCATGTGGCCAATCGAGCTGTAGGCCACCATTTTTTTCATGTCGGTTTGGGCGATCGCCGCCAGCGACCCGTAGAGCACGCTGACGACGGCCCAGGTCGCCATCCAGGGGGCCAGGGCCATCCAGGCATCGGGCAGCAGCCCCAGGCCAAACCGCACGACGCCGTAGGTGCCCAGCTTTAGCAGCACCCCCGCCAGCAGGACCGAAACCGGGGTCGAGGCCTCTACGTGGGCGTCGGGCAGCCAGGTGTGAAACGGAAACAGCGGCACCTTAATGCCAAAACCCACCAGCAGCGCGACCAGCAGCGTCACCTGCTGAGCCAGGGGCAGGGCGGCGGCCAGGCCGCTGTCGTAGTCAAAGCTGGTGTTGCCCGACAGCCACACCAGGCCCAAAAACGCGCCCAAAATCAGCACCCCCGACAGGGCGGTGTAGATCAAAAACTTGGTGGCCGCATAGCCGCGTCGCGCCCCGCCCCAGATCGCAATCAGCAGGTACAGCGGAATCAGCTCTAGCTCATAGAAAATAAAGAACAGCAGCAGGTTAGCGGCCAAAAATGCCCCCGCTACAGCGCTGTTAATCACCAGCAGCAGAATGTAATAGAGCCGCACCCGGTGCAGCTTCGGATCGCTGATGTAGATGGCCACCAGGCCCAGCAGGCTGTTTACCACCAGCAGCGGCAGCGACAGGCCGTCGAGACCGAGGCGGTAGCTTAACCCCAGCGGCTCTACCCAGGGCAGCAGTTCCTCAAACTGAAAGCCCGGTGTTGCCAGCTCAAACCGGGTTGCTAGCAGCCCCACCCAGCCCAGGGTAAACGCCAGGGAAGCGCCGCTGATCAGCTTGGCGGTCTTCGACTCCAGCGGGCCGGGCCACAGGCACAGCACCAGGGCACCCACCAGCGGAATTAAAATTAGCATGCTTAGCATGGCCAACGGTTACCAAAGCGTCCAGGTCATAAAAATTCCGAGCAGTCCTACCCCCGTAATAATGGTCAGCAGGTAGAGCTGCGACTGTCCAGAGGCGCTGTATTTAAGCCCCTCACCGCCAAACAAAGAGGCCAGACCGACGCCGTTTACCAGTCCATCAACGACGTACTGGTCAAACCAGTTGCTCAACCGGGCCAGACTTGCCACCGCGGCCACTACCGTTTTTTCGTACAGCCGCTCGGTGTAGAAATCGTAGGCCAGCAGGTCTTGGGCAATGCGCAGGGGGCGATTCAGCGATCGCGCCAGCGACTTCGACAGCGACACCCTGGTTCCGGCGGCTACCCCTACCCACCCCGATACCAGCATCAGGGCTGTAACCGGCGGGTTGATATATTCCCAGGGGGGCAGCAGCGCCAGCTTACCCATGATCACGGGCACCAAGAGCGTTACCACGGTCAGCGCCACCATGGGCACCGCCATCGGCCAGGGCACCTCCGGGGCGCGCCGAGTCTTGGGTTGGGCATGGCCCAAAAACACCAGGCGAAAGACCCGAGTCAGATTGAGGGCGGTGAGACCATTGACGACAAAAAATACGCCCGCCAGCAGCGGGTAGTCGCCGCTGAGAAAGTCGGCCCCCATCCGCAGGCCCCAAAAGCAGCCCAGGGGCAGCACCCCCACCATCCCCAGTGCACCGGTCACGTAGGCGAGTGTTGTCGCGGGCATTTTGCGCCCCAGACCGCCCAGCTCGGTCAGATTCTGGCAGTTGGTCGTGGTAATGATGGACCCCACCGCCATGAAGATCAGCGCCTTGGCCACGGCATGGGTGAGCAGCAGCGTAAACGCCACCCCAGGCCACTCGGTCCCCACTGCGATAAACACCAGCCCCAGGTAGGCGCTGGTGGAGTAAGAGAAGGTGCGCTTGAGGTCAATCTGAGCCAGCGCCACCAGGGAGGCCCCGATCGCGGTTATCGTACCGAGCACAACCAGGGTGCCTAGGGCCACGGGCGACAGAACCACAATCGGCTGCAGCCGAATCAGCACGTAGGCCCCGCAGGTGACCACCACTGAGTTTCTCAAAATAGAGGCAGGGTTGGGGCCTTCCATGGCCTCATCGAGCCACAGGTGCAGCGGAAACTGAGCACATTTGCCAATCGGGCCAGCAATTAACGCCAGCCCCAGCAGAGTCGCCATTGCCGGCGAAAGCCCCTCCACCTTGACCCATTCGTACAGGTCGTTGAAGTTGAGGCTGCCCGCCAGCGAGGCCAAAACCACCACCCCCATCAGCAGCAGCACGTCGCCAATGCGCTTGGTCAAAAACGCGTCGCGGGCGGCGGTGACAACCAGGGGCTGGGCATACCAAAAGCCCACCAGCAGGTAGGTAGACAGCGTTAGCATCTCCAGCAGCGAGTAGGAGACAAACAGCGACCCACTCAGCACCAGCCCGCTCATGGCCGCCTCAAAAAAGCCCATCAGGCCGTAGAACCGGGCCAGGGCCCAGTCTTTTTCCAGGTAGCCCAGCGCAAAGACCTGGGCCAGCAGGCTCAGCCCTGTAATTAACTCCAGGGCACCCAGGTTGAGCACCGAAATATCGAGAGCCAGGGTGAGGTGTAAATCGGCGAAATCAAACCACGGAAACAGCAGCTCCTGAGGCCCCTGATTCCAAATACCTCGAAAGGCCAACAGCCCGTGGCTAAAAGCCAGCAGGGTCATGGCGATGTTCAGGTAGACCGCTGGGCGGGGACCCGTACGGCGAACCAAACCCGTCGACCAGGGCAGCGACAGCAAAGCTCCCATCAGGCCGTAGACGGGCAGCAGCCAGCTGGTTTCTACAAAAAACTGGGCCATTCCAACGCTCTCTGACAACACCTCACCCTTTGCACCAGCGGCGCTATTGACCTGCTCTACCTCGGGGGTTACTCCAAGCTGAGACCAGCCCTTTGACCCAATCAAGCTGCAGAAACAACGTGAGGGCGATCGCCCCCCAGCCGCACTACCGCAACCGTTCCCTGCCGTTGTCGCAAAATTTTCTCACCAGAACCGTCTGCGACAACGACCCCATGACTGGGCTGAGTTTTCTAGCTTGGCAGCGGCGAAAACACCGCCGATTGAGCCTCCAGGCCGCTATGGCAACACTTTGTTTGATATTCTACCTGATTCCCAATCGGCCTCTTTGTCCAAAATCGGCGAGTTCTGAACCAATCTATAAAAAATGCTTAACGTCAGCGATCGCTGATCAAAACCCAACTTTAGAGGCCAACGAGTCGAATAAGCCAGCCCGACGAGCCCGAGCGAGAGTGAGTAAGCACTCTCTTCTTGTTGTGGATTGATTGCATTAGAAAAAGCTTTGCGTCATAAGTTTTAATAATACTCAACATTAGCAACAATCATTGAGGCTTATATTGCAAAAGTGACTACGGACACCTATGCTTAATCTGTCATCAAGAATTTTTGGGCAATCCAGCGTTTTTGCTTTCCAGAGGCGATTCCCGGTTTTTTATTTTTCGGGAGCTGTTTTTCCATGCCCGGATAACGGGTGAGACGTGCTAGGTAAACCCAGGGTTGTCTAAAAATATATAAGGAGATCTCGACTATGCCAATTGCTGTTGGAATGATTGAAACGCTCGGTTTTCCGGCGGTAGTAGAAGCGGCTGACGCCATGGTAAAAGCGGCCCGGGTCACTCTGGTGGGCTATGAGAAAATCGGCAGCGGTCGCGTCACGGTAATCGTGCGGGGCGATGTGTCTGAGGTGCAGGCCTCGGTATCGGCAGGAATTGAGTCTGCCAAACGCGTCAACGGTGGCGAAGTGCTGTCTACCCACATCATTGCTCGTCCCCACGAAAACCTCGAATTTGTGCTGCCCATTCGCTACACCGAAGCAGTCGAGCAGTTTAGAACCTAGGCTCCAAAGCACTTCTTCTGGGTTTCAGGTTCGCGGTCTAAACGATATTTAGGTGTGCCCCAGTCCCTGTAGCTACAGCTGTAGCTGTAAGCGGCAGGTCTGTCTCGGCATGCCACTAGGCGTCTCTAATCTCTAAAAAAAGGATACAAAAAGAATGGCAATTGCTGTTGGCATGGTTGAAACGCTGGGCTTTCCCGCTGTGGTAGAAGCAGCTGACGCGATGGTAAAAGCGGCCCGCGTTACCCTGGTAGGCTACGAAAAAATCGGCAGCGGTCGCGTTACCGTCATTATTCGCGGCGACGTGTCTGAGGTTCAGGCCTCGGTTGCGGCTGGCATTGAGAACGTCAAGCGGGTTAACGGTGGTCAGGTGCTTTCCACCCACATCATCGCCCGTCCCCACGAAAACCTTGAGTTTGTGCTGCCCATTCGCTACACCGAAGCGGTAGAGCAATTTAGAGAGAGCGTCAGCGGTATCCGCCCCTACGGCAGATAGGTCGCTATGCTCTTGGCTAAGGTTCGCGGCACGGTAGTCAGCACCTGTAAAGAGCCCAGCTTGAGTGGCGCTAAGTTTTTGCTAGTGCAGCTCATTAGCGAAACGGGCGATTTGCTGCCCGACTATACCGTTGCCGCCGATGTGGTGGGGGCCGGGCCTGGCGAATGGGTACTGATTACCCAGGGTAGCGGGGCCCGCCAGCATCACGGCTACGAAAATCGTCCGGTGGATGCGGCGGTAATTGCCATTGTTGATACCGTTAGTCTCGACAGCGGTAACCTCTACAACAAGCGGGATGATTTTAGCTAAACGCACGTGGGGCATTACTTAGGGCACAACTCAAGGCGCTCTCTGTAGTCCAGGCCAGGTTGGTCTGTCGGGATGGTGGTTAGACTAGCTCTTTGACGGCTTCGATCGCGCCTTCGGGGCTCGGTCGTTCAAGGGTTCTTTTGGAGGATGTGTAGCAATGGCGATCCGCACACCAGCGGCATCTCCGACCCAGACAGCGCGGGCATCTCGGATTCACCCCTTGGCCCAGGTACATGGGCAGGTGATGGTAGATCCAGGGGCTATGCTGGCGGCAGGGGTAACGGTGCAGGCCGACCCCAACGCCACGGTGCGCCTCGGCTCGGCCAGCGTTTTGCAGGAGGGCACCACAGTCTACGGTCGTACCCAGGGGCGAGTGCTGGGCGACGATCGCGTGTCTTACGCAGTCTGGGTGGGCGATCGCGCCTTTCTGGCCTACAAAGTCCTGGTGCAGAGCCCGGTCTACATCGGCCCCGACTGCTTCATTGGCTTTCGCTCAACGCTATACAACGCCCGCCTGGGGGCTGGCTGCGTCGTGATGATGCACGCCCTGGTGCAGGATGTGGCCGTGCCGCCGGGTAAACTGGTGCCCTCCGGGTCGGTGATTACTCAGCAGCATCAAGCCGATAGCTTACCCGATGTTGGCCCTGCCGATCGGGCTCTGGTTAACGAGCTTTCAGAGACGTCGGGCTTTGCACCCCCGACCGAATGGCGTGAGTCCACTGACTCCGCTTCCTCCTACCGCACAGCAGACTCAAACGAACGTGATGGATTTGGCACTATGACTTCTCAACTGCTACCCCCCGACGTTGTCCAGCGGGCCCGTCAATATCTGGCCCAGGGCTTGACCATTGGTACCGAGCACGCCGACTCTCGCCGCTACCGCAGCGGCGTTTGGCAGACCTGCAGCCCCATTCAATCCAACCGAGAGTCTGAGGTGATGGCTGCCCTAGAAGCCTGCCTGTCTCAGCACTCCGGTGAGTACGTGCGCATGTTTGGTATCGATCCCAGGGCCAAGCAGCGGGTTGCCCCCATCACCATCCAGCGGGCCGACGGTAAGCCCGTGGCGGTTAGCGGCAGTAGTTCGGTAGCAGCGCCCTCCAGTCATGGAGCCTATCGTCCGGCTCCGGCTGCATCATCGTCGTCCAGCGGTCCTCTGTCGGCAGAGGTGGTGCAGCAGGTGCGCCAGTACCTCAGCCAGGGATACCGCATCGGCACCGAGCACGCCGATGCGCGCCGCTACAGCAGCAACGTGTGGCAAACCTGCTCCCCCATTCAGTCTTCCCGCGAAGGCGAAGTGTTTGGGGCGCTGGAGCGCTGCCTGGCCGAGCACTCTGGCGAGTACGTGCGTCTGTTTGGCATCGATCCCCAGGCCAAGCGCCGCATTGCTCCCATCACCATTCAGCGCCCCGATGGCAGGCCGGTCAGCGGAGGTGCGCCGTCCGCCAGTTCCTCTAGCGTCGGCTATGCTTCGTCTAGCTCTAACGGCAGTTCTGGCAAAGCCTCAGGCGATGTGGCGCAGCAGGTGCGCCAGTGGCTCAACCAGGGGTTTCACGTGGGGGCCGAGCACGCCGATGCCCGCCGCTACAAGAGCAACGTGTGGCAGTCTTGCACCCCCATTGGCAGCACCCGCGAGGGTGACGTCATGGCCGCGATCAATACCTGTATCGCTGAGCACCCCAATGAGTACGTGCGAGTCTTTGGCATTGATCCCAAAGCTAAGCGCCGCGTGTCTGCCGTGACCGTCCAGCGTCCGGGCTCTAAGGCTTCGTCTGGTGGGGCTTCTGGGGCGTCCTATTCGGCTCCGGCATCTAGCCCGACAGCGAGCAATGGCTCAGCCCCAATGGGCGGCCTCTCCCAAGATTTGGTGCAGCAGGTCAACCAGCTGGTTGACCAGGGCTATCGGCTCAGCCTAGAGCACGCTGACGTGCGCCGCTACCGCAGTGGAGCCTGGCAAACCGCCGGTGCCCTAGAGGGCAACCGAACCTCAGATGTGCTAGCCGCCTTAGAGTCTCAGCTGCGCAATCACTCGGGTCAGTATGTGCGCTTGATTGGCATTGACCCCAAGGTGAAAAAGCGCGTGCTTGAGGCGACTATCCAGCGCCCTTGACGTTAGCGCGTCTAGTACCCCACAACGCCCATAAGGTAAAGATCGTTGACCGTGGTAGTACCCGCCCAGGCCAGTAACCCGTCTACCAACGGCCATATCCAAGGGAATGTGGATTTGGCACCGGGGGTAGCTGTGGCCCCCGGTGTACTGCTGGGGGCAGCACCGGGTTGTCGTTTGGTCGTTTCGGCGGGGGTCTGCCTGGGGGCCGATGTAGTGGTGCAGGCCCGCCAGGGAGATTTGGTTCTGGAACCTGGAGTGAGCCTGGGCAGCGGTGTGCTAATTGTTGGCCACGGCTCCGTTGGCCAGCACACTTGCATTGGCTCCAACAGCACAGTCATTAACCCTAACCTGGGAGCTTCTCAGGTGGTGGCACCCGGCTCGCTAGTGGGTGATCCAAGTCAACCCGTTCCGAATCAGGCCCAGTCTTCCAGTGGTGGGTTCGTCGTTGGCGCGGCTTCTTCAGCAGAAAATCGCGCCCCTGTCGCCGCTGGAAGGGCTGAATACAATTCAAGCAGCGGTAGTCAGCCTGCCAT
This sequence comes from Nodosilinea sp. AN01ver1, assembly GCF_050565655.1. Classification (NCBI taxonomy): domain Bacteria; kingdom Bacillati; phylum Cyanobacteriota; class Cyanophyceae; order Nodosilineales; family Nodosilineaceae; genus Nodosilinea; species Nodosilinea sp. AN01ver1. The sequence goes on along the minus strand of NZ_JBNXVS010000005.1, from coordinate 136,387 downwards.
CACCCAGGATGAGAGTACTCAATACGGTGGCTCCAACGGCAACACCGCTAACGGCAATACCGCCAACGGCAACATCGCCAACGGCAGCCGCCTAAACGGGTCCTCGGTCTACGGCAAAGCCCAGGTTAATCATCTCCTATCCACCCTATTTCCCCATCGTCAGGCGCTTAATGGCGCTACCTCAGAAGACAAGCCGTAGAATGGAGAAGCAGACACCCCTGTGCAGAGGCACCCTATGCAACCCGACGGCAAACTAGCCTTGCCCCTTGACCTCAAGTCTGGTGCGCCCAAACGGCTGACCCTGGCAACGCCCGCTCCCAGGCCGACGGAAGCTCAGCGGCGCGACAAGTATCGTGGGGCCGCCTTGGGGATGGTGTCGACGGAGAGTTTTCCGGCGGTGGTGGGCACTGCCGACGCCATGCTCAAAGCTGCCGATGTGCTGCTGGTGGGCTATGAGAAAACCGGCGGCGGACACTGTACCGCCATTGTGAGAGGCGGCGTTGCCGACGTGCGCATGGCTGTCGAGGCTGGCGTCGAAACGGCTCAGGAGTTTGGCCAGTTTGTCTCGTCTTCCCTAATCCCGCGCCCCTTGCCGAACCTGGAGGCGGTGCTGCCCATTTGCGCTCGCTGGGATGAGCTGCGCAGTGAGGCCGGAGGCAAACTGGGCAGTCAGGCTATTGGTCTGCTCGAAACGCGGGGCTTCCCGGCCATGGTGGGAGCCGCCGACGCAATGACCAAGAGCGCCGACGTACAGCTGATGTCCCATGAGGCGATTGGCGAGGGGCTCTGCACGATCTTAATTCGGGGGTCGCTGCCCAACGTGGCGATCGCGATCGAGGCCGGCATGCACGAGGCCGAGCGCATTGGTGAACTCCATGCCGTCATGGTCATTCCTCGCCCCCTCGACGACCTGGTCGAGTCGCTGCCCGTCATGGAGATGGAGCAGGAGCAGCCCGAGCCCCTGCGCATCCCTCTCAACCTGGAAGTCAAGCAGGAAGAGGTCGAAGCCGAGCCGGTGTTGATCGAAGCAGCGGCAGAAGAGGCCGAACCCCTATCTCTAGAACTAACGTTGGAAGATCGCGAGCTAGCCGACGAGGAACTTTAGGCAATCAAGGGAGGGTTAGCTTTAGGAACATATCGCCATTGGCTTTTCCGGACATTATGATCAGCCTTGATCGATTCTTGATTTGAGCAGAAATTCTATGTCTTGGACATCTGCACCCAGCGACGTTTTAAATAGGGCTTGCCGAAAAAATATCCAAAGCTAAGCCGACAGGGTGATTCAGCGTGGTTGAGAGCTGGTAAAGTGCAAGGAAAATGGTGCATTGCCGCTGAAATTCTTGGACGCAGAGCCCGATGTACCGCCAATCGAGCCCAGGACAACTGAGTTTTGAGAACTTCTACTTGCCGTTTGGGGGACAGCTGTCGGGGACGAATCGCTGGGTGAACCTGAGTTCGACAGTTAAAAAGCGGCTTGTGGCAGGACTCTAAGCTCATTATCTGGGATACCCAACGAGGGTTTATCGGGGTGGTAGGCGTAGGCGATCAGGCCCGAGACCAGGTTGACGAATAAGTTGAAGGGACTGTGCGGTGGCGCGAATGCTCGATCTGGCAGAGGTTTTTGAGCTGGTCATTGACCGTCTCGATAATCGGACGCTTGCGCAGCAGAATTTTGTCGAGCAGCGGCATCAGGGCGTTTTTCATGTTCTTGCGCCGTTTGGTCATCAGCTCTAGGCCACGCTCAAAAAGCGACTCAAAGAGGGCTTGCGAAATATACCCTCGATCTCCAAACAGTTTTCCAATCAGGTCTTGGGTCATTTCGGGAACCGGCTTGCGGTTGTCGGTATTGCCCGGCGTCAGAGACACCGCCAGCAACTCGCCGTAGTCGTTGATGATGAGGTGCAGCTTGAAGCCGAAGTACCACCCCACCGACGATTTGCCCCAACCGGCCAAGCCCTTAAATGTCTTGTGAGCCTTGGCCCGCTTGAGGTGACAGACGGCTAGCGAGGTGGAAGCGATGAAACTGATGCCGGTGACCTCACCAAAACAGCACGTGTTTAGAAAGCTCACTAAGGCCATAAAGCTCCAAGGCATCAGCTCTACGAACCGTCCGTAGCTGACCAAATTGGGGAAGGCGTCCCGCCAGTCAGCCAGGACTTTTTGCTTGTAAAAATCCTTGAAGGTTCGGTAGCCCGACCCAGGGAAGGCGATGACGATGGTCATCACCTCGCTGATGCTCAACCGGGACTGATAGCCTTTAGGCTGGCCATCACACGGCAATCGGCGGACAGCTCGTTTACAGAGCCGCTCAAACTCGCGGTAGAAGTCGTCGACGTCGCAGAAGATTTGGGTCAGGTCGAGGCGCGCTAGACTCAAAGACATGGCTGAGGTGCTTAGAATTCAACACTTTGAGCGTAACCCTCAGCCTTTCTTTCAGCACTTCGCTCGTTGTCGAACTCAGGTTGGCTCAGAATTCGAGGCTGCAAGCACCTCGCCGACGTGATTGAAGGCGTTCCGTTCAAAGATGGATACCGGGCTGATGACAATACCGATGTGACCCAGATGCAGGATGCCGCCTAGCTGCTAGCCATACACCAGATTTGACAATATCTCCGTAAGACTTTGCCATCCACGGCTAAGGTTTCACCGGCTAATGGTCCTATGCCAAAGAACTGAGCTGAGGCCGCTGAATACTGCTCATAGTCCAGCTTCAGCAGCACCCGGCGAATCGTGCTGTAGGAGGGAAGACGGCTTTTGGGCGGGTTGAAGAGCGCAATTAGGTCACGACGGTAGCACTTGAGCCAGTCATCAATCGCCAGAAACCCTCGCTTGCCCGCCGTCACTGCCAGGGTAAACAGCGCCAGGCAGAGAGCCGTGTGATGCCGCTTTCCAGAGGCTTTACGCACATCCGGCAGGTTAGCGAAGGCTGCCAGGATCTCGATTCTCTCAGGCTGCGCCCCAAAGCTAGGCTGCGGGGCAACAGCAGGGGATTGAGGAGGGAGATCCATAAGCTTTAGGGAAAAGGTGAATTAGCCTGAAACTTTAGCATCTTCAGCCTTCCTTGAGAATGAAATGGCCCTGGCTTAGACAGCGTTCTGACAAACCCCTCAGCACTAGCTGGGGGGGTGTTTTGCGGGGCTATAGCCCGAATGAGCAGCTAATCCTGAATCCGCCTGGGCTACACCCGGTTGGGCTGGGCAAACACCATTTGCCCCTGCGCAAACGGCCTGTTTTGAACCGGGGTTATATAATTCGGATTTGGTAAAGCGGGCTCAGGTATTAGACGCAAGGAAATGGTTTGAGCAAACCTGAGGTTATCCCTTATCCCTATACCCGTCATACACCGTTCATCGGGATAGTTCTCGATGACGTGTTTTACCCCTAAAGACTGAGCAGACATAAAGTCTTTCTTTGGGTAGAGAGACAGAACTGATAAGGAGCCTGAATCTTAGTAGAACAGACTTAAATTCTAAGTCCAAATCCGTTCGCAACCCCTGCAGCCAGGTCCCCAGAGACCTGGCTCTCTCTATGTTAGGCAGTACTATGGCGCTTTTCCTGGTAGAACCTGTTTCTGAAACGCTGCAAGAGCCAATCACAACCTTTGTGCTGCTGCTGGCGATCGTGCTAGTCACGCCGCCCGTGTTTGAGCGCTTTCGGCTGCCGGGCCTGGTTGGGCTGATCATGGCCGGGGTGTTGTTTGGCGGCAGCGGGTTGGGGTGGCTCAACCCCGACTCCGACATCATGTCGCTGTTCTCAGAGATTGGCAAAATCTACCTCATGTTTGTGGCCGGGCTCGAAATCGACATGGCCCTGTTTCAGCGCACCCGCGATCGCTCCCTGGCCTTCGGCCTGATGACGTTTGCCATTCCCCTGGTGGGCGGCATCGCGATCGGGCTGCTGTTTAACTTTGGCTGGCTGGCGGCGGTGCTGATTGGCTCGCTGCTGGCGTCTCACACCCTGCTGGCCTACCCCATCGTGCAGCGGTTGGGCATCGTGGGCAACGAGGCGGTGACGGTCACCGTGGGGGCGACCATCTTTACCGATATTGGGTCGCTGCTGGTGCTGGCTATTTGTCTAGGGGTGAACCAGGGCGATTTTTCGGCGCTCAAGCTGGCGACCCTGCTGGGCTCGCTGGCCCTCTACACGATCGCCGTGCTGGTGGGCCTCAAACAGCTCAGCAAGCTGTTCTTTCGCAAAACCGGCAAAGACGAGGGCAACCAGTTCTTGTTTGTCATGCTGTCTGTGTTTCTCTGCGCGCTGGGGGCCCAGCTGATTGGGGTCGAAAACATCATTGGGGCTTTTTTGGCCGGGCTCGCCATCAACAGCGTGATTGGCGACGGCCCGGTGAAGGAAAAAACAGAATTTTTAGGCAGCGTTCTGTTTATTCCGATGTTTTTTGTCGCTATGGGGCTGCTGCTCGACCTGCAGGCCTTTGGGGATATTTTGCGATCGTTTGAGCTACCGCTGATTGTCGTCGGTATGCTGCTGCTGACCAAGGGGCTGGCCTCCTTTGGGGCTCGATTGCTCTACGGCTACAGCTGGGCCGAAACCCTGACCATGTGGTCGTTATCGATTCCGCAGGTGGCGGCGACGCTGGCGGCGGCGCTGGTGGGCTACGAAGCCGAGATTATTAATTCGGAGGTGTTTAACAGCGTCATTTTGCTGATGCTGGTGACGGCCATTTTGGGGCCGCTGGTCACCGCCCGCTCGGGCAGACAGCTGATCGAAGACGACACTCTGATCGAAACCGAAGTGCTCGACTGGCTGCCCCCGCCGAGCGACATTCCCGAGTCGTTTACGGTGGTGGTGCCGGTCTACAACCCCGACACCGAGCAGCGGCTGATTGAGCTGGCCGCCGCCGTGGCCCGCTACGAAAACGGGCGCGTGATTCCGCTGGCGGTGGCGCTGGCCCAGCCCCAAATGGATTCGCCGCAGCTGGCCCGCGCGATCGCCCACAGCCGCCAGCGACTGGAGGCCGCCCGGTCGATTAGCGCCACCCTGGAGGCGGAGATTGCCCCCCGCCTCAGAATTGAGTACAACGTAGCCCAGGCTATCTCCCACGTCAGTCGCGAGGAGAATGCCAACCTGATTGTGCTGGGTATGAGTACGCGATCGCGCCTGGGGGGTCGGCTGTTCAGCAACATTCAAGACAACATTCTCTGGTCGGCCCACTGCCCAGTAGTGGTCGCCCGCCTGCTGGAGTCGCCTACCAACTGCAAGAATATTTTGCTGCCCATTGAGAACCTATCCCCGGCGGCCCTGCGCACCCTGCGGTTTGCCCAGGTGCTCGCCAGCCGCAGCCAGGCCAAAATTACGCTGCTGCATGTGCACAGTCCGCGAGCCTCAGAGCTACAGCGCAACCGCCTGACCAAACAGCTAGAGCTGCTGGTCAAGCGACTGCCAACCACCGAGGTTGAAATCGAGATTCGCCTCGTGGCCGGAGACAATGTGGTATCTACCATTGTCAAAACGGCGTCGCAGTACGATTTGGTCATGCTGCGCCTGCAGCGTCGTCGAGTTGGCAACGGACTTACCGTTGGGGCCAGCACCACGCCCCTGGTCGATCAGCTGGCTGGCTCGGTCATTCTGGTTGGTGAGCCCCACCCGCAGCGCAGTGATCGCCCCATTCGCCGCGATCGCAACCCCTTTAAGCTGCAACCCAAACCCACCGCTGATTAGGGCGGCTACCCTGAGCGCCGTTCAAACGAGATTATTGTCACGCTAAACCTTTGGCTAATCTCCCCTGAGTCAAAAGCGCGAGGATTTTTTCAGCTGTAGGGTGGGCACTGCCCACCTTATCTTTGCTGCGATATCTCATCCTATTTTCTGCGTGATCCACATCACTTGTGTTGCCGATGCAAAACACTCATTTTTCTTAGGAAAACAAAGGCGCTGGGCTGTTTCTTTTAATAGAGCAGCAGAGAGACAACGACAAAACTTCCTCGCTGCTTTTCTTATTTCACCTACTAATAAACTACCAGGAGCCCCCTATGAAACTTTCTTTTCTCGGCAAAACCTACACCGCTAGCACTCCCGCGATTGCTGCTACCGAAACCCAGGAGGCCGTTACTTTTCTCGGTCGTTCTTCTCAGGTTAAGCAGTTTAATGTTATCCAGCGACAGCAGCCTACCGAAGAACTAAACTTCATGGGTCGTCGCTACACTCGCTAGGTCTTCTAGCTCCGATCAAGTCCACAAGCGGTACGCCCTCGTGCCGCTTGTGGCCGTTTAAGTGAAACGGCGTGTGAACAGGGCGTTGTGGCTTCTGCAAAATTTACCGGCATTGCGCTGAGGTGCTGATGTAGCCATTGATGTTGCTAATGCCGCTATGACCACCGCTTAATTGGGTTGCGGACGAGGCTAATGGCAATTGATTGACTCAATCCATCAGGCAAAAATTGTCGGCTAAAACTCTAGCTGGTCTCGGTACAGCCCCTTGATCAGGTTGTCGAGCTGCTCGTCGGGGCAGCAGTCGATCAGAATGTAGAAGGCCTCTAGCAGTTTGGCAGCGCTGTCGCCCATCAGTGGGCTAAGACCCCACACATCGTGCACCCAGTCTTGTGGATCGGTGGCGTCAAAAATCATTCGCTCTAGCAGCTGCTTGGCCTCGGCTTTAGAAATAGACATGAAGTTGATAGAGAGTAACGAACCTGGCCTATCTTATCGCGCTAGGTCAGTCAGGTGGGGTCAGCGGTGCGATACCCTGTAGGCAACCCTACGGCCACGACCTATGCTGGATCTACAGCAGTTTTACGATGCCTGCGACCCCACCCAGCCGCTGCGGGGCAAGCGCTACTACATTGATTTTTCGACCGTGCGCGGCGGCGACATTGTGCAGGAGCTAGAGCGCAAGATCGCCCGCCTGGCCCGCAATCGCCCCACTACCCAGCTGTTTACCGGCCACATTGGCTGCGGCAAATCGACGGAGCTGTTTCGCCTGCAGGATCGGTTGACCCAGCGCAGCTGCGAGGTGGTTTATTTCGAGTCGGACCGCGATTTAGAGATGGCCGATGTCGAAATTTCGGACATTTTGCTCAGCATCGCCCACAACATCAGTGAGCACCTCGACAAAATTGGTATTGTCACCAAACCGACCTACCTGCAAGGCCTGTTTCAAAACCTGGCCGATACCCTGCGTACGCCGATGGAAATCTCTGACGTGAGCTTTTCAGCAGGAATTGCCAGCATTACCGCCTCGGCTAAGCAAAGCCCCGATATGCGCAGCCAGCTGCGGCAGTACCTGGAGCCACGCACCCGCAGCATCATCACCGCCATTAACGACGAGCTGCTGGTGCCGGCCAACAATCGCCTTCAGCAGCAGGGCAAGAACCGGCTGGTGGTGATTATGGACAACCTCGATCGCATCGACAGCGCCCTGCGCTCCCAGGGGCGGCTGCAGTCGGAGTATATCTTTGTCGATCGCGGCGAACAGCTGAAGCAGCTCGACTGCCACCTGGTCTACACCATTCCGCTGGAGCTAATGTTTTCCAACGACCTGGTGCGGCTGTCGAATCGGTTTGGCACCAACCCGATGGTGCTGCCCATGGTGCCGGTGCGCGATCGCCAGGGCAACTCCGACGAAGCGGGCATGGCCCTGCTGCGGCAGATGGTGCTGATTCGCGCCTTTCCTGAGCTAAACGTGAACCAGCGGATTGATGCGGTGGGCGAAGTCTTTGACGAGATGGCCACCCTCGATCGCCTCTGCCAGGTCAGCGGCGGTCACATGCGCAACCTGATCCGGCTGCTGGACGGCTGTCTGCGGAAGCAAGACCCGCCCTTTTTGCGCACTACTCTAGAGGCGGTAATTCGCAATGAGCGCGACAGCCTGGTGGGCCTAGTCAGCGACCACGAGTGGGATCTGCTGCTGCAGGCAGTCTCGCGCCGAGACGTGCAGGGCGACGAAGACTACAACATTTTGGTGCGCAGCCTGTTTTTGTACGAGTACCGCGACGCCCAGGGCCGCTGGTTTGGCCTCAACCCGCTGCTGGCCGAGACCGATCGCTACCGCAGCTGGCTGGCCCAGCAGCCTCGGCCATGAGCAGTGTCGCCCCCAGCAGCGCCAGCACCGCCGAAATTTTGGCCCACAACCAGGCCTCCCTGGCGGAACTACAGCGAGCCATTACCCTGCGGCCCAACCGCTTTTCGCTGGTGCTGGCCCGGTGCAACTACTCGCGCCTGCAGCGATTGGTGGTTGACTATTTGCAAACCGCTGCCCCGGTAGCTGCCCCCGTAATTGAGCGATCGCTGCCCGCCCAGATGACGACCCTGCTGCAGGCGCTGACTGCCGAGCCCTTGGGCGATCCACCCTTTGCCCTGATGGTGACCGGGCTAGAGCAGGTGCAAAACGTTGCGGCGGTGTTTAAGGCCGCCAACCTGGGCCGCAACGCCTTTCCCAAGGCGCTGCCGTTTCCGGTGGTGCTGTGGGTGAGCGATCGCACCCTGGCCAGCCTCACCCGCCACGCCCCCGACTTTAAGAGCTTTGCGGCCGCCCCTATCCCTTTTGAGTATCCGCCCGGCGAGCTCATTTACGCGCTGCACGCCAACGCCAACGCTCTGTTTGCCACCATGCTCACCCTGGGAGATGACAGCCCCCACCACACCGGGGCCTTTGAGTATCAGCCGGGGTCAGCCCTGCGCACCGAGCTAGAGTTTGCCGTAGCCGACATCGCCCAGACCCAGGCCAGCCTGGGTGACGAACTCAAAGCCAGCCTCGATTTTCTCAAGGGCCGCGACGCCCTGGGCCGCAGCGACCTCGATGTTGCCCGCTACCACTTTGAGCAAAGCCTGACCTACTGGCAAAAAGCGACCCACGCCCCAGCTCTCCCGTTCGACTCCGCTCACGGCAAGCCGTTCGACTCCGCTCACGGCAAGCCCACCGCTTCATCCTCCCATCTCCTCACCCCGCCACCCCCCGCCCCGCGCCAAAAACAAGCCGTTCTGCTCTTCTACCTGGGAGTCACCTGCCGCAGCCAGGCGGTACTGCAGCGGGTCGTGTACGATCGCATGCTGCACAAGGCTGAAGGCTACTTTTCTGCCTGTTTGCGCATTTTTCGCGACTTGCAGCAGCCCGAGCTGGTGGGTAAGTTTATTCACGCCCTGGCTGAGGTGCAGCAAAAGCTGGGGGCCTGGGCCGCCCTGGCCCGCACCGCTGAAGAGGGGCTCACCCTACACCGCCAGGACCCCGTGCGCCTGGCCCGTGACCACGGCTATCTGGCCGAGGTGGCTCTGGCCCAGGGCGATGCGGCCACGGCCCAGGTTCAGGCTGAGCGGGCGTTGCACATTTTGGCGATCGCGGGGGCGATCGAGGCCGGCGTGGTCACGACTGAGGGGCCATCCCCCGATGGTTTACCCGACGAGTTGCCCAACGAGTTGCCCAATGATCTAACCGCCGCCGCCGCCGAGCTGGCGGTGGCCAACCAGTATCAGCGGGGCTGGTATTTCTATTTACTGGGGCGCGTCCACATTGCCCAGGGCCAGCCCCAGACCGCCATTGCCCTGCTCGAAGACGCCTGCAACAACACTGACCCCAAAACCGATCTGACCCTCTACCGCAGCATTCTGCAAACTCTGCAACGGCAGTACTACCAGCAAAAAGACTATCGGGCCGCCTTTGGGGTCACCCTCAAGCAGCGCCGGGTCGATACCCAGTTTCGGCTGCGGGCCTTTATTGGGGCGGGCGAAATTCAGCCCCAGCAGTACCCCCTGGCCACCCCGGAGCGATGGTCAACGACCGGCCTCTGGCCATCGCCCCAGCTCCTCCTGGCCACCGAAATTCAGGCCTCTGGCCGCCAGGTCGATGTCGAAGCCCTCACCTACCGACTAGAGCAGGCCCGCTACCCGCTGATTATCATCCACGGGCCGTCGGGGGTGGGCAAAAGCTCCATTCTCTACGCGGGGCTGATGCCCGCCCTGGCTAAGTCGTTTCCGGAGGGGCGATCGACACTGCCGGTGCTGGTCAAGAGCTACCGCGACTGGCCCGACGAGGTCAACCAGGCCCTGGCCCGCGCCCTGCAGCAGCAGAGCGATAGCGACGGCATTCCCCCCGCTGCTCCCATCGACCCAGACGACCTGATTACGCGCCTGAAAAATTTGACCGAACAAAGCTATCGACAAATTGTGCTGATTTTTGATCAGTTTGAAGAATTTTTTGTCGAAGCCGTGGAGCTGTTTCAGCGGCGCGACTTCTACGCCTTTTTGCGCGACTGTTTGAATACTCCCTACCTGAAGGTGGTGCTGGCCCTGCGGGAAGACTACCTGCACTACCTGCTCGAAATCGAGCGCGGCTTTGACCTCGACATCATCAACAACGACATTCTCAGCCGCGACTACCGCTACTATTTGGGCAACTTTAAGGCCACCGACGCCAAGTTTTTAATTCGTCGCCTCACCGACGACGCCCACTTTTACCTCGAAACCGCCCTGATCGATCGCCTGGTGGCCGACTTGACCAACGCGATCGATGAGGTGCGACCAATTGAGCTGCAGGTGGTGGGGGCGCAGCTACAGCGTCAGGAGATCAACACCCTGGCTGAATACCTGGCCCTGGGCAACCACCCCAAAGAAACGCTGGTGCAAAACTTTTTGGGCACCGTTGTGCGCGACTGCGGCCCCGAAAATGCCGACTTAGCTCGTCTGGTGCTCTACCTGCTGACCGACATCGATCGCGAAGGCCGCCCCTACCGCCCCCAAAAAAGCCGCGAAGACCTGGAAGAAGAACTCGACCTGCGCGGAGCCAGCTACCAAGAAGAGCAGATGAACCTGGTGCTCGATATTTTAGTGGGGTCGGGCCTGGTATTTTTGCTGCCCGATATTCCTATCGATCGCTACCAGCTGGTGCACGACTATCTGGTCAGCTACGCCCGCCAAGAGGCCCCAGCCCACCTGCTAGAGAAACGACCCCGCCGCCGAGGGGCCGAGGGCGATCTTTCTGCCTAGTACGTTGTCAGCTTTAATTGGTAGGTTGGGTGGAGCGCCAGCGTAACCCAACAAAAGCTTGCTGCTGTTGGGTTTTCTCCTCTGGAGACGCTTTGCAAACACTTTGTTGCACCCAACCTACGCGAACTGAACTATTGTTCTAAGCTACCGCCGCGGCGGCCAGGTAACCCATTGCTTCGAGCTTGGCAATCACCTGGGCCACGCTCTCTTCGACGGTTTGCTGGTCGGTGTGGCAGTGTACTTCGGGGTTGAGGGGGGCTTCGTAGGGGTCGTCAATGCCGGTAAAGCCTTTAATTTCGCCCGCCCGAGCTTTCTTGTAGAGGCCTTTAACGTCGCGGTCTTCGCAGACAGTGAGGGGGGCATCGACAAAGACTTCGACAAAGTCATCAATGCGATCGCGCACCTGATCGCGCGCCTCGCGGTAGGGCGAAATGGCCGACACCAGCACGATCACGCCATTGCGGGTCAGCAGGTGCGAGACAAAGCCAATGCGGCGAATGTTTTCATCTCGGTCTTCTTTGCTAAAGCCCAGGCCCTTGGTTAGGTTGGTGCGCACGATGTCGCCGTCGAGCACTTCTAGCTGGCAGCCCCGCTGACGCAGTTCGGCCTCCAGGGCGCGAGCAATAGTCGACTTACCCGACCCGCTCAACCCCGTAAACCAGATCGTTACCCCACGCTGCGCTGTAGCCATTAAACCAACTCCGTAACTGCTCTATAACTGCTCTATAAATTAAACCACTTACTGGTCGCCTACCTTGGCCGTCAGCTTTTTCTGCCCTTTGCGGCTGCCAAACAGGTGGGCATAGATATAGGTGAACTCACCCCCCAAAAAGAAAATTTGGCTGGTGAGGTAAATCCACAGCATCAGCACCATCACCCCGCCGACTACGCCGTAGGAGCGAAACTGGCTGCCCAGACTAATCACGCTATTGCTGATCAGCTGCTGCAAAATGAGCCACAGCACGGCGGTCAGCAGCGACCCCAGCCACACATCTCGCCAGGCAACGCGGGTGCTGGGCAGCGTTTTGTAAAGGACCATCACCACCAGTGTCAGGGTCACGAACGAAATGCCCAGCCGCAGCCACGACAGCAGCTGCACCTGGTCGATACCAATCACCACCACCCACTGATTGACGCCTTCTAAGATCTTGGTGGCGGTATCGATCGCAATGTTGGAGATCAGCGACACAAAAATGAGGCTAGTTGCCCCCATCACCAGCAAAAACGCCAGAAACCGCCGCCACAAAAAGATAAACGCCACTTCTCCCACGCCGTCGAAGCGATGGTGGCGAGGCTTGGTGTGCCAAATTTTGTCAAAGGAGCGGCTGAGCGCCCCAAAAAAACCGCTGGAGGTAAACAGCAGTATGCAAAAACCGACAATGCTGGCGCTGGTGCTGCCGGTATGAAACTGAATTAGCGTCGTCTGTACGATCGGAAAAGCGTCGGGAGGCAGGGTCTCCTGGGCAAAAATGAGCACAGCATTGTAGGCGACGGTGTTGGGGCCAATTAAAAAGCCGACGATACTCAGCGACACCAAAATCATCGGAAACATCGAGAACAAGGCGTAATAGGCAAGGGCAGCCCCCATCTCCAGGCAGTCGTCCTGCTGCCATTTCATCAGGGTGCGACCAATCAGCTTAGTCCACGCCGACTGACCCACTCGATACTTAAAGAAATCGAGCATAGCCGCGTTGTTAATCCATTGGTGTGCCAGTGCCCATGCGCGTCGCCAATGTCCAAACCGCGCCAGTTGTTTCCTCATTCTATCGACCCTGTTCGCTCGTTAGAGTGTCGTGCCAGCTACCTACATTGGCATAAAACACAAAAAGTAGAGCACCAGAGGGAAAATTCACCTTGCCTTAGGGCGATCGCCCCTTTCACCAGGGCTTTACCGTCTAAATTCTCCCTGAGACCCTATACATACCATCTTGCTGACAACCCCACGGTTATCAGCAGACATCTAGGCCAGTTTGTCATCCTGCGCTAGCGGCTAGCTGAGGCGAGTATTCGAGCGCTAAGCGGCTCAATACCAGGGCGCTGTATCGAGCCGCTCTCAGTGCGCAGGTGTCCTAATAATAACGACAGGTCCTATCGCGGTGGTTTTGCCCTCCGGCTCGCTCGATGTCAGCCGCCCCGACCTCGCTGCTATTCGCCCTCAGTTGACCGAAACTCTAACGCCAACCTCTTCCCGCTTGGTGGCGGGGGCAACCAGGTGGGGGGCAATCGGCTGCAGGGGGGCCACCGTCGTTTCGGTCGTGGTGCTCTGGGCTACCTCAGCCGCATCCATTTGATCGCAGAGAGCCTTGGAAAGGGCTAGCGCGCCGTAGATACCCCCCAGGTAGAGCAGCACATCAAACCCACCAAAGTACAGATGGAACATGAGATCAACCCTCCTGGCTGCTTACGGTTATTGCCGATACTACCGCATCCTTTAGCGGCCTCCAAGGAGCAAATGTTCTCCCCCGGCGGGTCACCCGAGCGCTGTTTCAGCTCGCGCTTGGATAGCACTCGACGTTGGCAAGGGCCGCGATCGCCCTCTATGTAACGGTTTGCAAGCAATGGTGGGCAAACCGTTAAAAACTATCGACGCGGATGATCCCCAAGGCTAGGGTTGTGGTTGTTTTATCGGGCCTCTGGCCACATGCGATGACCGTTCAACCTCGATCTTCTCAACCGCGACCTTCTGCCGCCAACATCATTCTCACCAATATCGAAACTGTGCCTGGCAAAACCATTACGCAGCACCTGGGCTTGGTGCAGGGCAGTTCGGTGCGGGCTAAGCACCTGGGCCGCGATATTGCCGCCAGCCTCAAAAATATTGTCGGCGGCGAGCTCAAGGGCTACACCGAACTGCTGCAAGAGGCCCGCGAAGAAGCCACCAGCCGCATGGTGCAGGACGCCCAAAAGCGCGGTGCCAACGCCATTGTCAATGTGCGCTTTGCCACCTCATCGCTGACCCAGGGCGCAGCAGAACTGTTTGCCTACGGGACCGCTGTGCGGGTGGAGTAGCTATGGATGGATTAGTTATTTTTGCGATTCTGCTGGGGGTTGGCTACTTTTTTGGCGCTCGAGCCGAGCAGCAGCACCTGCGCCTTTTGCAGCACCGCGAGCAGGCCATCAAAGGGCTGGTGCTCAGTACGGCGGGGGCCAAGACCACGGTGCCCAATGCTCGGCAGGCAGAGCTATTTGTGGGCAGCGTGGTGATCTCGTCTGACTTTTTTAAGACCTTTGTGGCAGGGCTGCTGAAGCTGTTTGGCGGGCGGATCACGGTCTACGAAAGCCTGCTCGAACGCGGTCGCCGCGAGGCCCTGCTGCGGATGGAAGAGTCTGCCCTGGCCTGGGGAGCCGAACGGGTCGTCAATATCCGCATTCAGACCGCTGAGCTGAGCGGCAACAACGGCAATGGGGTGGTGGCCTTAGAGGTGATTGCCTACGGCACGGGGGTGCGCTAGCCCATCTCCACTGCGGCAACCAGGCCAAAGACGATAAACAGAACCCCGCCGACGATCGTGAGCCAGCGCTCTGAGATGCGCCCGGCGATCAGCTTGCCGCAGGCGACCGCGATCGCCGCACAGATCGCGTGCCCCAGGGTGGCCCCCAGCACCACCCCCACCGGATGGTTGGCCGCCGCCAGGGCAATGGTGGCAAACTGGGTGCGATCGCCCCACTCGGCCACAAAGGTAAGGCTAAAGGCTTCGATCAGCACCGTTTTGACCGTCCATTTTTTCACCCCAACCTCGCGCTCTTCGACCGCCTCCAGGGCCTCGGCCTGCTCGTCGGCCAGATCTCCTGGCCCGGCCATGCGGCTAGCATCGTAGAGCAGCTTGAGCCCAAAGCCTAAAAACAGCGCCACCGTTAGCCCCTGCACGTAGCGCTCAGGAAAAATGGTGACGACCTGACCAATCGCCACCGACAAAACGGTCATCACAAACAGCGCGGCGGTGACCCCCGCAAATACCCAGCGACGGGGGTGACGGGTGGCTAAGATAACGCCAATAAAAAAGGTTTTATCGCCTAGTTCAGACAGGGTAATTAGCAGTAGACCAGCGGTAAAGCCTGTTAGTGGGTTCATGCTCCTCTCCAGTGGTACAGAAACTGAGTGGGCATGATGGATACTTAAAAAGACCCCACCAAGCCCACGTCTGCTGTGGACTTAGTGAAGGTCTCGCTTGCGAATGGCCGCTTTTTTGCCTCAAAAAGCGCGGATTCACCACCTGAACCAGGCTCATCGCCAGTATGTTGACTCAGGTGATCAGGCTCAAAAGCCTAAAGCTACTCCCCTTCAATGGTTAACATAATACCACTGTTTCAGCATCAAACCGTCAGCAGAATTACAGACCTTCTGAATAGAAAGGCTGACGTAAATTCATTTTCTATTCATTTTTGAAACTGCTTTTTGAGAATTGATAAGTATCGAAGTCAGGTGGTTTATAGCGGTTCTCAATGAGGTGGGGTACACCATTGCTGAGTTCTAAATCCCCTTAATGGGGACAGGTTTCGCGTAGGGGCATCGCATGCAATGCCCCTACCAGAGGGTTCCGCCTGTTAACGTGTCCTAACTAAATCGGCTAGCTCCAAATGTCGCCGGGCCAGTCGGCGATCGCGGTGGTTGACTGCACCCGGTGCATGCCCGCCTCGGCAAAGCGCTGGTAGGTTTCCTCGGCCTGGTAAGTAAAATCGACCACCCCAGGCACGACCACCGGGGAGGCGCAGTCGTCGAGCAGGTAGACCTTTTGGGCCAGGGCCGGGTCGGTGGCCTGAATGTCGCTGAGCAGGTCGGCTACCGTCCAGGCGACGCAGTGGCTCTTGGCCTGGCCAGCGATAACGACGGCGTCAAACTCTAGCAGGGTTTGAATCAAGGGGGTGTTTTTCTGGGCGATCGCGCCTCCCCGCCCATCGTCCATTACCTCGGGGCTGAGCACCGAGTAGTTTTCGGTCAGGGGGTTGCTGCCTTTCAGCTCAAAGCGGGTCTGGCTCTGGCGGGCGATGGTGTGAAAGAAGCAGGCTTCTTCGATCGCGGGTACCAGGGCGTGGCCAATGCCGCCCAGCAT
The DNA here is from genome assembly GCF_050565655.1 of Nodosilinea sp. AN01ver1. NCBI lineage: Bacteria > Bacillati > Cyanobacteriota > Cyanophyceae > Nodosilineales > Nodosilineaceae > Nodosilinea > Nodosilinea sp. AN01ver1. The sequence continues at coordinate 120,402 of NZ_JBNXVS010000005.1, read as the reverse complement.
AGAGTGGTAGGGCCAGATGGTGAGGGGATATTTGCCTCGGTCGTCGAGGGTTTTGGTGTAGTGCAGGGCGTACTCTTGCAGGTCGCGGGGGGCGTCGAGGTTGGCGGCGACGGCTGGGTTGACGCTCCACTTGCCCTGCACCACATCGTCGTAGTGAATCAGGGTCATCGGCGGCGGATTGTTGCCCTCGGCATCGACCCAGAAGTAGGGGTGAAACACCTGCATGGCCTGGTGGGTGTCGAGGGTGGCGGTAATGCTGGTGATCTGCCCCAGGTTGCGGTAGATAAACTCGCCCAGGCGGCGGTTGTCGTCGACGGCCCCCTGGCCCGATCGCCCGCCTACAAATAGCTCAAAGCCCGGCAGGCAGAAGGTGTTTTGCACATCGATCAACAGCAGGCAGAGGCGGCGGCGGTCGTCGCTGGCGGGGGCAATGCCGTGGGTGGCGGCCCAGGCTTTGGCGTCGGTGGCCCGCTGCTGGTAGGGCACGGGCCAGATTTCGCCGACCTTGGCGGGGTCAAAGAAGGATGGAATGGGCAGGGTCTGCGTCATAGCGGTTTGGGGAAAAGAGGGCGATCGCTGTCTGATCCGAAATCGGGTTTGGTAAGCCCTGATTCAGTATCAGGCACCCCGTAGGGGCGTTGCATGCAACGCCCCCACAGGCCCATTTTATTGGCGATCGCCCTACGATCGCATCCCCCGCCTGCGGGTCATCACGGCGACATATTCGCCGCTGCGCCCGGTGGGGATGGGGTCTGACCAGGCGACGCGATCGCTGTAGCCCAGTGCCACGAGTTGGCCTATGGCATCGGTGATTGCGCCGTAGTCGCCCAGCAGAATGTGCCGCAGGGTTTCCTGGCGGTAGGTGGGTAGGGTGAAGGGTACGGGGGACTCATCCCCCGAGGTGGGTTCTAAAAACATACGGGTCTCCGTTTTCGCTAAAGAAAACGGGGAACGAGTCTAGCTGTCCCCATTGCAGGTAATACGACGCTAGAGCCTAGAATGATTCCAGGTTATCGCCAGCTTACCGGGTTAAGTTGGGATGACTCAGGAGAAGAGCGGAGGTGCGAACTCCTCTCTTCTCCGCCTAAAATCATTCCCCGCAGTTTTAATCTGCCAGAAGCAGGGCAAAAGTACAACCGTATGGGCTACTTTGCAGTTCAGGGTTTGCTGACGGCGGGCAAACTCTAGAGAACCTTCGGCCAAGCTCGCATGTGGGAGATGCGTGCTTGTAGAACTGATTACGATTGATGACTCAGCTCTTAACCCTTGGCTTAGCAGACCAATGATGACTTACTGGATATGAGGACTTACCGGATAACACCTCAACCCAAGGACTTCTCCAGCACATTTGATGGGTAATAACCCTCAATGCCCGGAGTTGATTGCCAAAAATGTTGGAGAACACCTAGGCGTTAAGGGCTTATCAAGCAAAAATGATATTTAATTCTTTAAGATCCAGGCATTATCTAGTGAATCTGCCAGATAATTCTGAAGGATAGGGGTCTTATCCAGCGGCTCTAATACTTAATATGTAGTTAGACCGCTAGGCTTTCTGTGGAAGCGCAACCAGGAGATTGTCTGCCAGATATCAGCACCAAGTTTCCGTAGAGTTACGAGTGAGAAATTATTTTGAAATCATCGATGGAGGAATCGTGAAGGGGCATGGGTTGAAGGTTGTTTTTGGCAAAGCCATATATTAAAGAATCATGGGTAAGACAACGCCGGATAAAGATACAAAAGCTCTATTGTTTGCTGCGATTTTTCTGGTTATCAGCATTTTGGTAATTGCTATTCTAAAATACATACTTGTAAATGTTGATGGAGCAACAGTAATAGCGTTTTTGCTCGCTCCAATCATAATATATGCTCTTGTATCAGAACGATTATCAGAATTTACTGGTCCAGGCGGATGGGGAGCCAAATTTCTAAAAGAAGCTACTGAAATAGTAGATCCTAGTCAGACAGAAATAGGTTTATCAATGTTATTAATGGAGGTAATCCCTAAAGGGCTTCCACAGGATTTGAGAGAAAGAATCAGCAGGATAAGAGATGGCCGACCAATAGTTATGACAATGACTTTAGGAAGGGAAGGATTTTATCAAGTTGGTGCTGTTAGACAAGTAATTGAAGCTTTATCCCAGTTCCGCAACTTTAAATTTGTAATCTTTCTGAACAAGGACAACCAATTTGTTGGCTTTATGCCTTCTTGGGCTCTAAATGCAATGCTTAAGAGTGATCGAGGAGATGCTAAAAACTTTATTGAAGACATTAATAATGGCTGTTTTGATAGAGTGAAAGAAAGGCTGGGAGTTATTACTGAACTAGTCTACAAAAATGAAACCAATGCTCAAGCTCTTGAGAAAATGGAAAGACTTAACCTTGAAGCACTTGTAGTTTTGGATGAGCAGACAAATGAAGTAATCGGGGTGGTCGAGCGAGATCGGCTCTTGAGCAGGATGATGTTAGCATTAGCAAACAGTCTCAAACACTAAAATGGTGGCAGTACAAACGGTTTAACAACCCACCTGGAGCGGACTATTAAGTGATCTCATTAATATTGTAAAGTTTACTTTCAGCCGCTCAACCGGAACCGGAACGTTAGACCGTCAGATGCGCCAACCTTTACTTTAAAAGGTGTTAGCTTATGTCACTTGATAGGAGCAAGCCACCAATTTTTGGTGAAATACATTTTGAATTATCAATTGTTCCTGTGTCACAGCAAGCAAATTCTGCTGCAAAAAATGTAGTAACAAATGAAATTCGCTCCATTACTCGGTCGTTGGAATATATTCTGACTGGTGATATCAAGATAGAGATTGAGTGGTTGATTCATGAACGGTTACGCTATGAATCCGACCAAGCACCTGATGTCGATAACATAATTAAACCTTTGTTAGATGGCTTTTGTGGTCCAGAGGGTTTGCTAATAGATGACTGCCAAGTTCAATCTGTTTCCTGCTATTGGATTGATTGGGCAAGGGAAGATCAGCAGATTGTTGTGAGAGTAAGTTATATGCCTGATGATTGGCTCAAGAAGAAGAATCTATTTTTTGTCCAATACCCTAAAGGCTTATGTTTCCCTGTTAATGGAGATTTGCCGCATGAGGCAATAAGCCGAATACTGAATAGAGTTGAGGCAATGCTGGCTGATCGAGAAGAGTTGCAACAGCTTTCAAACGATTACTACTTTTCTAAAAACCTTTTGCCAATTCAAAGATTTTTTCATCGGACTCGCGTAAACGGCTTTTCTGTTGTCAAGATTGACGAGATGCGGGGTCGGTTAAATGATACTGTCTAGTAACCCTGGTGCAGCGGATTTTACAAAGCCTCTTACTGTGTAGAAAAGTCTTGGGAACAGCTGTGCCAGGAACGTTAGGCCTGCAGTCTTGTGAGAGGAAGTTTTTTCTCTCAAACAGTTTTAAGGCGAAGTTTGAAATGAGATTTTCCTTGCGACGACTTGAGAAAGAACACGCACTACCAATTCTTCGTTGGCGTTACCTTCCCCCGTATGACATTTATAACTTTGATATCGATACTATTCAAGAAGACTTGTGTTATCTAATTGACCTCAAAAATGCCTTTTATGCAATCTTAAATGTGTACGAAGAACTTGAGGGCTATTGCTCTTTTGGAGCAGATGGCCAAGTGCCAGGCGGAGACTACAGCACTGAAGCCCTCGACATTGGCATGGGAATGTGACCAGACTTAGTTGGTCAGGGACAGGGCAAGCATTATGCTCAAGCCGTAGTGAAGTACGGAGCCAACCAATATAGGGCACAGAAGTGCCGGGTAACGATCGCAAAATTCAACAAGCGGGCGCAACGAGTTTGGGAGCAAGTAGGATTTGAGCAGATCGGGAAGTTTGTCAAAACCGGTACTGAGAAAGAATTTGTAATTATGATTTATGAAGCCTAGATCAATTTAAGAACCAGTATTAGTCGCCGGATATTGATCAAACCGCTGCATTAAATCGAGTAACTCTGCTTGAGTCGGTTCTCGTCCGTCTTTGGTCAGTTCAGCCAGTCCCTCAAAATACTGCTCCCGTGAATCTGCTGGGCAGAACAGAATTAGCAGTGTTGCTGGTGTTTGTCCAGCATTAGAGAATCCGTGCGGTGTATTTTCCGGTACGAGAATGAAGGCTTTCGGTTCGGCAACAATGCGGCGATCGCCCAAAACAAGTTCAACATTGCCTTCCACCACATAAAACGCTTCGGTCAATTCTTTGTGAATGTGAGGGCTAGCGCCATCCGTTCCAGGTTCCATCACAAACTCAAACAGACCAAAGTGGCCGTGGGTTTCTTGGCCTGTTGCTTTGAAGGTGCAAGTACTGGTGCGGATTTGTACTGTTTGCCCTTCACCCGGTTGCAAAATCAAAGGAAGTGACATAATTGCTCCTAAATGAGTGATTAGGAATTACTCAAGCTGCTGTAGGTTGGGTTAGCGTTAGCGTAACCCAACAAAACCGTTACTGGTGTGGGTTTTCTCCTCTGTAGACGCTAGCCCCAAAGGGGTGGCTTCGCCAACGCGAACGCTTCGCTCAACACCAACTTACCGCAGAACTTTTGTCAGTCAATCAGGTAGCAAAGCTAAAACAAAAGGGGGGCGATCGCGCGATCGCCCCCCTTTCACACATTAACTGGCTAGACCGTTAGCCCAGCAGCGCCTTAGCCTTGCTCACCACGTTCTCCACGGTGAAGCCAAACTTCTCCATCACCAGGCCGCCGGGGGCAGAGGCCCCAAAGCGGTCAACGCCAATCACGTCGCCTTCGGCACCCACGTAGCGGCACCAGCCCATGGTGATACCTGCCTCTACCGCCAGCCGCTTGGTCACCGCCTTGGGCAGCACCGACTCCTGGTAGGCAGCATCCTGGGCGTCAAACAGTTCCCAGGAGGGCATCGAAACCACCCGCACCTGGGTACCCGCAGACCGCAGTTCCTTAGCCGCATCGACGCAGAGGCTAACCTCGCTGCCGGTGCCGATTAAAATCAGGTCGGGGGTGCCATCGCAGTCGTCAACAATGTACGCACCCTTAGCCACCCCTTCGATCGAAGAGCCGGGCAGGTTGGGCAGGTTTTGACGGCTAAAGGCCATCAGCGTCGGGGTCTTGCGGTGCTCGACGGCGATCTTGTAGGCCCCGGAGGTTTCGGTGCCGTCGGCGGGGCGAATCACGATCAGGTTGGGGATGGCCCGCAGGGAGGCGATAGTTTCCACCGGCTGGTGGGTGGGGCCGTCTTCGCCCAGACCAATGGAGTCGTGGGTCATCACGTAGATCACGCCCGCCTGGGAGAGGGCCGACAGGCGAATCGCCGCCCGCATGTAGTCGGCAAACACCAGGAAGGTAGCGCAGTAGGGAATCAGGCCCGAGTTGTGCAGGGCGATGCCGTTGCAGATCGCACCCATGCCGTGCTCGCGGACGCCGAAGCGCAGGTTGCGGTTTTCGTAAGCCCCCTTCTGGAAGCTGCCGGAGATCTTCAGCTCGGTCAGGTTCGAGTGGGTGAGGTCGGCGGAGCCGCCAATCAGCTCGGGGATGGCTGGGGCCAGCGCGTTGAGGGTAACCTCAGAGTTTTTGCGGGTGGCCAGGGCCTTGTCTTCGGGGGTGTAGGTGGGCAGCGCGTCGGCCCAGCCCTCGGGCAGCTTACCCGCCAGCATGCGCTCGAACTCGGCGGCTTCAGCGGCGTACTTGCTGCGGTAGGTAGCCAGGGTTTCTTCCCACTCGGCTTCGAGGCTAGCGCCGCGCTCGATCGCTTTGCGCATGTGGCTGAGGGCGTCTTCGGGTACTTCAAAGTCGCCATGGCTCCAGCCCAGGTTTTCGCGGGTGAGCTTGATCTCGTCGCCGCCCAGGGCCGCACCGTGGACGCCGGCAGTATTTTGCTTGTTGGGCGAACCGTAGCCGATGGTGGTGGTGACTTTGATCATCGAGGGGCGATCGGTGACGGCCTTGGCGGCTTCGATCGCTTTGGCGATCGCGTCCAGATCGGTGTTGCCGTTCTCCACGTGCTGCACGTGCCAGCCGTAGGCCTCAAAGCGCTTGGCCACATCTTCGGTAAACGAGATATCGGTCGAGCCGTCGATGGAGATATGGTTGTCGTCGTACAGGGCAATCAGCTTGCCCAGGCCCAGGTGACCACCCAGGGAGCAGGCCTCGCCTGAGACCCCTTCCATGTTGCAGCCATCGCCCAAAATGACGTAGGTGTAGTGGTCAACCAGGGTGCAGTCGGGCTTGTTGAACTTGGCCGCCAGGTGCGCTTCGGCCATGGCCAGACCCACGGCGTTGGCAATGCCCTGACCCAGGGGCCCGGTGGTGACTTCCACACCGGGGGTTTCAAAGTTCTCGGGGTGGCCGGGGGTGCGAGCGCCCCACTGGCGGAACTGCTTGAGGTCGTCCAGCGTCACACTGTCGTAGCCGGTCAGATACAGCAGAGCGTACTGCAGCATGCAGCCGTGGCCCGCCGACAGCACAAAGCGATCGCGGTTAAACCAGTAGGGGTTTTTGGGGTTAAACCGCATGAACTTATCCCACAGCACGTAGGCCATGGGGGCAGCGCCCATCGGCAGACCGGGGTGGCCAGATTTGGCCTTTTCCACCGCATCAATTGCTAAGAAGCGAATGGAATTAATACAGAGTTCTTCCAGGGATTGGGTTGCAACAGCCATAGGTTCAACAGCTTAACGACGGGTTTTCGGAGCAGCACGCAGCATTAGGGGTAGCCCAGGGGCTAACACGGTCACCGGCCTGAATAAATCAAGACCACACACAAGACACCACACATATTGCCTTGCCTTTCAGCAGACCCCGCAACCAGACGATTGTCAATACCCCCTGGTTAGGCAAGGCACAACGCTCGGGTGCCTAAGGGCAATTTTCTGGGGCAAGCCTTAGGTTATTATACCTATCAACTTGTCTGATTCGTAGCGTTAGCTACGGTATTTCTTGAACACCAGCGTAACGTTGTGGCCGCCAAAACCGAAGGAATTGGAGATGGCCACTTCGATAGGCATAGGGCGGCTCTGGTTGGGAACGTAGTCGAGGTCGCAGCCCACATCGGGGTCGTGCAGGTTGATCGTCGGTGGGGCCACATCGTTGGCGATCGCCAGACAGGTCGCCACCCCTTCAATACCCCCAGAGCCGCCCAGCAGGTGCCCGGTCATCGACTTGGTGGAACTCACCGCCACCTTGTAGGCCGCTTCGCCCAGGGCGGTTTTAATCGCCTGGGTTTCGGTGGGGTCGTTAGCGCCAGTGCTGGTGCCGTGGGCGTTGATATAGCTAATCTTGCTCGGCGACACCCCGGCATCCTTGAGGGCCAGCTGAATGCAGCGGGCCGCCCCTTCGCCACCGGGCACAGGGGCCGTCATGTGGTAGGCGTCGCAGGTCATGCCGTAGCCGACAATCTCAGCGTAGATGGTCGCTCCCCGGCTGAGGGCGTGCTGCAGCTCTTCGAGAATGAGAATGCCGCAGCCCTCGCCAATCACAAAGCCGTCGCGGGTTTTATCAAAGGGGCGGCTGGCGGTGGTGGGGTCGTCGTTGCGGGTGGAGAGGGCGCGGGCCGAGGCAAACCCCGCCAGCGACAGGGGGGTCACCGCCGCCTCGGTGCCGCCGCAGATCATCGCCTGGGCGTAGCCGTTTTGAATCAGCCGAAAAGCGTCGCCGATCGCGTTAGACCCGGCGGCACAGGCGGTGACAGGGCAGGTGCTCGGCCCCTTAGCGCCCGTGTGAATGGCGGTCAGCCCCGCCGCCATATTGGCGATCATCATCGGAATCATGAAGGGGCTACAGCGGCTGGGGCCACGGGTGAGGTAAATTTCCTGCTGGTCTTCGAGCACCTTGAGGCCGCCAATGCCGGAGCCAATGCAGGTGCCAATTTGCTCGGCGTTGAGGTCGGTAATGCTCAGCCCAGAGTGAGCCAGAGCGCGCTGACCCGCAATCACCGCAAACTGGGAGAAGCGATCCATGCGCTTGACTTCTTTTTTGTCCAAAAATTCGCCTGGGTCAAACCCCTTGACTTCGCCAGCAATTTGCGACGCGTGCTGAGACGGGTCGAACAGGGTGATGCGATCGGTGCCGCTACGCCCGGCCACCAGCCCTGCCCAGTACTCGTCTAGACTATTGCCAATGGGGGTAATGGCATCCATGCCAGTTACCACAACGCGCTTTGAGTCAGAGTTTGCCATAGCCAAAAATGGGGTAAAACCAGGGAAATTTTATAAAGGGGTTGGCCGTGGGGTAGATCAGAGTTTGGGGCATCAGATTTAGGGCTGTGAACTGGCCTTGTCCCCTAAACCTGACCCCCTATTCCTCAAAACCTGACCCTATCCGTTGGCTGAGCCTGAGATGGCGACCTAGGCGGCTGCTTTTTCTTCGATGAAATTAACGGCATCCTGCACGGTAGCAATGCCCTCTGCCGCTTCGTCGGGAATTTCAATCCCGAATTCTTCTTCCAGGGCCATAACCAGCTCTACGGTATCGAGAGAATCAGCGCCCAGGTCGTTGGCAAAGCTAGCCTCGGGTTTAACGTCAGCCTCTTCAACCCCTAGCTGCTCGCTGACAATCTTTTTGACCTTTTCAAAAGTCTCTGCGCTCATAGTTCTCCAACGCCTCTTTGTACAGATTAATCGACAACAAAAAACCTTATCATCCTGCGACCCCATCGAGACGAAGATCTGACGTTAAGCCCCAGCATAAGGCCGCCCAATTTTGAGCATTTCTCCATAGTATCGGAAAAAAGTATCCGCAAAGGAACCCTACCAGAACTCTGTTGCCCGGTAGCCCAGTTCTTCTAGCATGACCCGCAGCAGGGGCAGGCTGAGGCCAATGACGTTGGTGTGGCAGCCCTCGATTTTTTCGATGAACATGCCGCCTTTGCCGTCGATTGAGAACGCTCCGGCGCAGGCCAATGGCTCGCCTGAATCGACGTAGGCTGCGATCGCGGCGTTGTCTATATCGGCAAAGTAGACGCGCGTTACGGCACTGCGCACCAGGGTAATGCCGCTGGGGGCGACCAGGGCATGGCCGGTGTGAATTTCGCCGATATTGCCCCGCATCGACTGCCAGCGGGCGATCGCATCTTCCCTATTCTCAGGCTTGCCGTAGATTTTGCCCTGAAAGGCCATCACCGAGTCGCAGCCCAGCACCAGCGCGCTGGGAAACTGAGGCGCGACCGACTCGGCTTTGCAGCGGGCCAGGGTGGCCACGTAGCTGGGCGGAGCCGTAAGCGCGACCTGGTCTTCGTCAAAGTTGCTGGGGCAGACAAAGGGGTGAATGCCCGCTCCCACCAGCAGCAGGCGGCGACCCTTAGAGGCTGAGGCAAGCACGAACTGGGGTCGGGGAGAGGTCGGCATGGCTGAGGTTGACTACGAACAAAGAACGCCCTGTCTAAAAATGCTCGCGGCTAAGGCACCGGGTGCTTTGCGAGGACTATCAGTTGACCTTCAACCAGCCCAAAGCACCCGGTGCCTGAATCACCTGGCTAGGACACCTTAAAGGAAGCCACCGACTGCTTCATCATGTCTTTGACCTTCTCCCAGCGGCCCTCGTCGGTGGAGGCATTGAAGGTGTAGAGTTTGCCCCGTCGCACAATGGCGCTGGCCAGGTTGTGGCGCGGCCCGGCGGGCAGGTCGGCCAGGTATTCGAGAATGTAGTAGGTCTTGTCGTCGGGGGTGCTGATCCGCTGGGCGCTGAGCAGATCAACGGTGCTTTCGTCGCCTGACAGGGCGCTAAAGCTCTTGGAGAGCTTATAGCCGACTTCGGTGGGGGTGCCGAGGTCGTCGAGGTCTTTGCCCTCGGGCACCTCGCTGACCACCACGCTGACGTTTTCGGTCTCGTGGATGATGTCGTGGAACACCACGTCGGCGGCACCGGGCACGTTGACCTCAACCCAGCCGGTAGGGTACATGAACTCGTAGCCCGAGTACTGGTCGGCGTAGGCCTGCAGCCCGCCACCGCCGCTCACGCAGCCCTGGAGGGTAACAGCAAAAACAATTAAAAGCACTGTGGCCAGCCGCTTCAGCATGGGTCGACGTCCTTGGATCACGATCAGCAATAATTGTTAATTGTCTCACACGGCTGCTCAAGCCTGCTTCTGAAAAAACAGCAGATGCTGCTCGGGCAGGCTGTCGTCGGTCTTGAGCCAGTTCAGACCCACGGCGGCCATTTCGCGGCGCACCTGGGCTACGCTCATCTTATGCAGGCGCTTGATCATCACCAGCGGATTTTCGGCCCGGTACTCGGCCAGCACGACCCGTCCGCCGGGCTTGAGCGCCGCTACCACACCCTGCATCATCTCGCGGGGGTAGGCAAACTCGTGGTAGGCATCGACCATCAGCGCCAGATCGATGGAGTTGGGGGCCAGGTTGGGATTGTCGATCTGGCCGAGAATAGGCTCTACGTTTGCGATCCCTTTGGCTTCGAGTTCCTGCTGCAGCAGGGCCAGCATTTCGGGCTGAATATCGACGGCCAGCACCTTGCCCTGGGGCACCAGGGGGGCGATGCGGCGGGCAAAGTAGCCGGTGCCAGCGCCAATATCGGCCACGACATTGGTGGGGGCAAGATCGAGGGATGCGATCGCCACCTGGGGTCGTTCTTGCAGGGCTCGACTGGGGCGATCGAGCCAGCCTGCTCCCTGGTGGCCCATGGTTTGGGCGATTTCGCGGCCCAGATACACGCGGCCAATGCCGTCGGGGCTGGGGGCAACGGTTTGATAGTCAGGCCTTGTATCAGGGCTAGCCTGTAGGGCCGGGGCACCACAGGCAGTTAGACCCCAGAGGACGGCAACTAGGGCCAGGTAGCGTAGAGCAGAGGCGATTCTGGGACGGATACTCGTTCCGAGTCGGTTCCCAAACGCGTCGCGAATCGTAGCCCAGGCTTGGGGCTGGCTATGGGGCAATGCAGTGGGACGAGTCATAGGGCAGTGGCGAAAATCAGGCTTCTACTGGAGCAGGGGTGGCCGGTTCTAGCTGGGTGATCAGGGCCAGGTTGACCTGGTCCTCGGCAGGCTGGCTCAGTTCGGCGCGCACGTTGGGACCAAAGAACGATTCGATTTTGGCTTTTTTCTCTACCCAGGTCGAAAAGGATACCGTGGTCGAATCAAACTCCAGCACCAGGGCATAGCTGCCATCCATTTCTGTCTCGTGGAGACCGCTGAGTTCAGGGCACTCCTGCCCCGACGGGCTCAGGCCCAGCTTTTGCAGGGCGACATCCAGGTGGGCTTCCTGGCCGTAGCGGTAGCGGGTGACATCCTGGCGCACCTGGTTTTGGGTGGGAGTGGCCTGCTCTTCGCGCAGCTTGAGGACATCTGGGGAGGTGGGCTGGGTATAGGGCGCAGGCTCTAGCTCTGCCGCCCGCAGCGCCAGCCCGCCCAGCAGCACGGGAATGCCGTAGAAAAACCCGACCAGGTTAAGCGTGGAGTTGTCCTGAAAGTAGGCGACAAAGCCAATGATGGTCAGGACACCCCCTACCGCCAGCAGCACCAAGCTCAAATTTAATCGCCCCAGCATACGGTCCTCACGTTAGAAAAGCTTACATGTCTAATCATGCCGCCTTGTGGGTGAGAAAGGTAGGGTAGGGCGGAGGATGGGTGAGGTGAGGAGGGTGAGGTAGGTGGAGAGGGTGAGGAGGTGAGAAGGGTGAGGTAGGTGGGGAGGGTGAGGAGGTGAGGAGGATGAGGTAGGTGGGGAGGGTGAGGAGGTGAGGAGGGTAGAGAAGAAAAGAAGTTCAAAGTTCAAAGTTTTTCCGGCGGAGGTAATGCGTTTAGGCCAAGCCAACCCGCAGACACAATTTTGAATTCTCAACTTTGTTCGCGCAGCGTCTCCAGAGAAGAGACTTCGCATCCCCTCATCCCCTCATCCCCTCATCCCCTCATCCCCTCATCCCCTCATCCCCTCATCCCCTCATCCCCTCATCCCCTCATCCCCTCATCCCCTCATCCCCTCACCTTCCCTACTCTGCGGGACGCCGCTATCGCTTGTACAACCCATTCATCCATCCACCCACCTACTCCCATTCCCGGCCCAGCTCAATCTCCCCCGCCCAGCGCTCTAGCGTAATGCCCACGGTTTGCTCTAGCTGAGCGACGGTGTTGAGGAAGGCGATGCGGGCGGCGAGTTCGTTCGTTTGGGCATTCACCAGCGATTCTTCCTGGTTGATCAGCTGAAACAGGTTGACTCCACCGCGCCCGAGGCGAAACTGGGCCTGGTCGGCTTCGAGCTGGCGACGGGCGTTGAGGGTGGCTCGCTCGGCGGCCTCTACCTGAAGCAGGCTAGCTCGGGCCTCGTTGAACCCGGCCACAACATCGTTGCGAATTTGGTCTTGCAGCTGGGCCAGGGTATTGTCCTGCTGCTGCAGAGCAATGTCGCTGGCGACGCGGTTAGTTTCGGGGGCGGGGTCGCCAAAGGTGCGCGTGGCGACTAGCCCAACGGCGCTGCGATCGCTGTCCCCCAGGGTGCCGTCGGCCACAGCATTGAGCTGCCAGCGCAGGTTGTCTTGGGCCAGCAGCAGGTCTAGCTCCTGCTGCTGCCGCTGGAGCTGGGCCTGGCGGTAGTCAGAGCGCTGGGCCAGGGCCTGCGCCACCAATTCTTCCGACTTGTAGGTGCCGACCTGGGCCGCAGCGGCAGTAAAAAGCTGGGCGATCGCATCTACCGAAGCCACAAAGCGCAGGTCGGCATCGGTACCGATCAGGTTGAGCAGGGCGCTGTTGGCCTGGTCGAGCTGGTTGCGGGCATCGACCAGGTTGCGCTGGGCATCGGCGAGCGATCGCTCGGGGTCAAACAGGTCGATGGGGGCACGCCGTCCGGCCTCGACCAGGGCCTGCAAAATTTCTAGCTGCTGCTGGCGGCGCTCCAGGGCCTGGGCCTGAATCTCCACCTGGGCCTGGGCGTTGATCAGGTCGTTGTAGCGAAAAATGGCGGTGGTCAGGGTATCGATCAGGGTGCTGCGCAGGGCCAGCTGGTTGCGGGTTTCGCCCAGGCGGGCCTGGTTGAGCGGGGCCTCGTTGACGGCCCGACCAAAGCCCCGCAGCAGCGGCTGACTGACTCGAAACTGCAGCGCCTGACCGTCCTCGAAGGGTGTCAGGCCTACCTCAAATCGGGTGCCCAAAGGAGTGGTGAGGGTGGTATCGAGACGCACCTCCTGGTCAAGGTCGGTGCGATCGCCCCCCAGCAGCACCGACCCTAAGGTTTCATCGATGATTTCCTCACCACCAAACTGGCTTCGAGCCGCATCGGCCCGAATGGTGGGGGTGAAGCGAGGGCTGAAGGTCTGCTCGGCGGCAGCGAGCTGCTGCCGTTGCACAATTCGCTCTAGCGCCTGGTTGCGCAGCTCGCGATTGCCCTCCAGGGTGAGATTGAGCAGCTCGGGCAGCGTCAGGGTAACAGTGTCTGAATCGGTAGTCACACCACCGTTTGGAACAGCAGGTTCTGCCCCTGCCGCAGGTTCTGCCAGCGGCAGCGATTCTGCAAATGCTGGCAAGGAGAGGGTAACTAGCCCCAGGGTAAACCCCATCCCCAGCCCCCCACAGATCAGAACCGTCATGATTCTCATGCTTTCAACCATAAAGCACTACTCTCTGGAAGCGAATGTCTTGATTATGCTGGCTTTCTTCCTTGGGGAGACGCAACGCGAACGACTGCGCTCAGCCAGCGGGCTTCGACTGCGCTCAGCCAGCGGGCTCGACTCGCTCGGCCCTACTCCCCTCGCAGCGCCTGCACCACGTCGATCTGCGTTACCCGCAGGGCGGGCAAGAAACTCGCCCCCACCCCCACCCCAAAGGCCGCCCCCATCGACAGAGCTGCATCGCGCCAGTTGAACTCGTAGGGAGCCTCAAAAATAGTGGTGGTAGCGGCCTTGGTCAGCAGGTGTACGGTGCCGACCGCCGTGGTGCCGCCGATCAGGCTGAGCAAAGCGGCTTCGGCAATAAACTGGGCCATGATTTCGAGATCGGTGGCCCCGATCGCACGGCGCAGACCAATTTCGCGCGTGCGCTCCATGATCGCGGCGATGGTGATATTGGCGATGCCGACGCCGCCAATCACCAGGGCCAGCAGGCCCACCGCCTTGAGCACGCGAATGGAGGCTCGCTGGCGCTGTTCTTCCTCGTAGAGGTCTTCGACGTTGCCGCCAATGTAGGTTTCGTAGCCAGGAAACATCTGCTGTAGCTGGGCTTCAACGGCGTCGCGGGTGGTGGCAAAGTCGTCGAGATTTTGCAGGGCAATTTGAATTTGCCCCCCAAAGCGAAAGCGCCCCTGTAGCAGATCGCCGTAGGGTTCGGGCACCCAGAGACTGCCGGTGGGTTCGCCGTCTTCGCTGCCGTAGAGGTCTTTGTTTTCGATTAGGCCGACGACGGTGAAGCGAGTACCGTTGATAAAAATACCTTCCCCCAGGGGCGGAGCCTGCTGAAAGAGCTGCTGCGCCAGCACGGTGTCGATTACAGTAACGGGACGAAAAGCATCGAAGTCTTCGCGGTCAAAAAAACGGCCTGCCAGCACCTGTCGCCCGGTGGTGCGCTGGTAGTTTTCTGACACGCTAAAGGCGTCAAGGCTGTCGGTCACGGTGCCCTGGTACTGCACCTCTGACCCCCAGAGCTGGGTGACGCGACTAATGCTGAGAATGCCGGGTACCGCCTGCTGAATTTCGGCGATCGCGGTTTCGTCAAACTCAACCGGGGGGCGATCGCGCCCGTAGACAAAGGGCGTGATGTTGGGGTTATCCCTGGCCTCTAACCGCTCTTGCAGCACTCGGTTAGCGATCGTGTCGATATTGAGGGTGGCGTTGACGGCGGCCACGCCCATGAAAATGCCCAGGGCGGTGAGGCCAGAGCGCACCCAGTTGCCGGTCACATCCCGCAGGGTGGTGAGGGTGAGATCGAGGGGGGAGAGGGGCATGGGGAGGGGGGGGGGTGAGTGGGTGAGTGGGAGTTGGTCGGTCCCTGAGCGGAGTCGAAGGGAGCGGAGTCGAAGGGAGCGGAGTCGAAGGGAGCGGAGTCGAAGGGAGCGGAGTCGTTTGTCCTGTGGACAGGCTTCGCCAACGCGATAGCGTCTCCCGTAGGGAGAAAGGGAGGGCGTTAGGGGGAGGGACGATCGCCGCTTTGGGATGAACCGGGGGAGGAGGTTTCGACGGTCATGCCTTCGACTAGGGGCTGATCGGGTGGGGCGTTGAGAATGACGGTGTCGGTCTCCTCTAGCCCGGAGAGAATTTCGACGGCTTCCAGGGTGTCGAGGCCGGTGGTGATGGGGCGCTTTTGGGCGCGGCCCTCGCCATCGACTACCCACACGAAGGCTTCGCCACCGTTCTGCTGAATGGCGTTAGTGGGCAGGGCAAGGGCGTTTTCGCGCTGTACCAGAATGACTTCGACGCTGACCGCGCTGCCCGGAATTAGCACGCCGCTGGGGCGATCGAGCCGGGCTACGGCCTTGACCATGGCCTGGGAGCCGCCGCCGCCGTCCTCGCTGTCTGTAATGGCCTGGGGGGCAATGCTGATGACTCGTCCGGCGTAGCTGGCGGCGCTGGGGCCAATGACGCTGACCCGCACGGGCATGTTGACCGATACTTTATTGGCGTCGAGGGTCATCAGGTCGAACAGCACTACCTCCTGGGCGGGGTCGCCGACGGTGAGCAGGTTGCCCTCGCTCTGCACGCCGTCGCCGGGCTGCACGTCGATGTTGAGCACTACGGCGTCGAAGGGGGCGACGATCGCATTGTCGGCAATGCGGGCGCGCAGGTTGGCCAGGGTAGCCTGGTTTTGGCGAATTTCTAGCTCTGACTGCTGCAGGTCAACTTCGGCTCCGCGCAGCTCTGACTGGGCGGTTTCGAGATCGTTGCGATCGCCGTCATAGTCGTCTTCTGAAATAAACCCCTGCTCTAGCAGCGACTGCGACTCGCTCAGGCGCTCCTGGGCTCGCTGCACCGTGCGCTGGCGGTCCTGGCGCACCTCGCGCTGGCGCTGGCGCTGCAATTGCAGAATTTCGGTTTCAATTTGAGCTTCGTCGAGCTGCTGCTCTAGGGCGCGATCGCGCAGCCGCAGCAGCACCGTACCCCGCGCCACCCGCTGCCGTTCCTGCACCAGCACCGACTCTACGGTCACATCGCCGGGAGCCTTGAGGGTTTGCTGGTTGCCCAGGCTGATTACCCCCGAGGCATCGACGCGGTTTTCGAGGGTGTCGCGGCTGGGGTTGCCGGTGGCGACCACCACTGGCTCAACGCTGCGGCGCTGCCAGGTGCGGTAGCCCCACCAGCCGCCCAGGCCCAGCACCAGCACCAGGCCCGAGGCGACAATCCACTTCAGCCCGGTGCGCTGCTTGGTAGCTGGGCCGTCGCTGTAAAGATCGTCGTCAAAAAGGCCAGGGCTGAGCGGTTTAGCGGCTATATTGCTCTGCTCTGCACGGGTTTGCCCCCAATTGGCCTGACCCGAATTGGCCTGATTTAACGGCTGCTCCACTGCTGGGTCAGAGGAGGCCAGTTCGGATGGAACGGTAGAGGCATCGGGGTGAGGGTCGGGCAGCACGGGGCACCATTTAAACAAGTCGTTTCGTCGCCATCCCGCCACCTCGCACCTACAGCGGTGTCAGGTGCCCCAGTTCGGCGGGGCTGAGGTGAGCGTGGGTGACCTGGCCATCGCTCATCATAATAATCCGCTGGCTGTGGCTGGCCACCTCGTGGGAGTGGGTCACCATGACGATGGTAATACCCCGCTGGTGCAGGGCCTGAAAAATGCTCAACACCTCCGCTGCCGACTGCGAATCGAGTGCGCCAGTGGGTTCGTCGGCCAGCAGCAGCACCGGCTGGTTGACAATGGCGCGGGCAATGGCAACCCGCTGCTGCTGGCCGCCCGACAGCTGGGATGGGCGCTTGTCCATGCGGTTGGCCAGGCCCATGTGGGTGAGGGCGGCCTCGGCCCGCCGCCGCCGCACCGCTCGCCTCACCCCGGCGTACATCATGGGCAAAATTACGTTTTCGAGCGCGGTGAGGTTGGGCAGCAGCTCGTAGCGCTGAAAGACAAAGCCCAGCTTGCGGTTGCGCAGCCGGGTGAGCCGGGTTTTGCCCACCGTTGAAACGTCGGTGCCATCGAGCCAGTAGCGCCCGCTGGTGGGGCGATCGAGGCAGCCGATGATATTCATCAGCGTCGATTTGCCCGAGCCCGACTGGCCCATAATGGCGCAGTATTCGCCGGGCTGAATGGTGAGGTTGATGCGATCGCAGGCCCGCACCGCCGCCTCGCCCATGCCAAACACCCGCGACACGTTCTCCATTGCGATCGCCGCTGGCTGTGGCCCAGAGGATCTGTTCATCATGAGAAACGGCCCTTCCTACCCCTCGGGGGCAGCGGGGCCGACAATTTCGCGCACACGGTAGATCGGGCGCTGCTGCGACTCGTGGTAGGTGCGCATCAGCAGCTCGGCCAGCAGGCCAAAGCTAAACAGCTGAATGCCCGCCAGCAGTAGCACCACCGCCAGCACCAGCAGGGGGCGATCGCCAATATCCTGGTCGGCCAAAAACTTGACCAGGGTGAGGTACAGGCCCAGGGCAATACCCGCCGCCATCGAGGCCAGCCCCAGACTGCCAAAGATGTGCATGGGCCGGGTAAGAAACTTTTTCATGAAGTAGACGGTCAGCATGTCCATCACCACTCGCAGGGTGCGGCCCAGGCCGTACTTGCTGGTGCCAAAGCGGCGGGCGTGGTGGGTGACTGGCATTTCGGTAATGCGCGCCCCTTCAATAAAGGCTAGGGCGGGCAAAAAGCGGTGCAGCTCGCCGTACAGGTTGAGGTCGTGAATCACCTCAGCCCGGTAGGCCTTCAGCGAGCAGCCGTAGTCGTGCAGCGCCACGCCGGTTACGCCTGCAATCAGCCAGTTGGCAATCTTAGACGGAATCAGCCGGGTCAGGGTGTTGTCCTGGCGGTCTTTGCGCCAGCCGCTGACCAGGTCATAGCCCTCGTCAAGGCGGTCGACTAGGCGAGGAATGTCGGCGGGGTCGTTTTGCAGGTCGCCGTCGAGGGTGACTACAGTGCCGCCGCGAGCGTACTTAAACCCGGCGGCCATGGCGGCGGTTTGACCGTAGTTGCGGCGCAGCAGCACCGCCACCAGGTGGGGATACTGCTGGGTTAGCTCGCGCAGGCGATCGCTGGAGCCGTCGGTGGAGCCATCGTCAACGCCAATGATTTCGTAGGTTCGCTCCATGCCGTCGAGCACCTGGGCGATCGCCGCCACCAGCGCAGGCAAACTTTCGTACTCGTTGTAGATTGGCACCACCACCGAGATGGCTACCGGGGCAACAGCCCCCGATTCAGGGAAGGCAAGAATGGGGCGAGCAGCAGGGGTCATAACAGCGGTAAATGGCGGGGCAGATCACCGAAATACGCCAGATGCCCCTTGAGTTTAGCCGAAAGCCCATCGTGGCGCGCACTCACCAGCTACTGTTTCGGCGCTTTCGGCTGGTAGCTCACCATCACTCGACCCGCCCGCCGCCGCTGGCCGTAGTAAGCGGCACTGACCGGGTCGCTGAGATCGCTCAGCGAATCGAGGCCGATGCCGTTGCGGCCCTGGTCAATGCCCGAGCTGTGGATGTACTGGCCATTTCCCAGGTACAGGGCGACGTGCTTGGTGCGCTCTGGGGTGCCAAAGAAGATTAAATCGCCCGGTTCTAGCTCGCCCCAGCCAATCGGTTGAGTAAAGGCTTCCTGCTGGTACGAGTCGCGGGGCAGGCGAATGCCCACGGAGGCAAAGGCCGCCTGCATCAGGCCCGAGCAGTCGTAGTTGGGGCCAACGGTGCCGCCCCACAGGTAGGTGTTGGGGGTGGCCATAGCCGTATGCGTAAAGGCGATCACCTCGCTCAGACGCGCTTCAATCGCCGCGCGATCTAAAACCGGGGGCTGGTAGGGGCGATCGGCAGGCCTGAGATCATGGCCATCGGCAGCGCTAATCCAGCCCGGATAGTCGTCTTCGCAGAGCACAACAGCCAGAGATCCCTGACCCGGTTCTTCAGCCAGCCGCAGATGCCGACCCCCTGCCGCCTGGGTCACCAACCCCTCTAACTCGGCGGTTTTATACAGATTTAGCCCCCGACCACAGACATATTCTTGCCCCCAGGACAGTGCCAAGGCCTCTATCACTCCCATCTACTCACCCACCCATCCACCCATCGACCTCATTCCTTCGCGCCTTCTGGCTTGCCGCCGGTATTGCGCACGTTAATCACTTTTTTGAGCACGTTAAACCAGAAGGTTGACCCCATGGAAATGGCAAATCCGCTGACCAGCCAGCCTATCAGCCGACGCGGAATCAGAGGAATTGGCCACGACTCTTCAGCATCGAGCTGTTGCTGCACCACCGTCTCGCTGTAGCCCAGGGGAAAGGGAATTTCGTCGAGGGCCTGGTTGACGGCATCCTGCACCTGCTCTAGCTCTTGGCCAAAGTCACCGGGTGAATCGGCCACCAGCTGGTCCGCGGTTTGGGTGATCGAGTTGCGCAAAATGGGGTCTACGGCTAGGCGGGTGGCAATGTGAAACGAGTCGGCGTTGATGGAGACGGCGGTGGCAATGCCAATCAGCAGGGCGACGGCCTTGGCGTTGCGCTTGTAAACCCCGGTGGCTCGCTCCATGCCGCGATCGAACCACTTTTCAATCTCGTGGCCAAACAGGGCCACGTCGTCGCGGGCGGCATCGGCGGTGACTTCAACCTTGCGGGCGATCGCGGCCAGGCTGCTGCGCAGAGCCGGGGTAATGGGGGCCTGCGCCAGCCGCTCGAGCAGCGCTCGGGCCTCGGGATTGCCCCCCTGGGCCAGGCGGGTTAGCTCGCTGTAGACGGGGCTGGTGCTGTCAAAAATGTCGAGCAGCTGAGCCACGCTGGGGCGCAGCTTGTTGAGCAGGGCCGCTCTTTCCACGGGGGTACTGGCTAAACCGCGCTGGATATACTCCAGGCGGCGCAAAAAGGTTTCGGTGAGGGGATGGTTTTCGGGCAAAATGTCTTCGGCCATCAGGCCAAAGTCTTCGAGTCGGTTGACCACGCGATCGAGGCTTTCGGGCAGCGAGACAATACCCGCTTTAAAGTCATCGACAATTTGCCGCACCCCCGTCTCCAGCTGCTGTAGCTCGGCATTGAGCAAAAACTCGTTGCCGGTGCTGGCCTTCAGGTCGCTGAGAATGTTGCTGACCGGGGCCAGCACGCGATCGCGGGCAAAGCCGTAGATGCGATCGTTGGCCAGCACCTGCCAGAGGTTGCCCAGCTGCATGCGCTCCAGCAGGCTGTTGGCAAACGCCTCGGGGGGGATATAGGAGGGGCCGCTGGTTTTGCCAGCCCCGAATACATTGCGCTGGCCAGTCAACGTGCGGTAGATGCGGCCAATCAGGTGAGAAATACGGCGGAACGATCGCGCGATCGACCCCTTCGCCTCCTGATTCAGGCTGCGAATCCAAGGGCTTTCATAGAGGGCATCGGCCAGTTCCTGGGCGGCGGCTTCTTTCTCGCGCTCGTTACCCGCTAGCAGCACCTCAATTGACTGCTTTAAGTGCTCAGCTCGCCACTGCAAAAGGGTACCGATGATCTCTTGAGTCTCGCTGGCCAGCAAGCTCAACACAAAAAAGATAAAGACCAGCCCCAGAGCAATGTCTAAAACTATAGGAAAGTTCATAGACTACCGCACAATTCTTTATTTTCCAAAACTTGGTTTATTTGGTATCAAGCGTTCGACAAATGCTTTGCGTCAATAGTCCTCAAAAGTAGCTGTTTGCCCCTTTGCAGACTTGTAGTGCAGCGAAAAAGGCTCTAGCTAGTGACTAGAGAACATCAAAAATAGGCGAGCCAACCTCATAGAGACTTGGTTCGCCCATTGTACTCAAGTGACCCCAAAACGGATCACCCTGCCCAAAAGCCCGGCTGGTTTTCTTGCTTCCCGGCCGATTTATTCGTCGTCATCTTCGAGCAAAGTACCGCTTTCACCCAACTGCTTCAGCCGAATGTGCTTGCGGCCCAGAGTAATTTCAAACTCGTCGCCGGGCCGCAGCCCCATTTGCTTGGTGTAGGTGGACCCAATCAAGAGGTTGCCGTTTGACTGCACGGTGATGCGAAAGCTGGCGCTGCGGCCGCCCCGTCCGTTGCCGTTTTGGCTGCTGTCCAGCTGGATGCCCTCAGCTTCAATCAGCGCGTTCAGAAATTTCATCATGTTGACCCGGGGACTGCCCGATTTGGTCAAGGTGTAATACCCACAGGCTTTTGCCTTGTCTTCTTTGCTCAGATCATCCAGGTCTTTAACCTTTTGCAATAGCTCTTTGCCGACCAGTGGTTGTACTTGAGTTGCGTTAGCCATTAACTCTATTCTCGTTCACAACGGTTTTCAGACATTTTTGAGCAGGGGTAGTAAAACTGTATCCGCCCAGCCTCACCTCAATGACAACACGCAAAATCATACTACAGTGAAATAATTTTTGCATGCTATTTTTTGACCTCTTAACGTTTTCTCCTCCGAGGTTAAAATAACTGCCCTTTTGCCCTACTTAAAACTACTAAAAATGCTGGCTAACTAGCTCTTTTAACCTGCCGCTCAGCGAGATTAGGCCGCTGCCTCAAGAGCCGCCCCGGGCTCAAGGCGACCCCTAACTTGCACCCCGATAGGGATGGACTAGCCTATTTAGCCCCTGCCGCGATTCGCGAAGCGTATAGCCTACGGCATCCCAGAAACGGGAACCGACTCGAAACGAGTATCCGTCCCGGAATTGACCGCTGGAACCGTTTTGCTCCCCAGAAGCGCTGCCAATTGGTGCCACACCAGCGTCATCAAAGGCTAACTTTTTGGCCAGCGCCGAGGCGGTTTGAAACGTCGTGCCATTGGTCGTAACGGTCGAAATTTGCCTAAAACCCCCTATCCTGCAGGAAGCTGTCTGCGCTTGTGAAACGGAGTTTCGACCTGCCCTTAACTCTTTTTGAAAGGCGGCAGGAGGGGCCAGGAATTACCCGCTACAACGGCAGAACGTCCTTAAAACAATGCTTAAATCTAGCCTATGAAGCTCACCACTCGCGGCCACTACAGCGTCAAAGCCCTGCTCGACCTGACCCTGCACCCCTCTCGGCGGCCCGTTTCGGTGAACACCATTGCCGATCGCCAGGGCCTGCCGCCGCCCTACCTAGAAAAACTGTTAATCGACCTGCGGCGGGCCGGTATTGTCGAGTCGGTGCGAGGCCCCCATGGCGGCTATCGCCTGGCCAAGCCCGCTGACCAAATTTTTTTGGGCCAAATTTTAGAGGCGGTGGGTGAACAGGTAGACCCCCTACCTCGCCACAGCCCCCAGGCCGATCAGGCCGAAGACTGGGTCACCTTTGCCGTCTGGAACCGGCTCTCGCAAAAACTCAAAGAAGCCCTCTATAGTATTTCCCTGGAAGATCTGTACTTCGATGCCCGCAGTTGGCAGGCGGCCCAGGGGGATGATGTCAGTTTTGTGGTTTAACCTGCTGGCGGACGGTCGGGCCGTGGCGGTGGTACTGGCCGCTGTTCTCGATCGCGTGGTTGGCGACCCCTGGGGCTGGCCTCACCCGGTTCAGGCGATTGGCCAGGTGATTAGCTGGGGGACGAAGGGTGTTTTGCGCCTCAAGGTATCCCCTGTGGGGGAGCGATCGCTGGGCGTTGGGCTGGGGCTGGGCGTGATACTCGGCAGTGGCCTGGTGGGGTGGGGCCTGGTGCGCCTGAGCGGAATGATTCATCCTGTCGTTGGCATGGGGTGCACCGTTGTGCTCTTGGCGAGCTGTTTTGCCGGACGCAGCCTGCGGCGAGCGGCAGAGGACGTCCTGGTGCCCCTGACGACTGGCGATATCCCCACGGCACGAGAACGTTTGGCTCTCTACGTCGGTCGCGACACCGAAAACCTGGACGAGCCAGAGATTTTGCGGGCGGTGTTCGAAACCGTCAGCGAGAATGCCACCGATGGGGTACTGGCCCCGCTGTTCTATGCCCTGGTAGGGGCGTTTTTGCCCTGGGGCAGCGTGCCGGTGGCTCTGGCCTACAAAGCCGCCAGCACCCTCGACTCGATGGTGGGCTACCGAGAAGCGCCCTACACCTATGTCGGCTGGTTTAGCGCCCGGCTTGAGGATGGTCTCACCTGGCTGCCCTGCCGCCTGACGGTGCTTACCATTGCCCTGCTGTCGGGGCGACCTCGCCCAGTACTGCGCCTCTGCCGCCGCGATGCCCCCGCCGACCCCAGCCCCAACGCAGGCTGGAGCGAGTGCGCCTACGCCGCCGCCCTGGGGGTGCAGCTAGGGGGGCGAAACGTATATAGAGGCCAGGTCAAAGAGAAGCCGCTGCTGGGGGATGCCACAGTGCCGATTACGGGCGATCGCATCCTTGCCGCCCTGGCCCTCACCCGCCGCGCCGCCCTCCTCTGGCTGGCCCTGGGAGTCACCCTTCTAGTCCTACGGGCCTGGCTACAACTCCGCTCTACCAGCGTTATTTGACCCAAATTGAGTCGAGCTAATCCTGACACCAAGTGGCGCTGATGGAATGCTGGCAGGCATTGCCCGACCCACGGTACTGTTGCGTAGGTTTATAGGCTGCATCAGGTCAGAAGCCGGATACCGAAAGCGGTGCATTGCGGCTCAAGGTCAGCATTTGTGAGTGGTTGCGTAGGTTACAGGCCGCGAATGCACCCTACACCCCTCATCCACCCTCCTACTCATCCACCCATCTACGCACCCACTCCCCTACTCCCCGTCCCCTCGCCCGGTGCGCTCAAAGCCCAGCTCAATCAGCGCATCGACCAGTTCCGCAAAGCTGACGCCGCTGGCCTCCCACATCATGGGGTACATGCTGGTGGCGGTGAACCCCGGCAGCGTGTTGATTTCGTTGATCAAGATTTCGTCCGTCGCTTCGACGTAGAAAAAGTCCACCCGCGCAATGCCAGCGGCATCCACCGCCTGAAACGCCGTTACCGCCATGTCTCGAATGCGCAGGGCGACGTCCTCTGGCACCTGGGCCGGAATAGTGTGCTGCGACTGACCGCTGGTGTATTTGGTGTCGTAGTCGTAGAAGTCGCTCTGGAAGGTGATTTCGCCTGGCACCGAGGCCCTGGGATTGCCGTTGCCCAGAATGGCGCACTCGACCTCACGGGCCACGACCCCGGTTTCGACGATGATGCGGCGATCGTAGCTGGCGGCGCTGTCGAGGGCGGCTTCGAGTTCTTTGCGCGTGGTGGCCTTGGCAATGCCCACCGAGGAGCCCAGGTTGGCGGGTTTGACAAAGCAGGGGTAGCCCAGCTCAGCCTCAATGCGATCGCACAGCTTCGGAAAAATGCAGGGGTTCGACCACACCTCCTCTCGGCTCACCGCCAGGTACTTGACCTGGGGCAGCCCGGCCTGGGCAAAGGCCGTTTTCATGGCAATTTTATCCATGCCCACCGCTGAACCCAGCACGCCAGACCCCACGTAGGGCTGCTGCATGAGGGTAAACAGCCCCTGCACGGTGCCGTCTTCGCCGTTGGGGCCGTGCAGCACCGGAAACCAGATATCGATTGTATCGACCTGCTCAAACTGGGGCAGCCGCAGCCGGGGCGTGGCCGCTGAAGCCGTCTCCTGGGGCGGCACGCCAGCGGCCAGCACCGCCGCCGCCTCGGGGCCTGCCTGCCACCGGCCATCTTTGCCAATGTAGACCGGCAGCACGGTGTACTTGTCGGCGTTGGTGCCGCTGGCCAGGGCGCGGGCGATCGCCTGCGCCGATCGAATCGATACCTCGTGCTCGCCCGAACAGCCGCCAAACACCAGCCCTACCGTTACTGTCGACCCCGTTGCTGTCACCATAAAAATTCCGCCTTCGCGCCAATTGCGGATAGGGTATCACAGGAGCGATCGCGCCCCGCAAAACTCAGAGATGGGCAAAAAAAAGCCCTGAGATCCCTCCAGGTATCTCAAGGCTTAACAATCAGGGTGCATCTACCTCTCCTTACTACGCTGGTCGCCAGACCCGTCCGGACGGTTGGCCAAAGTTTTTTGCCCCAGGGGGTGGCCTAAACCGTCGTGGCCGATATGGACTCGCCTGAAACGCTGAGTTCTAGCAAGTTGCCGTCGGGGTCGCGAATGTAGATCGAACCCAGCGGCCCGGTTGCCCCGGTGCGCGGTACTGGCCCCGCCACAATGGGAACCCCCAACGCTTCCAGGTGGGCGATAGCCGCCGCCAGAGGAGACGTGATTAAAAAACACAAATCTGCTGAACCTGCCCCAGGAGCTTGGGCATGGGGGGCAAACGGGCTCTCGACGGGGTGCAGATTGATTTTTTGCTGCCCGTAGCGCAGGGCGACGCGGCCAGCCCCAAAGGTCACCACCTCCATGCCCAGCACCGTCTGGTAAAACTCGCAGGTGCGAGCAATATCGGCAACGGTCAGCACGAGATGGTCGAGGACGAGCACTTCAATCATGGCTTTGGAGAATCAGGCTGAGGGGCGCGGGGCCTATTCTAGGGCTCATTTACAGGGTAGTGGAGCGCACTGGTAAGCCCGGGGAGCGACCAGATGAATCTTGACCAGACTGACCAGATTTAACCTCGATAGTATTTAAATCAATCTGGGGCTGCGGCCAATCGGTCATCACAGTGCATAATGCCATTGATACACGGTGTGGCAGAGTGAGCGGTGAAGTACTTTTTTCTTTCTGACGGTTGGATAACGGGCCGGGTGTGGGAGTTTGGCGGCCTGTGGAACGAGCTGGGCTGGCAGCGTAAGCCCCACATGGTTCGGCTCAACCTGTCGATTCAGGAGCAGGGCGAAACGCTCTGGCTGTACCAGGTAGAAGAGACGGTGCTGATGGTTGAGGTCAAGCCTGAGAGCACCACTAGCGAACCAATCGGGCAGGTGGTGCTAAAGCGTTTGATCACCGCTGAGCAGGTGATCGAGCGGCTCTGTGCTACCGAGGCCGCGCCCCGGCCAGGCTTTCACCCCAAGTCAGACTTTTAGTTGACGCTCTCGTCAGCCCAGGGGCAGGGTCAGCCATTGCTCTAAATAAGGATTGCTAAACACCGGCTCAATCTGGTGCCCCAATCCTCCTAGACTGATAGTGGCAGGGCGCACAACCTTGGCCCTGAGGGCTGCAACCGGCGCTTGGGGCCAGCTTACACACTACGCTTACACACTACACTTACGCACGAGGACATAGGGCGTTGGCGGTTTTAGCAATTGTGCTGCTGCTGGTGGCAGCTTACCTACTGGGGTCAATTCCGACGGGCTATCTGGTGGCCCGCTGGATGAAAGGTATCGATATTCGCCAGTACGGATCGGGGGGCACGGGGGCCACCAACGTGCTGAGAACGGTGGGCAAAGGGGCCGCGATCGCGGTGCTCGTCATCGACCTGCTGAAGGGGCTGCTGGCGGTGCGGCTGGCGATCGCGCTCTGGCCTGAGATTTCTGCGCTGGCTGCCCAGGGAGCTTTAGCGGCCCAGTGGCAGCCCTGGGTGACCATGCTGGCCGGGCTAATTGCCCTGGTGGGCCACAGCAAATCGGTGTGGATTAACTTTACCGGCGGCAAATCGGCGGCCTCGGGGCTGGGCGTTTTGCTGGGGCTGGCCTGGCCTGTGGCTCTGGGGGCCGCGATCGCCTTTGGCCTGACCCTGGCTCTCAGCCGCATTGTCTCGCTGGGGTCAATTGCGGCCGCGATCGCCGCTGCTGTGCTCATGGTTGTGACCGGCCAGCCACTGCCCTACATCGTCCTGGGGGGGCTGGGGGCGACCTACGTCATTTTGCGCCACCGGGGCAATATCGACCGCCTGCTGGCCGGTACCGAACCCCGCCTGGGGCAGCAGCCCTCTAACCACGGCGGCTAGAGCCATCACCCCCCCAAAAAAGAGACACAAAGAAACCCAGGGCCGCAGCCCTGGGTTTTGGCAGGAGTCGGGATTTTGCCAGGTAAGGGAGGTAGCTAGATGGCTTTAGCACCTCTCTAGAGGCATTGACTAGAGAGCCAGGTCGGGGGGCAGAATGACCTGATCAATGCCGTGGATGATGCCGTTGCTGGCCTGAATATCGGGCTCAACGACCATGGCTTCGTTAACCATGACATCGCCGCTAGCTTCGTCTACTTCCAGCGTCAGGGGAGTACCGGCGACGGTGGGCACTTCTCCAGAGGTGGCCTCAGCGGCGGTTACTTCTTCTTCTATCACGTGGTAGGTCAGCACCTGCCGCAGCAGCTCCTGATTTTCGGGCAGCAGCAGCTCGTCGAGAGTGCCTTCAGGGAGAGCTTCAAAGGCTTCGTTAGTCGGCGCAAATACCGTAATCGGGCCTTCGGCAGACAGAGCTTCGGTTAGATCGGCGGCCTCAATCGCCTGGGCCAGAGTGCTGAATTCCTCGGAGCTAGCCGCCACATCAACCACGGTATCTTCACCGGCAGCGGTGGAGTAATCGGTGGCAGGCTCTTCGGTCGCCATGGGTTCTTCAGGAACAGTCTCGGCGGTGGGGTCAGCAGTTTCTGCGCCACAGGCTGCTAGCAGCGCGGCAGCACCAACACTCGCAAAACCAGCCAGCCAGCGCTTAGCTTGAGAGGAACGCTTAATAGCCATGTAATAAGTCCTTACACTCGAAACGGTATAAAAAACATGCATGCGAAGTCAGCGCATGAACACGCTTCAGAGAACTTAACAATGCGTCAGGTATTCCTCCTCCATCTGAGGAGTGAAAGTTTTGTTCCCAAAACGCAAAAATATCTGTCCTACGGTTGACCACGCCCCCGGTCTCACGGCTCTGGATCGGCCTAACCCTCCTGAACAGGAGCATCAGAGCTGGAGTCGTCGGTATCGAGACGCTGCTGGCGCTGGGCGGTTAGGGCCAGCAAAATTTGCTGGTGGCGATCGCGGGTAATGGGGTAGCGGTAGCAAAACCACAGCCCCACCCCCAGCAGCAGGGCGGGCAGCGGGCCAATCAGCAGCCGAATGGCGGTGAGCGCCGCCTCGGGCTGAGCCTCGGCGGTGGCCAGATACCCCGTGGCGCTCAAAATTTGCCCCGAGATAAACAGCGCCAGGGCCAGGCCCAGCTTCTGTAAAAACACCAGGGCGCTAAAGTACAGCCCCTCTCGCCGCAGGCCCGTGTTGAGTTCGTCCAGGTCAATCACATCGGGCAGCATGGCAAAGGGCACCATATATAGCGTGGCCACCCCAATTCCGGCCAAAATTCCCAGGGTGTACATCCACACCACCTGGCCCGGCTGCACCGTAGCCAGACCGCCCAGGGCGATCGCCGCCAGCGGTGCCCCCAGCAAAAATACCGTGCGCTTGCCGGTGCGCTTGGCCACCCAGTCCCAGCCCCAGAGCATGGCGATCGCGGTACCCTGAACCGCCAGCGCCATCTGGGCAAAGTGGGTGGCGGGCAGCCCCATCCAGGCCCCGACAAAGTAGGGCAGCATGGCGGCGGTCACCTGCACGCTCATCCAGCCGCACAGGTAGAGGCCCAAAATTTGTCGAAAGGCCCGGTTGCTAAACACGCTGCGCAGCTGGGGCAGCAGGGCCGGGGCTTTAGCGGCGGTCGTCAGGCGCGGTCGCCCCCGCTGCACCTGCCAGTAGCGGCGGTAGGTGCCCGCCACGCAGAGGCCAATAATGACCACCGCCAGGCTCGCTGACAGCGCCCCCAAAATAAAAAACTGACGGGCCGGGTCGGCCACCCGCCCAAAAACTACCTGGGCCATCAGCAGGGCCGCAATGCTGCCGCCAATGCTAAAGGCCGCTTTCATACCGATCAAGTCGGTGCGTTCGTCGTAATCGTCGGCTAGCTCCGCCGCCAGGGCGGTGTAGGGCAGCTGCACCGCCGTAAAGGCCGCGAAGGCAAAAATCGACAGCACAATGTAGTAGGCAAACACCCCCATCTGAGTCGGGAACGGCGGCACCGTCCACAGCAGCACCGAACAGATCGCCAGGGGAATTACGCCGCCCAGCATCCAGGGATAGCGGCGACCCAGGGGCGATACCGTGCGATCGCTCAGCCAGCCAATCAGCGGGTCGTTAATGGCGTCCCACACCCGGCCAAACAGCAGCACCGCCCCCGCCAGCGCCGGGCTCAGCCCCGCCACGGTGGTAAAAAAATACAGCACAAAAAACGCCGACAGGCTGGCGGGCACCGCTGCCGCTAGCTCGCCTACGCCGTAAAACACTTTCACCGAGACAGGCAGAGGCGGCAGCTTACGCAACGGTATCAGGCTCCAGGGCATCAGGGGTTTATCATGCCACAGGTTTACCCTCGGTTGGCGGTGTTGGCCGCCAGGCCAAGCTCAGGCAGACGGCGGGCATCGCGATAAGATAGCGTCGGCCCCGTTTGCAGAGTATCCGTTTGCAGAGTAACTAAGCACCATGACCACCAAGACGGCGATCGCAGCCACCGTGCTGCTGCTGGCGGCGGGCCTAACCGCCTGCGACGGGCAAATCGGCTCCACAGAGCAGTCTGCCGCCGACACCTCAGCCCCCCTCAATGCTTCGGCAGACGGGCCGCCGCCGCCGCCCGACGGAGCCTTTTTAGCGCAGATGTCGCCGACCCAGACCAGCCAGCTTAGCAGTTTGGGCGTAGATGTGGTGGTGCCGGGCCAGGTGCCGCCGTCGTTTTCGATTGTCGAAATGCGGGTTGACCAGAGCGAAGCTGGCCCTGGCTATCTAGTGGTTTACCAAAGCGATAGCGGCCAGTGCTTTGCCGTGGAGTTTGCCGCCACGGGCGTCGGCGACATGCCTGCTACCGAAAGCCGTTTGCCGATTCAGCCGCCGCTGTTTGGCGATCGCGGCTACGGCCTCAACTACGGCCCCTTCACCGACGCGCAACTCAGCGCCGAGTTTCCTGAGTCCAACCTCTTCACCGACTGGTTGATGGGCAGTTCCGGGGCCTATCGGCTAATTGGGGCCACCTATATTGGCGATCTGTTTGAGGATCTACAGGATTGCGAAGATGTTGCCCCCGAGGAGGCCGTGGCCCTGGCGGAATCGCTGACGGTGCTGACGGGTGACCCGATGGGAGAGCCGGTGGGGGATTCGCCTTGAAGGAGTGGGCGCGGGGATGGGTGGGTGCGGGGATGGGTGGACGGTCCCTGAGCGGAGTCGAAGGGGGGCGTGGATGGGTGGGTGCGTGGATGGGTGCGTGGGTGGGAGTGGAGTTTGGTGAGGTGACTACTCCAGTTCCGGTAACATGCGACAATAAGTCTTAACAAATGGCACTCATAGATTAGGACCTTTGGCATGGCCGAGATTCAATTTTCCCGTGGTATTGCAGAACCCGTCATTCCCGATGTGCGCCTCACCCGCGCTAAGGATGGCTCAGACGGTACGGCTACCTTCTACTTTGACCACCCCCAGGCGCTCTCTCAGAACGAGGGGGTGGAGATTACCGGCATGTACCTGGTCGATGAAGAGGGCGAGATGACGAGCCGCGACGTCAACGGCAAGTTTGTCAACGGCGAACCAGCGGGCATTGAGGCCACCTACGTGATGAAGAGCGAAGCCGAGTGGGATCGCTTTATGCGGTTTATGAACCGCTACGCCGAGCAAAACGGTCTGGGCTTTACCAAGAGCTAATTTTCAAGCTATGGTCCATCCCCAGGCCCACTCCCAGACGCTGTCGCGGCCCGTGGGCTGCGCTGTGATTACGGTGAGCGATACCCGCACCGTCGAGACCGATCGCAGCGGGCAGATTATTCAAACCCTGCTGGCTGAGGCGGGCCATCGGGTGCACGACTACCGGATTGTGCCCGACGAGCCCAATCGCATAGGCCCCCTCTGTCAAACCCTGGCCCAGGGGCCTGAGGTAGACAGCATCATTCTCACGGGCGGCACGGGCATTGCCCCGCGCGACACTACCTACGATGCGATCGCCGCCCTGCTGGAGAAAACCCTGCCCGGCTTTGGCGAGATCTTTCGCCAGCTCAGCTTTCAGGAGGTTGGCTCGCGGGCGATCGCGTCTCGCGCCGTGGCTGGGGTCTACCAATCGACGCTGATATTCTCGCTGCCGGGGTCGAGCAACGCCGTTACCCTGGCGATGAAGGCGCTGATTTTGCCTGAGCTACCCCACCTGGTCAGCCAAATGCAGGGCTGACCAGGTGGGGGCAGGCGAAAAACGGGTGTCTCTTTGAGTCAATCCACCCTTTGTTCTTCGCAACTTCGTTCTTCCCAGTGCAGTCTTTTCCTATGGCCTCAGCTGCTTCGTCCCAGTGGGCGCGCCTGCTCAAAAACCAGGGCGTTTGGGTGGGGTCATTTACCCAGATCTCTCCGGCGGGGCACGTTCAGCAAGACACGCCCTCGGAGGTGGCGCTGATGCCACTTAACGAGGGCAACACTATGCGCCAGACCATTCGCAAACGCCCTGCCGATCAGCCGCCGAGCGAAACGGTGCTGGAGTACAGTTCCCTGGGGCGGGGGGTGCTGTTTTGCGAAACCGGGGCGTTTTCGCAGGGGGCAATTCAGCGCAGCCCGGTGAGCGAGTTTGGGGCTGAGCTGGGGTTAATTCACGATGCTGAGCGGCTGCGCGTCGCCTTAATCTTTCCTAAGCAGCCCAGCCTGGGCAGCCTGACCCTGATTCGAGAACATCTGGCAGAAACCGATCCGACGCCCCGCCCCGAGCTGAGGGTGGAGCAGCTGGTCGGCACCTGGGTTGGCGAAGCGGAAACGGTGTTTCCCGACCTGCAGCCGCCGCAGACGATGGCGACTCGGCTAGAAATTCGGCAGGCCGGGCCGGAAACGGTGAGCCAAACCCTCAACTTTGGCCAAGGCCCTGCCATTCAGTCCCAGGGGCAGGTAGTTGGCTCCACCCTGCGGTTTGAGCAGGGCAGCCAGCCAGTTACCGTGCTCTGCCTATCGGGGGGAGCCTCGGCCAGTTTTCCGACCGCAATTCAGCCAGGGCAGCCGTTCTTTTTGGAGGCGGGTTGGCTGATTGGTCCCACCCTGCGGCAGCGGCTAATTCGCACCTACAATGCCCAGGGCACCTGGGTAAGCCTGACTCTGGTCACTGAGCGCAAGCTATAGCGAAGGGGATGGGGAGGTTCAAAATTCTCAATTTTGAACCTCCCCATCCCCCCATCCATCATCTCTCCATCACCCGATAGCCGATGTCGCGGCGGTAGACCATGTTCTCGAAGCAGATTTTGTCAACTGCTTCGTAGGCGTTGGCGATCGCCGCCTCGAAGGTGTCGCCCAGCCCCGTTACCCCCAGCACGCGCCCGCCATCGGCCACAATGCTGTCGCCCTTGCGGCGGGTTCCAGCGTGGAACACCAGCGCTCCGGTGGCGGCGGCTTCCTCAAAGCCGAAGATCTCCATGCCCTTGGGGTAGCTGCCGGGGTAGCCCTCGGCAGCTACTACTACGCAGGCGGCGGCACCCGGTTTCCACCGCAGTTCTAGGGCATCGAGTCGTCCTTCAATGCAGGCCAACATCACCTCGTCCAGGGGCGTTTCGAGCAGGGGCAGCACCGCCTGGGTCTCAGGGTCGCCAAAGCGGCAGTTAAACTCCACCACCCTGGGATCGCCCGCGGGGGTAATCATCAGCCCGGCGTAGAGCACGCCGCGATAGTCAATGCCCCGACGGCGCAGGGTGGCGATCGCAGGCTCTAGCACCTCGCTCTGCACCCGCGCCATGATCGCGGGCGTCACCACTGGCGTAGGTGCATAGGCCCCCATACCGCCGGTATTTGGCCCCGTGTCGCCCTCGCCAATGGCTTTGTGGTCCTGGGCGGGCACCAGGGGGCGAATGGTTTGCCCGTCGGTAACGGCCAGCACCGAGGCCTCCTGCCCGGTCATAAATTCTTCGATGACGACCTGACGGCCCGCGTTGCCAAAGCGACCGCTAAAGACATCGCTGACCGCCTGGTTCGCTTCTGCTAGGGTTTGCGCTACGGCAACGCCTTTGCCCGCCGCCAGCCCGTCGGCCTTCACCACGATGGGGGCACCCTCCTGCTTCAGGTAGGCTAGAGCCGCCGCTTCGTCGGTAAAAACCTCGGCCCTGGCGGTGGGAATGCCAGCCTCCACCATCAGCGCCTTGGCCCAGGCTTTGCTGGCCTCAATTTGGGCTCCGGCCTGGACCGGGCCAAACACCTTGAGCCCCTGCTTTTGCAGGTAGTCGGTAATGCCCTCTGCCAGGGGCTGCTCGGGGCCAACCACCACCAGCTCCAGATTGTTGACCAGGGCAAAGCGAGCGATGCCATCGAAGGCGTCGAGGTTCATGGCCAGGTTGCGGCAGTGGGGTAGGGTGGCGGTGCCGCCGTTGCCGGGCACGCAGACCACTTCGGTAATGCGGGGCGATTGCAGCAGCGACCAGGCCAGGGTATGTTCACGGCCACCGTTGCCGACCACAAGAGCTTTCACAGGCAGTTTTCCAAAAAATGCGCCCTTCATTTTCCCATGTTGCCAGCTAAAACCACAGCTAAATTGCTGAAGTTTGTAAAGGCTACATGTTGGCCGCCGCTGCCCGTCACCAAAGGGTGAAGATGCGGCCTGGCCGGTGGAGGCTTGCGGTGGGCAGGACGGCAGGAGCGTGACCCGCGCGGCGCTGGTTGAGCTACCAAACCTCAAGGCCAAAGGTCTCGCTGGAGGGCAGGGCGGCAATCTGTCGGGGGAGGGTCACGGTAAATGTGGTGCCCCGGCCTGGCTCGCTGCTGACGGCGATCGCGCCGCCCATGACCGTGACCAGGGAATGCACGATCGCCAGCCCCAGGCCCGTGCCGGGGCGCTGGCGGCGAATGGTTTGGTCGACCTGGCGAAAGGCTTCAAAAATGTGGGGCAGCTGCTCCTTGGCAATGCCAATGCCGGTATCCTCGATGGTGACGGTGATGTCGCTAGGCCCGCTCTCGGTAACGCTGACCCCCACCTGGCCGCGATCGGTAAACTTAATCGCGTTTGAAACCAAGTTGACCAGCACCTGGCGCAGGCGATGCTCGTCGTTGATGACGATGGGATCGCTGAGGCTGAGGTCGCTTTTGAGCGTTAGGGTCTTGCCGTCGGCCAGCGATCGCAGATCCGATAGCGTCGACTCGACTAGCCCGTGCAGGTCAATGGCGGTGGGGGTCAGCGTCAGCCGCTGGGCCTCTAGCTTCGACAGGTCGAGAATGTCGTTGACCAGGCTGAGCAGATTTTTGCCGTTGGTAAAAATGCGCTTGACCATCTCGGCCTGGTGGGCAGTGAGCGGCCCTTTCGACTGGCTGTCGAGAATCTGCGAGAAGCCCAAGATGGCGTTTAGGGGGGTGCGCAGCTCGTGGGACATGGTGGCCAAAAATTCTGACTTCACCCGGTAGGCTTCGATCAGCTTGAAGTTTTGATCTTCAATGTAGCGGCGCTGATCTTCTAGCTCTTCGTTTTGCTTAGTGAGCAGAACGTTGGTTTGCTGCAGCTGGGCCAGGGCTGAGGCCTCTCGCTGTTCGGCCTCGTAGACTCGCAGGGCATTGCGCAACAGCAGCGCCAGACGGTCGGGAGACACCCGCGTTTTGATTAGGTAATCGCTGGCCCCCGCCTTCATTAGATCGACGGCGATTTGCTCGTCGCCCTGGCCGGTCAGCACCACCAGCGGAATGGTTACGCCCTCGGCACGCCACTGCCGAATCAGCGATAGCCCGTCCTGTTCGGGCAGGCGGTAGTCTAAAAAAACGCAGTCGTAGGAGTCGTGGTTGAGGTGGGCGATCGCCTCCTCGGCGTTGTTGACCTCGGTCACCTTCACCGCCAGATCAGCGCGGTCTAGGGCTCGGCAAATGGCCATGCGATCGACGGCATCATCATCTACCAGCAAAATATCCAGCACTTTACCCATTCGTGTAGCCCCTGTTCCCCCGGCCCACGGCGGCTGCCAATGGGCCTGTTTAGGGAATTTCACACAGTGCCCAGTACTGGTTAAGCGACGCCATCACCTCTGCAAACGTAGCAAAAGTCACTGGCTTTAAGATATACCCTGCCACATTTAAACGGTAGGCTTCTAGCCTGTCCTGGTCGGCGTCAGAGGTGGTCAATATCACCACGGGGGTCGATCGCAGCGAGGCATCCTGGCGCAGCTCCTGCAAAAACTCTAGCCCGTTCATCATCGGCATGTTGATATCGAGCAGTACCAGCCGCCGATGCCCCGGTACCGATGGCGGCTCAGAGTCACTGCCGCGCAGCATCGAAAGCGCGTCTAACCCGTTGTTGGCAATGTAGAGAGGGTTATCGATCTGGTTGCGCTTGAAGGCCCGCTGTACATTCATCACGTCTACTTCGTCATCTTCGACTAGCAAGACGTTGACGGTGCGTTTTGGCATAACGTGATCCTGTGACAACAGTGGAGGCTAGGCCAACTCAGCGTACCAGTCCACAATCGCTAGCGCCAGATCGCCGCGATCGACGGCACCGACAAAAGCCGCAGATGCCATTCAGGCGAAATGCACCTGGGTAGGCTAACGCGATCGCTCACGGCCTTCCAGAATGGGTTAACACCGCGATCGGACAGCAGCTAGCGATCAGGCTAATCTGTGAATCCCAACCGGCCTCCTCCAGAGTTAATTGTAGAAAGCCGATCTGGGCTTTCTATCTGCCCAAGGGATGAACCTCTGCGGCGGGGCGAAACTCTTTGAGCTGGGGCATTTGGGCCGTTAGCGCCTGGGGGTGAACCCCGGCTCGATGGGCCGCCAGCAGCCCCACCGCTTCCAGGTAAGACCCCACCCGCACTACAGCTATACCCAGGGCCTCTGGGCTCACCGCCAGAGCGGTGGTGTTGGCTTCAACGGCGATCGCCAGCGCTCGGCGGCTCAGGTTCAGCAGGGCGCTGCCGCCGCAGGCGCTGGCCGGCACCACAATGGCATCGACCTGGTCGGCCCATAGAGTGGGGCTAGAGGTCGGGCTAGACCCGCCCCCAAAATCGCTCAATCGGGGGCCAACCACAAACTGCGGAGCCCGGCTCAGCCCGGCCAGCACGCAGGGTAAAAAGGTATAGCCAATTTCTTCGGCTGCCGACTTGGGCGAAATAGAAGTATCCAACGGCAGCGGACTGAGGGCCGGGGCGTGGGCGCAGGGCAATCTCAGGGTGCGCACCACCAGGTGGCTAATTACCGCCTCGGCCCCGGCCAGCGGATCGACTCCGTGCCCCTGGCGGTAGTCTTGCAGGGCATCGGCATCGGTGTCGTCAGGAAAGCGGGCTACTACGGCGATCGCCTCTGCCCCAGCTGCGCGCGATCGCTCCGCCGCCCGCAGCAGACTATCGGGCCGCCCAATGGTGCCCCAGGTGGCCCCCGACTCGGCGCGGCGCAGCTCTACCGCCAGGGGCGCATCGGTGACCACGTAGTCGGTCAAATCCAGCCCCAAAGTCGCTCGCGCCGCGTCTGCCGCCTGCAGGTGTCGCCAACGCAGGTCAGCTTCAATCGCGGCGTCGAGCACCAGGCCAATACGGTTGCGGTGTACCGGGCGCAGCCCCCAGCGCCCCGCCGCAAACTGGTCTAGCCCATAGCCCTCAACATAGTGGGCATTGGGCAAGGGCCAGTAGAGCTGCGCCCCATTCATCACGTTGGGGTGGGTAATCAGGGTGTCGACCACCGAGGCGATCGCCCGCGCCACCGGCAGCGCATCTCCGGCGTAGCCCCCCACCGCCGCGCCAATGCCGGTCGGCACCACCAGTACCGCAGTATAGGGACGACTAGTCGCAGCTTGGGCAGGTACAGCTTGAGTCATAGCCGTTAGGGATGCGAAAGAGTTGTCACCACGGCCTCTACCGTGGCGGTTTGGGCAGCAGGATTAACCTGGGTGATGGCCCAGCGCAGAGGTTCACCCCGCTCAGCCAGGGCCGCTTCAATGGCGCTGACCAGATCCCCGCCTGTCTTCTCTAGGCTGACATCAATGGTAATGAAGTGAGTGGCTAACGCCATCGGTGAACTAATCCTGTCGAAACCCCATTTAGCCGAGGTAGGGTGGGCTGCCCACCACTGAATACCGCAAGAGTGCAGCGATCTGGCCTGACTAAACCAATAGATCTAGATTGTTGCCCTACCTCGCCTTTCCCAAAAGCTAATGGTGGGCAGTGCCCACCCTACAAATCTACAGATCTGCGAATTAGCCCTGGCCGAACTGCTTTTGGTAGACGATGTCTTCTTTCTCGGTCTCCAACTTGATGTCGGAGCGGGGGTAGGCCACGCACAGCAGCGCGTATCCCTCAGCCTGCAACTCGGTACTCACCCCCATGCCGTCGCTCTGCTCGACCTCCCCCTCCGTCACCAGCGCCGCGCAGGTGGTACACACCCCTGCCCCACAGGAGGTCGGCAGATCTAGCCCCGCCGCCTGGGCCGCATCCAGAATGGTTTGGTCTTCGGGTACGGTGAGGGTCTGAGTGGTGCCCTGATGATGAATTTCGACGGTGTAGCTAGTGGCCATAGTAGGTTGAGCGGAGTTTAGAGAATTGATTGTATAGAGACAGTAACCCGTTCAGTTCAAATTGAGCGCTCCTACTGGCAACGCTCAACGACCTGGAGTTGATTTACTACAGTTCAAATCTCAACCTATCATCTCAGCGGGTCATCCCATCGGGAAGGTGCGGTCAAATTCTTCCAGCAGGTCGTCCATTTCTTCGAGCGCCTGGTTGACATCAATGCGCAGGGTGCCCAGGTCCGGCTGCTCCAGCAGCTGAATCAGCGCCTCCCGCTTAGAGCGAATTGTGGCGATGCGATCGCGAATCATTTGCAGTTCCATAGCGTTCCCTAAAGCCCATCATCGACAGCATAAACAACTTTGCCCTTCGGCGCACCCTTGCTAGCGAAGAGACTGAGGACTCGGGGATTTAGGATTTTAGATTTTGGATTTTAGATTTTGGATTTCTCATCTCCACTCTGCAAAAAGCTGCTCCACGCATCCACACGCCCCCTTCGACTTCGCTCAGGGACCGTCCACCTATCCACGCCCCTTTCTCCCTGCGGGAGACGCTAACGCGAACGACTCCGCTCAGGGACCGTCCACCTATCCACGACCCCCATTCGACTCCGCTCAGGGACCATCCACGCACCCCTACACCTCCTCCTCCCTCTGTGTCCCCCAAAACCTGCCCCTGGGCAGACGGTTTAGCAGTCAATTTCAGTAAATATGCTTAGGTATAGAGTTCCCCCTACCCGCCATGCTGGATGTCATCAGTTCGACCGTTAGACCTCTGCTGCTTGATGATCAGGTGCTAGAAGCGGCCTACAGGCTCTATATGACGGCTCCCCACTCCTCAACGCCTGCCATTAGCCTGAAGCGCCTGTCCGATTTGACCGGCAAGTCGCCGCTGCGGTGCCGCAACGCCATCGTGGAAGCCAACGGACTGGGCCGTTTCCCCGACTGTGAGCTGCACCCCTAGGGGTTTACCAGGCCAAAAGTAATTGGTTAAGGGGACGGTTTGGGTGCGCGGGGTGCGCGGTTCAAGTCCTTCCGTGAACCGCACGCCGCACGCCGCACACCCAATCAACGTAGATATAGCCGCCGCCAGATCGTTAGGCTAGAAAAGCCTGAAGGGCTACACTTTGGGTTAGCGTCATACCCACTGTTCTGCCCCTTACTGTTGCTAGTCTAATGCTGCAAAAACGCCTGGAGCCGTTGCTGAGCCGCAAGCGGGTTGCCATCGTTGAGGCATGCGTCATTGGACTGGTGTCGGGGCTGGCGGCGGTGCTGCTCAAGCAGGGGGTTGAGCGGCTGGCCCTGTGGCGCACCTCAAGTGAGCTGCCGCTGGGGCTGGTGCTGCCTGCGATCGGGTTATTTGGCGGCTGGCTGTCGGGCTTTTTAGTCGAGCGGCTTGCTCCCGAGGCGTCGGGCAGCGGCATTCCCCAGGTGAAGGCGGCTCTGGGCTTTGCCAAAATTCCCCTAAACCTGCGGGTGGCGCTGGTCAAGCTGTGCAGCACGCTGCTGGCGCTGGGGTCGGGGCTGTCGCTGGGGCGGCAGGGGCCAACGGTGCAGATTGGGGCGGCGCTGGCGGCCCAGCTCAGCCGTTGGGTACCGACCTCACCGGAGTATCGACGGCAGCTGATTTCGGCGGGGGCGGCGGCGGGCCTGGCGGCGGGGTTTAATGCTCCCATCGCCGGGGTGTTGTTTGTGGTCGAGGAGCTGCTGCAGGATTTTTCAGACCTTACCCTGGGCAGCGCTATTTTGGCCTCGTTTATTGGGGCGGTGGTGTCGCGGCTGCTGGGCGGTCAGGGGCTAAACCTGGCGATGGACTCTCGACCGATTAGCCTGTCGGTACACGACCTGCCCTTTTTGATGATTCTGGGGCTGGCGGCGGGTCTGCTGGGGTCGCTGTTTCGCAGCGGTATTTTTGGCAGTCTGGCCCTTTTTCGCCAGTTTAAGGGGCTGGGGCTGCCGGGACGCATTGGCCTGGCGGGGCTGGTGACGGGCCTGGTGGGGATGCTGTTGCCAGTGGCGGCGGTCGATAACACGGGCCTACAGGAGTTTTTCGTCACCGGGTCGGCGGGCTGGCAGCTGGTTGCGATCGCCTTTGTGGTCAAGTTTTTGCTCACCCTGCTGGCCTACGGCTCGGGGGCAGCAGGGGGCATTTTTGCGCCGTCGCTGGTGCTGGGGGCGGCGCTGGGCTGCCTGGTCAATTTTTTGGCCCAGGGGGTCTACAGCGGCTTTGGGGCCTGGCCCCTGCCCGAGGCGCTGGCCAGCCCTACCACCTACGCCCTGACCGGAATGGGGGCGTTTTTTAGTGCGGTGACGGGGGTACCCATCACCGCCATCGTGATCGTCTTTGAGATGACCGCCAACTTTAACCTGGTGCTGCCCCTGATGATTGGCTCGGGAATCGCCTACCTGATTTCTGACCGCGCCAACAACGGCTCTATTTATAACCGCCTGCTGGCCATGCAGGGCATTCACCTGGAGCCAGTGCCCCAGGCCAACAACCCCTGGGCCCACCTCAAGGCCGCCGACCTGATGCAGCGCCGGGTCGAAACCCTCTCTAGCCAGATGACTCTGCCTGAGGTGGTGCAGGCCTTTTCGCGATCGCACCACCGGGGCTTTCCCGTGCTCGACGAGGGGCGGTTGGTGGGCATCGTCACCCAGAGCGACCTCGGCGAAACCGCAGCTCAGGGGCTCGACCAGTACCTCACCCTGGCCGACATCATGACCCCCCACCCGGTAACGGTCGCGCCCAACGCCACCCTGCCCCGAGTGCTGCACCTGCTCAATCGGCTCAAGCTCAGCCGCCTGCCCGTCACCGAGGGCAACAAGCTGGTGGGCATTATCACCC
Organism: Nodosilinea sp. AN01ver1; assembly: GCF_050565655.1. Taxonomy (NCBI): domain Bacteria; kingdom Bacillati; phylum Cyanobacteriota; class Cyanophyceae; order Nodosilineales; family Nodosilineaceae; genus Nodosilinea; species Nodosilinea sp. AN01ver1. The sequence goes on along the minus strand of NZ_JBNXVS010000005.1, from coordinate 80,291 downwards.
GCGCCGATATTATTCGAGCCGAGTCTGATCAGGTCAGCGGCGAACTGCCCGAACTTGGCCCCCAGGCCGAACCCTCCTACGTGGTGCTGCAGCAGCGCGCCCCCGCCACTGGCCAGGGCCGTCTGCTGGTGCCGCTGGCTGACCCTCGCACTGCGCCCGATTTGATCAAGATTGCGGCGGCGATCGCCCACGGTCTGCACTACGAGCTAGAGTGCGTCCATGTGGTATCAGTACCCCGCAGCGTTGCCCCCGCCGAGGCCAAAGTCGATTTGCACAAAGTCGAGCCCCTGCGTCAGTTAGCTATGTCCTACGCCGCCAACAGCGGTCTGTCGGTGCATTTTCAAGTGCGAGCCGCCCATGAAATTGGCCGCACCCTGCTGGAGGTGATCAAACATCGCCACATCGACCTGGTGTTAATGGGCTGGCACCACCCCACCCTCACCCCGGGCCGCGTAATCAGCGGCGTGGTCGATACCCTCATTCGCCAGGCCCCCTGCCAGGTGGTGGTAGTGCGCCCCGGCCGCAACCTCACCTTCGATCGCTGGCTGATCCCCACCGCAGGTGGCCCCAATGCCCAGAGCGCTCAAAAGCTGCTGCCGGGCCTGCTCACCCTAGGTCACGCCCCCGAAATCCAGCTCTGCACCATCTGCCACCCCGAAAAAGGCGAATGTCTAACCCTCCAGCACCTGTCTGAAATGGCCGATGGGCTAGAGGAAACCCTGCACCGTCCGGTTTACACCCAGGTGCTCACTCACCCCTCGGTATCTGCAGCGGTTATCGATATGGCGCGCCTGTGCCGCACCGACGCCATTTTGCTGGGGGCCTCGCGCGAAAACCTGCTCAGCCAGGTGATCAAGGGCAATGTGCCTTTAGAAATTGCTCAGCAGACCGAGGTCACTGTGATTCTGTTGCGCCAGGTAGAAACCTGAAGAAATAGAGGCGAGCGGCCCTGAAGTCGATCCTTTTTTAAAGCTCAGGTAAATTACAAAAATTTGGGAATCTATCAGCTGTCTCAATACATCTATAGGTATGTCTAAAGCGGAAGACACTTAAAAGACATATCAATTTGCTTTACGAGTGGCTTCCAGCAACATCTGCCGAGTTTGTGCGTTCCTGCACTGCTGAGTTGGCTTTTTGGTTAGCCAGGAGTGAGGCATATCGAGCCGTTTAGGACGCTAAGTGTAAGGTTACTCCCAGGTGCACTACCGACTGTTGTATCGAGAGCAAGCCTTTGCTCTTGGCCCTACTAGGGTCAGTATCCATTCATACACACGAGGTAGATACAAATTATGAGTTTGAAAGCTTTTGGTCTCGGCCTAAGTGCCGCCGCTGCCTTTTCGGCTGTTGTGGTTCTTGAGGCTCCTGTACAGGCCGCAACAATTGCTGGGGCAAACCTGAGCTTTGGTAGCTCTGCCAAACTGTCTAACGTTGGTGTCGGTAACATTGCCACACTGGATTTTATTGACAGTAGTTCTGCGTTTGGAACTCCGGGTGGTACCGCGACTATCCTCAGCAATTCGCCCTTTGGCTCCCTCTTTAGCACTTTCTCCATCGGAGACTTAGCTTTGGAGAGGACGACGGCTTCCTCGTGGTCACTCAGCGGTGGTTCGATTACTTGGCTCAGCGGGCTAGCTGACGGTATAGGGTTCACCCTCGAAACCTTTAACCTCACCCGCAACCCATCTGGTAGCTTTGAGGCTACAGTCGCTGGATTCTTTACCCCTTCGGGCTTGAACGGAGACGGTAGCTTCACAGCCCAAGGCAACTTGGCGTTTAGGCAGGGGTCTTCCTTCTCTGCTGACATCACCGCTGTGCCAACTCCGGCGCTGCTGCCTGGATTAGTGGGTTTAGGGGTTGCAGCCCTGCGCAAGCGCAGCAGCGAAGACGAGTCTGAGCAAGCTTAAGCAGGTACCCAATACCCATAGCTTAGCTGATTGATAAGCAGGCTTTGTGAAGAGCCCTAGTACCGAGTACTGGGGCTTTTTTGCTTCCAAGGGGCCTTTGGACAGCTTGAATGGTTTGCTGGCCGGTTTTTGCGGTCGATTTGCCCAAGCTAGGGGTTTGATGGATGGGCCGCATTGAGCTTAAAGCTATGGTGAAATGGGCTAGCTGTCATTGGCGCTACACAACTCGGTGTATACACTTAGACCAGCCAATTAATTCAGGGTTCACATCCTTATAAAACTCAGGGTTCCCCTAGGGGATAGTCATCGTATCTACCAAGGTGCATAGAAGATAGGTCGTTTCTACGAACTGTGGTCTGCCATTGTATGGCTTGCTCTTCTGTACATACCAATCAATTAATAGGTAGGTTCAACATGATGAATTTTAGATCTGTCGGCTTAGGCGTTGCTGCCGTTTCTGTAATTACTGGTGGGGCTGCCATGGTATCTGCCCCGGCCTACGCCCTGACTGTTGCCGATATCGCTGAGCAAACGCTCAGCTTTACGGGTTTTGCTCAGTTCAATAGTGCCACTGGAGCGTTGACGTTCACCAATCCAGGTACTATTCCAGCTGGCGCTGATGGAGTCTTTGGCCCTGCAAATACCCAGATAACTGTGGGGAACCTCAACCTGACTTCCACTGGTGTCAACACTTGGAACCTGGCTAACCCTGTGGACAACTGGTTGACGGGGCTGGAGGATGGCCTGACCTTTAGCCTGACCTCCTTTGACCTAACTCGGGTTATGCTTGGGGGGCCTCTACCTCCAGGAAGCCCCAGCAGCTTTTTTGTAGCTGGTATTCAGGGTGTCTTTCAACCTCTTGGGCTGGATGGCAGCGGCTCATTTAGTGCTCAGGGTAGTCTTCGGATTGACGGCTCATCGTACTCTGCGGACATCACCGCCGCTCCAATTCCCACACCCGCGCTGCTGCCGGGTCTGCTGGGGCTGGGTGTTGCGGCGCTGCGCAAGCGCAACGGCGAAGAGGACGCTGAGCAAGCCTAGGCGTTTATTAGTGCTTGCCTAGATTCACAAAGCGGCCCTGGTGTTAAATGCCAGGGCTATTTTTTGTCCATAAGCAAAGATACTTTTTTAGCCCTGAAGTCAGGATTAGTAGAACGCTTGGAAGAGAGCAAATCTAGGCATTGGAAAAACGGGTGGCTTGAGGCTTCGATTTCCCAACTTTTCTTTTGCAAAAGGGAACTTTGAACAGGCTCAGGCTCCTTTTGAAAAAGGAGGCAGGGAGAACCCCTAATCCATTGATATATCTATGATTATTTTCTTATAGCGCTGATCATTGTTCTTAGGATAAAAGCCACTGCTATCGACTAAAGCTGGGTCAACGCACTGGCACATTAACCGTCGTCCTAAGCTGACACAAATTGCTGACACAAATTATCCTAACCGTTCTGGCAGTGGCTATTATCCTTAAAAAAAGGACTGCGATCGCAGTCCCTCAGTCTCCTGTGGTTTTGGTTAGCTCTACACCGGCAGCAGCGATGGTTTAGAGGTAGCCTCTTTGGCAATCAAGCCCACTAACGGAATCTTGGCAATCCAGAGTTTTTCTAGCGTTTGCTCAAGCTGGACTGATTTAACGGTACCCAGGTGCGATACGAGCACCAGTCCGCTGGTCTCTGCTGATAACAGGGCGGCGTCGGCGTACTCAGCAAACGGCGGCGAGTCGTAGATAATTAAGTCAAAGTAAGACTCAGTTTTAGCAATAAACTGCGCCATCTTAGTTGACGACAGGAGCCGTGCTGGATCGATCTTTGTGGTGCCCGTAGTTAAAACAAATAGATTGGGCTCGGTAGGCGATCGCTTAATCACATTCTTGAGATCGAGTTCGCCTGCCAAAATATTGCCAAAGCCCTGGTCGTTGGGCAGTTCTAAAAAGTTGTGCAGATGTGGAAAACGCAGATCGGCGTCAATGAGCAGTACCCGGTTACCCAGTTCGGCGGCGGCCCAGGCCAGATAGGCCGCCGTTGTTGAGTCAGCCAGTTGGTTGTCGGCTGAGCTAATCACCAGCGATCGCAGCGGATGTTCGGCATCGAGCCGCTGTAGATTGGCCACCAGCGATCGAAACGCCTCTCGATAAGCAAAGATATCCTCCTTGAGGACGTCGCTGTTTTTGGGTCTTTTGCCGTTGCCGTTGCTGCTGTGCATGGGGTCGGCATTAGGCTGGTATAGCCCCAGCAGATACTGCTCGTCGTAGCCGCGCTCAACCGCAATATTGTTGGGAATTAAGCCTAGAATAGGCACCGGAGTAACCCGCTTGAGATCTTTGGGGGTATAGAGAACATCCCGCTGGGTTTCTAGTAGAAAAGCTAACCCAGATCCCACCAGTAGCCCCAGCAAAAAGCCCAATATAAGACTGTTTTGCAGGTTGGCCACCTGAGTCGAGACGCTGGTAGGGTTGATCAACTCCCAGGGCAACTCTCGCTGAGCCGCCTCAACCTGAAGGTTTTCTCGCCTCACCAGTAGCTCGCTAAGACTATTGTTAGCCAGCGTCAGATCCCGCTCTAAATCCGTAAACTGGCGGGTGATTTCAGCTAGCTCATTGACATCTATATCTAACGACGCCAGGGTTTCAGAGAGGGCGGACTCGCGAGCAGCCAGCAGATCGATGCGGCCCATCAGTTCTGCCTGGGCGACTTCTCCTTCGCGGGCCAGCAGATTCAATAGATTCTGTCGCTGCTCCTGCAAGACCTGCATATTAGGGCTACTGTCTAGGTAAAGGGTTGACTCAGCGGCAATACGGCTATCTAAGGAGAGCAGATTCTCTACCAGGGCACCGTAGCGACTGCTATTGCTTAGAGCAGGTGATGCCGCCGTATCTTGGGGACGCTGGGTCAACGCCCGTTGCAGATCCTCAAGGAGAGCTATATTTTCCTCTAGTTCGATGAGTGTATCTTGGTACTGCTTTTCAAAGCTGCTAATTTGGCTAGAAATGTTGCCCCCTTGGGAGCCTGGGTCGATTAGGTTATAGGTCTGTCGCAAATTTTGCAACTCGGCCTGTAAGCTATCGACCCGCCGTTCCGCCTCAGGAATTTTATCGTTTAAAAAATCTAGGCCTAGCTGAAGATCTTGCTTACGAGACTCCAACCCGTAATCTAAAAATGTCTGCGCCAACAAATTAGTGATGTACTCAACATCTCGCTCAGAGCCGCCGTTGTAGGTTGTTCTAAAAATCCTTGAGTTTTTAGCAAGCTGAGTGTTTACTCCGCTTCTTAGACGGTTAAAACACTGACTGTTCAGGACTTCATCACTAGCTTCTGTCTGACCTGGCGGTATACAGCCAATCATGCCCTTGGCCCGCAGGTCATCGACTACGGGCTGAAGCACGCTGGGGCTGGTTAAAATTCTGATTCTATCGGCCAGTGGCAGCTCAGTTTCTTTACGGTTAATGGGCACATCTGATAGAGCAGAAATTACTTCCGTTTCAGCGCTGAGGGGCTGTACTAGAATCTCAAAGCCAGCGGAGTAGGTGGGTGGGCTTAGATAAGCTCTCACCCCTGCTGCTGCGGTCACCACTGCGGTTACACCGGCAATCAGCAACGCCCGCCGCCTGAGCATAGAGAGCAAACTACCAAAATCTAATCCTCCCTCTTGTAGGGGTTCTACCGCTGGGCTGGATGGTGGTAGAAGAGACGGCTGAAGAGTTTGAGCTTTCATCCCTGATTCCTAAAATTAAGTATTGGTGTGAGTTTGGGTGACCAGGCGTGTGCGTCGGTTACGGGCTCAGTTGAGCCGATTGAGTTGAGCTAACTCGTCAATTAAATAAGTTTAGGAATCGGAAGGGTGATCCTAAAATAAACAGCAGGTTAGCAATTGGGTTGGTGATGCTGCCGAGGGTATCTGAGAAGTCTGCTAACCCCGATGTGCCCACAATAATAATGTCGTTGTTCTGCAAAATAGGGTTGTTTTCGTTATTGATGCCCTGAGTAAAGTCAACGGAGATTTCGCGTTGGGTAACGCTACCGTCGGGGTTGAGTCTAACTAAACCAACAACGTCTTCTCGGGCTCTGTTGGTAAACCCACCGGCAGCCAAAATGCCTTGGTTGAGTGGGGTACTGGGAGGAACACTGACTAATCCTCGGTTGCGTACTTCACCAACCACATTGACGCGAATGGAGTCGGGTGACAAACTGGCTTCTGCCAGACGAGTGGCTTCACCGGGATCAATCTCTCCGGTAGCTGTGGGAATGAAGACCGTATCGCCTTCTTGCAGAATGGCATTTTGCCGCAGATTACCCCCCTGGAGCACTTCCCACAGATCGACCTTAAACACATCCTGGTTGCCGCTGCGGGTGGTGCGCCGCACCTCGACTTGACGAATATTGGCCTGGGGTTTGATGCCTCCAGCCACCTGAATGGCATCGGTGACTGTTGTCGGACTGCCAGCAAAACCTTGCTCGCCACCGGGTACCCCAGCGCTGCCCGTACGGGTAGACCCGCCCCGTAATAGGTAGGGGCCAGGGCGAAATACTTCGCCCACCACGGCTACGCTGACCGGCTGAGACCCGTCAGCCGCTAGGTTAGAGGCGGCAATCAGAGGACCTTCATCTAGCGGCACCAGGGTGGAGGGGATATAGATACTGTCGCCATCGCGCAGGTTCAGGTTTTGATTGGTGTCTCCAGCGTTGAGAAGTTGCCAGAGGTTGGTGGTCAGCAACTGGGTACGGCCATTTTGCTGCCGCCGAATCTGTACGTTGCGCAGGTCAGCACTTTGGGTGACGCCGCCCGCCATCTCAAATAGCTGGGTTAGCTTGGGGTAATTGGCTGCATCCATAGCGTAGGAGCCGGGCCGATTGATTTCTCCGGCAACCGTTATTTCGACCGGGCGGCGGGTCAGCACGTTGAGGGTGACAATCGGGCGGCGCAGGGTTTGGGCGTATCGGTTAGAAATGAGAGCTGTGGCCTGCTCAACGGTCAACCCCTCTACTACGACTGGCCCAATTAGGGCTAGGTTGAGAGTGCCATCGACTTGAACGTCGTACTCGCCGCTGTAGTCAGCCAGTTGAAAAAGCGTGACTCGGACGCGATCGCCCGCCCCCAGCGTATAGGGCTCATTGGCTGCGGGGGCCGAAAGGCGAGGAGCCGGTGCTGCTGGCTGCCTCGACTGCACTGGCTCGGCCAGAGGTACAGAGGGTAAACTGCCCCCCGGCATGCGCTGAGCCTGGGATTTACTGGGATACAGGCCGTCGATGCCAATGAACAGTAGTCCTGCTGCCAGAGCTAAGCTTAGACGGTGTTTCAGCGATTTAGACATGAATAGACTCCACTTCTCTAGTAAATGGCCCTGCGTCTATCTACTATCCGTGGGTCTCGCCGTGAATCCGAACGGTTTTTAAGGGAACCTGTAATTTTCCTGATCCTTTCACACAACTTTTGTATATAGTGACTAGTTGCCAAGATAAGTTGAAGCAGAATGCGTAATTTCACTGGTCAAGCAAAAGTGTGCCACGTTAAGTTATGTACGTGCTACTGTTTAACGGTGCATTCCCGCTAACCGCCTTTGCCATCCCCTCCAGTTATGGTCTGAGGCACGGTCATCTACGCTTACAGGTTTGGGGTAAACGGTTGGAATAGTTAGCTGAAAACTATTTTCAGGGCATCTGTTCAACTTAGCCCTATCAACCTGAAGCCTTGGTTTGTTTCCCGTAGAGAGTACTTAGCTAGCCCTATGGTTAATAACTTAAGAACTTTGGTTGGACTAAGCATCTCGTCACCGCTATCTTTGGCAGGCTGATTGTTGCCAGTCAAACCTATATTGTTTACTTAAACAATGAACTTTTTTAGACAACGTGCGTCATTGGTGTTTTATCAGGGCCATAGCTTAGTTAAGTCCTGGTCTGAACATTTATCCGATATAGCTACTTAAGGTTTCACTGACAAATCCTACCGGGGCGTCTACCGCAGATTGTCCTTTAAGCTCCTTAGGATCATGTCAATCTCTAAAAATCTCGTTAGTGAGTCCGTAATTGGGTTTTCGATTGCCACTAACCCCTTTGCAGAGCAAATTGATCTAATTATGCATTGGGGACAGCAGCGGCTAAGTCGAGTTGTGTGCGTAGCCAATGTACATATGCTGATGGAAGCCCGCTGGAATGACACGTTTGCCAAGGTTTTAAACCACGCAGATTTGTTGACCCCAGACGGCATGCCCCTGGTGTGGACCTTAAATTTGCTGCGTAAAAGCACCCACGATCGCGTGGCGGGTATGTACATTTTGCAGGAAGTTTGTGAGCGGGCTTCTGAGACAGGGTTGCCAGTTTATTTCCTGGGCACCGACGATGTAACCCTCGATAAAATGCGGCAGCGGCTAGAGCAAGAGTATCCAAACCTTACTATTGCAGGCATGGAGCCTCTGCCCTTTCGCCCGCTAACGCCAGAAGAAGATGCCCAGGTGGTGCAGACGATTAACCGTAGCGGGGCTGGCATTGTATTTATTGCCCTGGGCTGCCCTAAACAGGAAATTTGGATGTATCAGCATCGCTCTAAAATTAAGGCGGCGATGGTGGGTATTGGCGGCGTATTTCCGATCTATGCCGGCATTAAAAAACATGCCCCGACCTGGGTACAGGAGTCGGGCTTAGAGTGGCTCTATCGGCTTATTCAAGAGCCAGGCCGACTGTGGCAGCGATACTTTAAAACTATTCCTCCCTTTGTTTATCTGTCAATAAAGCAGGTCGTAGTTACGCGAGTACACCGTCGTATTCATCGTATGTTGCGGGCTTTTTAGACCGGGTTGAACAGTAAAATAGACGTGGTTGCCCCAGCTCTGCTGTAGAGGTGGGGCAACATCTGTTGGAATAAGAAAAGACTGTATAGATGTCGTGACATTCTGCCTGAATCGCTCTTAATCGCTAAGATTTGTCCTGATTTTCAGGTTTTTTCTAGAAACTGAATTTAGAGCCGTATCTACCCTCAATACTGACTATGACTCAGCCCCGATCGCGCAATCGAAATCGGTCTAAACGACGGAGCATTCTGTGTCCTCACCACGGCAACTATCTCGACAGCGTTAGCCAAAAGTATCCGCTGTTTGCCACCAAGCCTGAGCATTTACAACAGCATGGGCTCAGCCGCCGGGCCGCCTTAACCCTCGTTGCTAGCTTTGGCACGGTACCGCTGCAGGGGGAATGGCTAGAAGCCTTTTGGTGCGATCGCTGCCAGGCCACCCAGTGGTACCACGTTCGCAAGACCGGAGCTAACCAGTACAGCCTAAGTATGGTGCCAGAGACGCTGTGGATGCAGGCCACCGGAGTCATTTTGGCCACGGGCAACCCAACCGTGGGCGAGTTTACCCGTCGTCAGGCGCGGCAAACCCGGTATGGCGGGGTGAAGGATTTTGGCCGCATTGGGTAGGGGATGTGTGGATGGTAAATAGGTGGATGGGAATGAATGAATTCAAAATTTTGAACTTTGAATTTTGCATTTTCCCCTATTCACCCTCCTCACTGATCTCACCCTTTCTTCTATCGTTGTTCACTTACATCTAAAAGCCCTATGACTAATTCAAAGAAAGCCCTAATTACTGGCATTACCGGCCAGGATGGTTCTTACCTAAGCGAGCTGTTATTAGAAAAAGGCTACGAGGTACACGGTATTGTGCGACGCACCTCGACCATTAACACCGATCGCATTGACCACCTCTACGAAGACCCCCATAGCACCACCGCCCGGTTGTTTTTGCACTACGGCGATCTCACCGACGGTACTACCCTGCGCCGCATTCTCGAAGAGGTAAAGCCCACCGAAATTTACAACCTGGGGGCACAGTCGCACGTGCGGGTGAGCTTTGACTCGCCCGAGTACACTGTCGATGCAGTGGGCATGGGCACCCTGCGGCTGCTGGAGGCCATTCGCGACTACCGCCAGCGCACCGGCATTGACGTGCGCTACTACCAGGCAGGCTCGTCTGAAATGTACGGCAAAGTGCAGCATGTGCCCCAGAGCGAAACCACCCCGTTTTATCCCCGCAGCCCCTACGCCTGTGCCAAGGTCTATGCCCACTGGCAAACCCTCAACTATCGCGAGTCGTACGGCATGTTTGCCTGCAACGGTATTTTGTTTAACCACGAGTCGCCCCGGCGCGGCGAAACCTTTGTCACCCGCAAAATTACTCGCGCCGTGGCCCGTATTGTGGCGGGGCAGCAGAGCAAGATCTACATGGGCAACCTGGATGCCAAGCGCGACTGGGGCTACGCCAAAGACTACGTGCAGGCCATGTGGCTAATGCTGCAGCAGGACACACCCGACGACTACGTAGTGGCCACGGGCGAGACTCACGAAGTGCGCGAATTTTTGGAGCTAGCCTTCGGCCATGTCAACCTCAACTGGCAAGACTATGTGGCCTTCGACGAGCGCTACCTGCGCCCTGCTGAGGTTGAACTGCTCATCGGCGACCCCAGCAAAGCCAAGGCCAAGCTCGGCTGGGAGCCGACCGTCACCTTTGAGGAGTTGGTACACCTGATGGTCGAAGCTGACCTGCAAGCTCTGGGCCTAGTGACGCTCAACGGCAGTGCAGCCACCAGCGTGCTCGACCGGGCTACCCTGCGGGCGGGCGGGGGTGAAAGTTTGATGGTGGGGTAGGTTAAAGCCCTTTTTGGTGCGTCATTGCTCTGTATGGCGCACCAGCCAACATTAAACCCTTTGTTGATCTATAGACCCAAGGGCTGAGGAACGTGTTTTCGCCCTTAGTCAAAGGACCTGTTTTGGTATTGGAGCACGACGTTTCGATCGCAGAAAGGCTCAGAAACTGAGGATCTAAACATGGCTCGCCTTAACGCAACCCTTTCTCGCCTCAGCGGCGGAAATACTGGGGTTTTTGTAACTCTACTGATTATCGCCGCCCTGATCACGTTAATTCGGTTGTTTGGCCCGCTTCAGATCAGCTGGGATTTAAGCATTCAGCTCGATGCGGCCCATCGCCTAGCCCAAGGCCTGGGGTTGACAAATGCCTTTTCTCCACAACTCGACCTCAGCCTGCCTCCTATTTCAGAACCATTGATCCACTTTCCGCCTGGCCTCTCACTGCTGGTGGCGGCTTTACTGTGGCTGGGTATGCCGATGGCGATCGCCCTTAAAACTATCTACAGCCTTACTGTTTTCATTGGTTGGGTAGCCTGGGCTGTGATTGCCTCTCGGTGCCTGCTAAACCCCATCAAAGTTGGGATGCAATCTATTCCATTAAACCTGGTAATCGCGGCAATTCTGCCTCTGGTTTATACCCCTTCATGGACTATTCAAGGCACAGATATTTTTCTGTGGGCGGGCACCCCCGTTGTTATCCTGCTGCTGCTCTATACGCTAAGAAGCCGCTTTTGCCTGGCCGCTACGGCGTTGTTAGGGCTGACGATCGGTCTGCTGCTAGCTTTTCGCTACGCTAGTGGCTTTTTGTTGATATCGACTTTTTTAGCGATCGTCTATCAATTTTTTCCCAGGGTAAAATCAATGCCTATCTCGGGCTGTATTTTTGTTGCCTCCACTAGCCTTGTTGTGTTCCCGATCTTTTTATTCAACAGCGAGGCCAAAGCTCAGCTAGATGCAGGTTCTTTAGATAGCCTGCTGTATGACCATGGCGCAAAGTATCTAGATGAGAGTGCTAGTCAGTGGCTCCTTAACTCCGTCGATGCAATTTTTTCGAGTTTTTCTAGCCTGTATTTCTTGACCGGCATCGATCCGCGCAGAATTCAAGATTTTTTGGCAATAAATTCAACTCTAAACATCTTCGTTGGATTGGCTTTCTTGCTGCTTTTTATATCGCTTCCCGTAGTTTTGTTGCAGTACAAAAGAGCCTGCATAAATCAAGGTAGGTCAGAGAAGTCCGAGCTAGAGATTTCCCTGTTGCTCTCGAATCTGCTGATCTCATTCATTCTATTTTCGTCCGCGACCGCCTTTGTGGTGGCCTATAGTCTGCTTGAGCAAGAGAGATATTACTACCCGCTCAAGACCTGCCTGATTTTAATTGCCTATAGGCTATTGACGCTGCCTCAGTTTTTTCCGTTGTACAAACAGATGGCGAAGGGGCTTGTGCTTACCTTTGTGCTGTTTAATCTGTTGATCGCCCCGGCCTACTACCTCGCCGACTATGGGGCCAAGTCTTTGATGGTGCTACCTTTTGGGCTAGAGCCCAGCATAAGCTTCAATATTCCTTACCCCAGTAATTCAATATTGTCTGAAAGCGAGGAGGCCTTGAATTTATTGGTCGAGTTGAGGAATCAAAACCCTAAGGCTTTATTTTTTTCTCAAAGTTACCCTAAGTACATGAATTACTTTAGCCCAGGAAATTCTATAGATATTCGACGCATTCCTGACGAAGAATTTTGGGAGGAAGCTTACCTGAGCCAACCTGCCAGAGTATTTTGGGTAACTGATGACGCAGATTGTCCTTTAATTTGCTATTCTCACGGATTTTTTAACTCTGATAGTGATAAAAAGACGATCTCTGAATTCGAGTCTTTGCCCAACCTTAAAACAGTCTTTGTTAGCTCAACTGATCAGACCAAAATAATGCTCACAGACCTGCCGGCAGGGTATACGTTTGCCAATAGCTAAGTATAGGGTGGCCAGTTCGCTTACCAGTGTCGTGGAACATGTTGCGGCATGATCGTATCTGAAAGACTGTCAGCCTCATGTATTGCTGGGTTGAACGGGTGCATTTTGCGGAGCGATAGCGCATCTGAGGGTCGTAGAGACTATCTACCAGTCAGTATTTGATCTACGCACAATTCTAACCTTTGGCAGATTTATGTTTTCTCTCTTGCGTTCATTCTTTCGGGCCGAGGCGGTTGACCTTCAAGTCGATCTAGCTATTCCAGAAAGCGTTGGTTCGTGGTCTACCCATCCTGCGGCAACGTCATGGCTTAAGCGATGTCTAGATATTGTAGGGAGCCTGCTGGGGATGCTGGTGCTGCTGATCTTACTGCTGCCCATTGCGATCGCCATCAAGTTTGACAACCCCGGCCCAGTTTTTTACTCTCAAATTCGCTGTGGGTATCGTGGGTGCCCCTTTCGCATTTGGAAATTTCGCTCAATGGTGTCTAATGCTGATGAGCTACAACACCTGGTCGAAAATCAGGCCCAGGGCTTAATTTTCAAGAACGAGAATGATCCTCGCATTACGCGGGTGGGTCGTTTTTTGCGGCGCACTAGCCTAGACGAGTTTCCGCAGTTTTGGAATGTGCTGAAGGGGGACATGAGCCTGGTGGGTACGCGCCCCCCCACAGTGGCCGAGGTCCGACAGTACGAGGCTCACCACTGGCAGCGGCTGAATGTTAAGCCAGGGCTAACGGGTAAGTGGCAGGCCCAGGGGCGATCGCACGTCAAAGACTTTGAGGCCATTGTCAAAATGGATCTGGATTATCAGGCCCAGTGGTCTTTGAGGCATGATATGGCTTTGATTTGGCAAACAATTGGTTCAGTGGTGTTAAGCCGAGGTGCCTATTAGGGTAAAACAATAGTTTCGGCAAACGGGTAAGTATTAGGTGCAGGTTAAATTCGTTTTAAGCCTGCAAAATTTAGATTTAGGGTAAATTTATTCTCTGAAAGATACAGCAGAAGGGTGTGAATGAGGATGACAATGCTTAGCATTTCAAAAGTTTCCTCAAATAACACGCTAATAGCCGTATTAATTTCAGCCTGCGTCAAAACAGATTCTATCATTTCTAACCCAATAGCTCCACCCAGAAAGACGAGAGCTGCTAAAGAAAACCGAAATGAATATCGCAAAGGCAAGCGTCTTAGGAAAGGGAAATATAAAAATCCAACGATTATGACAATAGGAATGTAGGCAAGATACCAGACATAGTAGAAAACGCCTTCTCCTCGACCTATCGCCATTTCCATAAATACGCCAACAATACCCTCATGGATTTTTGCGGCTTCATCTACACTCATCAGCACTAGCCCAGCGGCAAGTCCGAGCCAGTGATAGTTTACTCGGCCTCTCTGACTGAATTCATAGGCAGAAATTATTCCACATAGGGCTCCAGCAAATAGTAAGTTGAGGGCCGAGATGTAAGTGGGTAAGTTAGATTCCTGGCTCATGCTGAAGAATAAGAAAACTCCAACGTATGGCGTGTTGGTAATGTCAAACAAAAAAGACAAAGTATGGACAACAATATGGCCTACTGCACATAGGGCTACAGTAGCTCCTAAAAATAAGGCGATTTGAGGCAGATTAACGGCTACCTCTACGGGGCGGCTGAAGGTTTTTTGCATTGCTCACGTGTGGTAAGGGTCTCGATAGAGCACACTGTGTTGCGATCGCACTAGTTCTAGAACCAAACTACTATTTGTTCCTGATGCTGAGTGATAAAGACGGCTTTCTTTACCTTCCTTTTACCTTTGCTTAACTGTCTGTCTAGGCATTGCTCTGAAACTGTTGGAATAATCTCATCCGGATATTTTTAATACTTTGATATATATCAACAGGTGTTTACCTCTTTAAGGTTGTCCAACATTTACTGGGGAGAAGTACTAGACTTTAAACCCATAATCAACACAAAAATCCAGTCGCCCAACCAGGAGCGACTGGATTTTTGTGTTGTTGCTTGGAACTGTTACTTAAGTTTGGCGGCAGCAGTCAAACAGGTTCGTAGCACTCCTGGCTAGAGCGGTACAAATGTGTAGTATTTTGGCGGATGCTTCAAAGCGTTTGCTTGTTACTGTGCTCTACTAAATCTTTCCCAGTTAAGAATTTTTGGTTGAAGATTAAGTCCGTACTGCGTTCATGCAAACGAAAATCTATTCTAATTTAGAAACAGCACTTTAAGAAGCGTTTGACGAAATTTCCTTGGAAGTTCTCAAAAACTGGTTCACTCATTGCTACTACCGTACCTTATGAGACTGAGAAGGGCTTTATGACAACAAATTACCTGTGCAAAGGTAACACAGCCTGCTAGGAGCGGGCAGTTCCCACAGGTTGAACCGTCCAACCCTCGACTTGGTAAGCGTCATCGACGCCGACGGTAAATCTAAGGGGCTCAATCAGTCCTCGGGTGGCCCCGGTGGCTCGGTTCGCAAAGCGCTCGGCATCGGCCACATTGGTCAAGGTATTGTTTTGAACCGTTGCCCGGTAGCTGGCATCGTTGCGCATGAGCGGGCGGGGGGTGGGGCCTGTAATCTCGAAGATGTTGTCTCGAATCACGATGGTGTCAAAATTGGTATTGGGGTTAAAGCCAAACAGCCCCTGGGTTTGCTCGCCGCCCTCGGCTTTGACAACATTGTTATAGAACCGAAATCGGTTATAGACACCGTCGGTCCAGAAAATGCCCCGACCCGGATTTTTAATGAGGTTATTGTGAAAATTGGTTGGCCCTGCCGCTGGTTCGTCGCTAAAGTTAGAAATTAAATTGCCGTTGTTCTGGCTGGGGTCGAAGTCAAACAGGTTGTGGTCAATCTCAGCCGAGTTGCGTGCCCACTCTAGGGCGTAGGATCGTCTTAGCCAGTTGTGGTGAATGTGGTAAGAGGTCTTATTGCGCAGCACCGGTCCGCCGCCAAACTTAGGAATAGAGATAACGCCATCAAAACGATTGTGGTCGATCTCAATGCCAGTTTCGTTTTCAAACGGAAACTCAAAGGAAAAGTTGACCTGCACATCATTGTGGTGAAATCGGTTTGACTCTCCCCCTTGGCCTTTAAAGCCGTAAAAGTTGCGATCTAAATGGTCAGATTTTTGAATTCGGTTATTCCAAAACTCTGAGTTACGCGTGTAGCTGGTGAACAGCGCTCCCCCGGTCCACTCCACCTCGCCGCCAGCGTCGATAAACTGGCAGTCGTGAACCTTGAGACGGTTCATGCGAAAGGTGCGCACGCCGCTCCACTGAAAATCCTTGATGCGCAGGTTGCTCAGTTCTACACCATTGGCATTGTCGGCATAGATGGCACCGTGCAGGGCAGGGCCGCTCAGGGTCAAGTTGGCAATACGAACGTTATTGGTTTTGATCAGCTTTAGCAGGTAGGCCTGGGGGTTTTCTTGCTGGGGTAGCCCAGCAAGATCGGGTGTCCAGCCGGGTGCAGCTTGAATCACCGTTGCCCCTGGCCCCGCGCCAACCAGCGCCATATCGCGTTTTAACTCAAGCGGAGCAGACAGCTCGTAGGTGCCCGGTGGCAGACTGATCGTGTCGCCGGGGGAGCCATTGGCCACCGCCTCGGCTAGGTCGATCGGGTTGGCGGGCCGACCAAAGGCGATCGCTAACAGCAGCGCCGCCAGGGCCAGCAGCAGGGTAGCCAGTCGCAGTAGGGAACGTGTCATAAAAAAATGAGTTAACAACGGCGGGGCAGCAAAACCAAACGCCACGACACTGTGGCTCAGCTTTAGTACCGCCCCAACTACAAAAACGGCAAGGCTGGGCCACAATCCGGACTCTGAAGCTGAAAGGTTAAGCCGTTGTATGACTCAAGGCCGCTATTAGTGGCTCCGGCTCGATGTTGTGAGCTTGAGCGCGTAACCAAAGGTCGAGATGTAAAGCAGTAGCGTGTGGATGAGGATAACCACCGCCAGCATTTCTAGGGTTTCTTCAAAAAACACACTCAGGCCCACGCTTCGGTTGGTTATATTTCGGCCTGTCGAAAATAGAAAAGCTTCGACCATTTCCATGCCAACCGCCCCAGACAAAAAGACTGCCCCAGCCAATATAAAACGTGACGAAAAAAGTAATGGGAGCCGTTTTAGAAAAGGAATATAGATAATTCCTATAGAAGCCACTATAGGAATATATATCAGATACCATGTATAGTAAAAAATGCCTTCGCCCCGGCCTAGGAAGTGTGCAGAAAGAGGTCCAACAATGCCGTCATGAATTCGAGCTGCTTCGTCTAAACTCATGCCAAGAAGCAGCATACATAGCCCCAGCCAGTGCCAGGGAGTGCGCTTTTTTAGCTTGGCTTCGTGATAAAAAATTAATCCACACAGGCTACCGGCAAATAGCAGATTTAGAGCCGAAATGTATGAAGGTAAATTACCTTCATCACGCATGTTAAAAAAACGGAATACTCCCATCAATGGGAAGCTTTCGATGTCAAAATACTGTGCTAATGAATGAACAACAATGTGCCCTATCCCTGACATCGCTACGGCACCTAATAAGAATAAACCGATTTTATTCGGGCTGAGAGCTACCTCTGCATAGTGATTTAAGGCTTTTTGCATGATTGTTAAAAGTTGTAGGCATTTTTGCAAAAGAATTTGCGGATCGATTGTCCGCAAACGATTGGGCAGAGTGCATCTTCGTTTGTAGTTTTTATCTCGGTTCCCCAACTACAGAAAGGATCTGAGGAATGTAGCTAGCTTTCGAGCAGCATGCAAACTTGATAACTGTGAGATGGACTCAACCCTGCACCTTGCTCTTGTTCTTTGCGGAGCAACAGCAAGGGTTGTATTTACCTTCTCTTTACCTCGCTTTAACCTTAGATCCGGAAGATACTGCAATTTTTTTGGCTAATGGCAGCTCTACGGGGCTGGTAGGCTGGCGATCGCTGGCCTATCTCTTAACCAACGTTTCCCTGGGCACACTTGGGCAGGACTAGCAAAGCGCGATCGCTAGGTAATAGGCCACAAACTTTGCGATCAGGACGTTTTTGAGATTTTGATACAGATTTCACCAAACGTTGAACCGTAATTGATGGGGTTGGTTGAGGGCGAATGTTTCCGGAGTGGGCGACTTAGTCTTGTAAAGGAAAATAACAACCTAAGCCACTCCTATGCAAAGGGCCTTCGACGGTCGTTAAGATCTCAGGCTCTTTGCCCTGTTCCTGAATGCCGCCAGGCGATCGGGCAGACTACAGGATAGGTGTGTCTATGGGCAACTACCATTAAAGCGCTCTATAGTAAGAGCGACAGCAGTTTTACTGTATGGATACTCGTTCTATTGGAAGCAGTTTTTTGAGTGTTGAAGCATTTAGTTGAATGGTTCAAGCGCTGCTTATGCAAACACGTTAAGCAGGGTCGAGGTTAACTTTGGCCACAGCTATAAATATAGAGATGGCTAGCAGTCTGCGGCGCTCCGAGCGCAATTGGCCCTAGCGTAAAGTGACAATGATGGCTTAAGGGCTGCTAAGCTCACAGTCTACTAATCGTGATAGTTGTTTCAAGGGCGATGGCTGACTCAGGCCGTCGCCTTTGTTTTAGGAAAACCCTCCCTATGAAGTTAAAGCTACCTACCTTCGTTCGCAATCTGGTTAAAGCTACCGACTTTTGGAAAGACAACCAGCTTATTTTGCGCGAGTTCAGGCATTTCCGCTGGATTGCCATCGCGGCAGTTTGCTTTGCTCTGGTTGCCGCTGCCTTTGAAGGGTTGACTGTAGGCTTTATTGCCGCATTTTTGCAGGGGTTGACCAACCCCGAAGAACCGGCCCTGCGCACCGGGCTGGCCTGGTTTGACCAGGTCGTGCTAGCCACCGAGGCTTCCGCTGCTGAGCGCATCTATCGGCTATCGGGGCTGCTGCTGGTAGGGGTATGGCTGCGGGCCGTCTTTGACTACCTGGGTAACATTTACGCCAAACGCACGGCACTCAGCCTGGTTGACTGCCTGCGCCGCCGGGTTTTCGACCAGTTTGCCAGTTTTCAGCTCAGCTACTTTGCCACCTCTAGCCCCGGTTCGTTGATTAGCACCCTGCGAGGAGAAATCAACCAGGTGCAGGCGGCCTTTAACGTGCTGTCTACCTTTGTGGTGATGGGGTCTAAGGTGCTGGCTTACCTGGCAGCCATGCTGCTGCTGTCGTGGCAGCTATTTTTGACCTCGGTGTTTGTGTTTGGGCTGATGTCGGTGGGGTTGACCTCACTCACCCGTCGGGTGCGCGAGGCTAGTTTCGAGGTGCCCAAAGCCAATAAAGCCTTTACTAATAGTGCCCTGTCGTTTATCAACGGCATTCGCACAGTGCATGCTTCGGGCACTCAGGAGTTTGAGCGCAAGCGCTACTACGCAGCTACTCGCAAGGTTCACGATTCGCAGCTAGGGGTCATTCGGCTGTCTAGTCTGGTACAGCCCTTAATCGAGGGGTTGGGCGCTACGCTGCTGGTGGGTATGGTAGTGGTCTCGTATGGGTTGCTCATTTCTACTGGGCGGCTCAAGGCGGCAGAACTGCTGACGTTTTTGTTTGTGCTCATTCGCACTACGCCGCTGGTTTCAGCCTTAAACAATGCTCGGGTTGGGTTTATTGCTTCCCAGGGGGCGCTGAGCGCAGTTAATGAACTGCTGCGCCGCGACGACAAGCCCTACTTTATTGATGGTACGGTGTCGTTGACCGAGTTTAAGCAATCAATCAATTTTGAAGCGGTTGATTTTGCCTACAACCCCGATGAGCCAGTGCTACACGACATTACCTTATCGATTAAGCGGGGTGAAACAACAGCTTTGGTTGGGTCATCGGGGGCAGGCAAAACGACTCTGGCCGATCTGCTGCCCCGGTTTTATGACCCCAGCCAGGGTCGCATTTTGATTGATGGAATTGACCTGCGCGATCTCAAAATCAACACCCTGCGCCAAAAGATGGCGATTGTGAGCCAGGACACGTTTATTTTTAACACCACGGTACGCAACAACATTACTTATGGGGTAGAAAATGCTACCGAAGCTGACATGCTAGAGGCGGCTAGAATGGCCAATGCCCTAGATTTTGTCTACGACCTACCCGAGGGGTTTGACACAGTACTGGGCGAACGGGGTGTACGGCTCTCGGGTGGACAGCGCCAGCGAATTGCGATCGCCCGTGCTCTGCTCAAAAATCCTGAAATATTGATCCTAGATGAGGCCACCAGCGCTCTAGATTCGGTAACGGAGCGGTTAATTCAAGAGTCGCTAGAAAAGCTGGCCAAGGGCCGCACGGTTATCGCCATTGCCCACCGCCTTTCAACTATTGCCAACGCCCATAAGGTAGTAGTAATGGAAAAGGGAAGGATTGTTGAACAAGGTGAATATGATGCCCTTCTAAAAAAGAAAGGAAAACTTTGGAAATATCACCAAATGCAATATCAAGGAGAAATTGCAAACAGATGCTAGCAAACTCTTCCTGAAAATTGCTTGAAGGTTCTAGAAAAAGAATCTTTGGTTTTTACCCAGTTCACAGTCAATACTTAGGGAATTATTTATTATGTCAGATTCTACCGTTAAGCCTATATTTATAGTTGGATGCCCTCGCTCTGGAACGACATTAACAAGAAGTATTTTGGATGCTCACCCAAATATAGCTTGCGGCCCAGAAACAGCATTTTTGAAGGATCTTCAAAGAATTGTAACTGGCCATTGGTCAAGAATTGAAAAATATGGCTTTGAAAAAGAGTATTGGAATAACAAGATAGCAGATTTCTTTTCAACTTTTAAGTCAGAATACGCCCAGTCTCAAAATAAATCAAGATGGGCAGATAAAACTCCTAAATATTTGTATAACTTGGAGTTCATATACTCACTTTTTCCTAGCATGCAAATTGTGCATGTTGTTCGAGATGGGCATGACGTGGTTTTGTCTCATCTTGATAGATGGGGCTATAAAAGAGCGATAGATGCTACAAACGATTGGCCAAGCTGCATAAAAAGCGCTAGAAAATTTGGCAAGACCTTGAGTTCTGACCAATACTTTGAAATTCGGTATGAAGATTTAGTAGCGGACCCAGAAAATAGCTTAAAAACGCTGTTTGACTATCTGAATGAACCTTGGAGTCCGGAAATTCTTGATAAGGCAGGGTATTCGAGTGAGATTACTGAACGTCGAAGAAAAGAGGGTGATGAAAAGTCATTAATTTATAAATCTCGTGTTGGAGTTGGGAAAAAGAAGTTGGATCCAATCCTGACTGCTTTGCTTAACATGAGAGCAGGAGACCTAATTCGAGAGTTAGGTTACTAAAAAATTAATGAAAATTCTAGCCACATGAATACCTGCTTTTATCCTAAATTTGTCTCTGTTAACCCCTATCAACTCAATCTGGCCGATGCCCTAGCTAAATTCGATATTATTTCAGAGGGCATAGAGGGCAAGCGAGTTTATTTGCCGCAAGAGATTGCGAAGCGCAAGGCTGAACTGTTGCACATTCACTGGCTGCACGAGTTTTACAGTGAATCTTCTACCCTTAAAGCCTTTCGCCCTTTGCTTAAATATGTGCTGGGGCTAGCTATCGTTAAGCTGCGTGGGGTAAAAGTCGTTTGGACGGCTCACAATATCAAAGACCACGACAACCGAGAGCCACTACTCGATCGCATTTGCACTCTGGTCACTGTGGTTCTAGCCAATGCCATTATCGTTCACTCAGAGGCAGCGAAAAAGGAACTGGTTGCACAGTTTCCTTTCAATATCTCTCGTCGAGTCTACGTTATTCCCCATGCCAACTACATCGGGCAGTATAAAAACTCGGTGTCGCGCCAGCAAGCGCGCCAGCGGCTCAACATTCCAGAGACTAAGTTTGTCTTTTTGTTTTTAGGTTTAATTCGACCCTATAAAGGCGTCACTGAACTAATTGACGCTTTTGAAAAACTTGACCCCAGCCAGGCCCATCTAGTTATTGCTGGTAAGTCAAAGGACAAAGAACTGCTACAAGCTCTTCAGCACAGGGCAGAGGCTAACCCTGCGATTGATTTGTTTTCAGAATTTGTGCCCGATGACGATGTTCAGGTGTATATGAATGCCGCCGATGTAGCGGTATTTCCCTACCGCAAAATACTGACATCGGGAGCCGTCATGCTAGCGATGTCGTTTGGTCGGGCCTGCCTAGCACCTAAAAAAGACTGCATTACTGAAGTGCTGACTGAGCAGGGCGGCTTTTTGTACGAGCCAGCACAACAGGATGGCCTAATTGCCGCCCTACAGTTGGCCCTTGAGCAGCGAGATACTATCCCTGCTAAGGGGGAGCACAATTACAACATGGCTCAAGCCTGGGACTGGGACGATGTTGCCAAGCAGACGGTGAACGTTTACCGGGCCTGTTTTGGAGCGTAGGCTGATATGACCCATTTATTTGTCTCAGTCATTATCCCTGTGTATAACGACGGCGAGCGATTGCGCACCTGCTTGAGCTTGCTAGACGATCAAACCTATCCCAAATCGGCCTATGAGGTTGTGGTGGTAGACAACAACTCCACCGAAGACCTGAAGGAGATTGTCACCTCATTTACTCAGGCGCGGTATGCCTTTGAGGCCAACCCTGGCTCCTACAATGCTCGCAATACAGGCATTGCTCTGGCAAGGGGCGACATTTTGGCCTTTACAGACTCAGACTGCTCTCCATCCAGTGACTGGATCGAAAAAGGCGTCGCTCAAATGCTCAAATACGGAGGCTGTGGCCTGGTGGCGGGTCGGATTAAATTTTCGTTTAAAGATCCCCAAAGCCCTACTCCGGCTGAACTTTACGACAGTCTTCACTTTTTACAGCAAGAAAAGTACGTTAAGTCGTTTCACTTTGGGGTGACGGCTAACCTGTTCACAACCCCTGCTATCTTTGAGTCCGTGGGGCTGTTTAACCCAGAGCTAAAGTCGGGGGGCGATCGCGAATGGGGCCAGCGTGTATATGCCGCTGGTTATGAGCAGATCTACGCAGAAGATGTTGAAATATCCCACCCAGCTCGGGCAGAGCTAAAAGAGCTAAGCCAGAAATTGTGCCGTGTTTATGAGGGTGAGTTTTATATTAAAAACAAGTTGAGGCTATCGCCGCTCAGGTTCCTTAACGAAACCTTGCTAGATCTCAAACCTCCGGTTAGCCACTTGCGGCACATTCTTCTTCGAAGTGATATCAAAAGTATTGGCAAACGGATTTTAGTGATCTATGTCTATATGTATTTAAAAGTAGCCAAAGCGCTAGTAAACGTTCGACTCTATTGGAGTAATAGCTAGAGATTAATTAGGCGATATAAACGCTCTTGCCTATCAATATTCCTTAAAGGAAATTAAAATGCATCAAAGTCCAGTTGATTTTTTAGGTATAGGGGCTCAAAAAGCAGGTACAACCTGGCTTTGGAGTATTCTAAAAAGCCATCCTGATGTTTGGATGCCGCCCAAAAAGGAATTGCACTATTTTGACCGCGATCGCAAGTACCCATCCTGGAGTTATTTATCAGAAAAGCACCTTCTTAACCGCCTCACTGGATCAGAAACCTACCACAAAGAATTTCGTCGGTTGCTGAAAGAAGATCTAACCAGTGCCGTCCGATCGGGTAGCTTGCAACAAATGCGCTGGATGATGCGTTTTTACTTTGGATCCTATGATGACCCATGGTACTTATCATTATTTGCTGACGGTGAGAATCTGCTCAAGGGTGAAATTACTCCTGATTACTCTCTAATTGATTTGGAAGATATTCAGGCAATTAAAGCTCTATTGCCAAAGCTAAAAATTGTTTTGCTGTTGAGAAATCCTATAGATCGAGCGTGGTCTCAGGTGCGATTTGAGTATACAAAAGGGCGATTTGATCAACTCGACGAATCAGCAAAAATTAGGCATATCTTAGATCAGCCTAAAGTGTCTAAGCGCAGTGAATATGTTCGCATGGTCAATGATTGGATCTCGGTTTTTGGCAAAGAATCGGTGTTTGTCGGTTTTTATGATGAAATAGTTTCTAACCCGCAAAATCTAATTCAAAAGGTTTGCGATTTTCTTGATTTAGACGCTTCTAAATTACCTCAAAAAGACTTGAGTGAACGAAAAAATGTGTCTGTGGCGAAAAATATTCCGGTGGAAATAGAATTTTTGCTAGCTGGGAAATACAGACATGATATCCAAGAGTTAATGAATGTTTTGAATAGTGATTATGTGGTGAAATGGCTTGGTAAAACAGAATCTATATTGTCTAGGATGGCTTAGTAAAATCCTAGTGAGCTAAAAGTTTAAGTGCGCCTATGGCCAACAAACTATAAATATTCTAAGAATAATTACTTGGGCAAACCTGGATCGCGATCGCACACCAAGTTTGAAATTGCTATCCGATGTTCACCGCTGCATCTACCCCTAGAGGTGTCACGCCATAGTCAAGAAGCAGGTTTCCTATTGCACCAGTTGGGATATTCATCTTAACGATGAAAGAGAGTACGTCTATGTCAACACTGGCTCCTATTTTTTTGGTTGGTTGCCCTCGCTCAGGCACTACCCTGCTACAGCAAATGCTGGATGCTCATCCAGAGGTTGCGATCGCGCCAGAAACGCACTTTATCCGCAATTTTTGGCTTAAGCGTGAGCAATATGGCAATCTGGAGAACGATCGAGCCTACCAGGCATTGCTTCATGCCATTGTCGCTCTGCCCGAGTTTACTGAAATGGAGCTATCGGCTGCTGACTTTGTAGCGATCGCTCAAACCCTTGAACGCAGCTACAAAAACCTGCTGGGTCTATTGCTCGATCAGTTTCGTCAAAAGCGTGCCGTCACTATGGTTGGCGAAAAAACGCCAAATCATCTGCTCTACATGCAAATACTTCAGGAATTTTTTCCTGAAGCTCGCTTTATTCATATTATTCGAGACCCTCGCGCCGTCGTCAATTCTTGGAAAAAGGTACCCTGGACCACGGGTAGCGTTGTTGGTGATGCAGGTGTGTGGCGACGCTATATGGCAACAGCTCGGCAGTGCCCCCCTGCCCATGGCGCTATTTACAGCCTGCACTACGAAGCCCTGGTTTCTGATCCTGAAGCAAGCCTCAAAGCAGTTTGCCAGTTTTTAGGTCTCCCATTTCAGATGGCCATGCTGGACTACTATCGGCAAGACCCCAGAGGAGTCAACGTTAGCCGTGAACCTTGGAAGGGCAACGCCGTTAAGCCCGTCAGCTCCGACTCGCTAACTCGATGGCAACAGGAAATGACGGCCGAAGAAATTGCCACCGTTGAATGGGTAGCCAAAGCAGAGATGACTGGCCTGAGCTACGAACCATACGCCTCAAACTGGCAGGTCTTGCGGGTAGCAACCCAACTTAAAACCAGGCGTACCCTCGATCGAGCTAGGCAGTACGTAGAAAAACAGATAAAGCGATGAAAATTGGCTACCTACACCTAGGCCAGCCCGAGCACGGGCTGCATCGCTACGGTTGTCTGCTGGCAGCAGAGGCTAAGCGCAGCGAGAATCTGTCAGTTTTAGAAGCTCAGGCTCAGCTGGGCACCAACTGGCTCAACAATCTCAAAACTCTCTGGCAAACCGCCAGGGCCTTGACTGATGCAGATATTGTTCATATTCAGTACAACCAGGCCATTTGGGGCAACAATTTTAGCGTAATCAATCTGATAATATTTATGGTCGGGTGTCAAGCGCCGTTGGCTGTTACGCTACACGATGTCTATTGGCAGCAGCACCCCTTCAAACTCCGCAACATTGCCACCTTCTTGAAAGCAATGTATGGGTTTAAGGCATCTGCTCTCCGACTGCTAATTGATCGCGCTAGTTTGTTGTTTGTCTGCACCAAAGAAGAGAAAAAAAGGCTGCTATCTATAGACAGTATCAGAAAAAAAGTAGACAAAAAAATATTAATCATTCCTCATTTTGTAGAGGCTAGAAGCCTTTTAATTGATAGGCATCAAGCTCGAACTCTACTCAACATTAAAGAAGATGTTGTAGTTACTCTGCTGGGATGGATTCATCGTCGCAAGGGTCATGAAATACTGGTAGAAGCGATGGCTAATCTGCCTGAGAACGTAAGGGTTATATTTGCAGGGAAATGTAGCCCTGGTTCCGAAGCTTTCTTAGAAAGCCTATTTGCCCTAGCAAAATCGCTCGGTGTAGCCGATCGGTTGCAGGTGACAGGTTATCTAACTGAGGATAATCTCAACTTGTACCTTGCCGCTACCGATATTGCTGTATGTCCATTTAAAACCTGTTCGGCCTCAGGCTCACTGTCTACCTGGATTTCGGCCCAGAATCCGAATATTATTGCCTATGATCTTCCTCAGATCGAGGAATATAACCATCTGGTACCCGAATCGATAAATACCTTCGATCTCTATACGGGCGAGGCTTTATCTAAAGCTATTTTTGAGTTGATTTCACGCCAACAGGTTTCAATCGATAGAGTGAGTGAGTTAAAAGAAAAGTTGAGCCTGAATTCTGCTTTCAACAACCATAAAGATCAATTCAATGAATTGCTGAGAGGACGGCTTAAATAGACTATTTAGTTTAATGTTTTGATTGTGTATTTAGTAGCTTTTAATTTTTTAGACATTTGGAGTTAGCTGTGGCCACCGCTATACAAAACTATCTGCTTATCTTTGGTGCTATGAAGTGTGGCACTACCAGTCTGTTTAATTATCTAGCTCAGCATCCCCAGATTGCAGAGTGCATTAGCAAAGAACCCAACTTCTTTACCCATGACAGGTCATGGGAAAAAGGTTTTGGATACTATCAAAGTCTTTGGCAGCTCAACCCTGACCAGCATCAAATTGCTATGGAAGCTTCGATCAATTATTCCAAGATACCGCGATTGCCCAATGCAGCCGATCGCATCCTAACGACGGCAAAAGCAGAAAACGTCAAGTTTAAGTTTATTTATATTATTAAGAACCCGGTCGAACGCATTATTTCCCACTGCACCCACGACTTAGAAGAGCGCTGGTCTATTCGCTACAAGCAGCCGATTGTCAAGGGCATTCCCTACCCGGCTATTGAGGTTTCAAAGTATGCGATGCAGCTAGATGAATACTTTAAGCGGTTTGACTCTGAAGATATTCTACTGCTCAATTCTGACGATCTCAGAAAAGAACCTGGCAAAATTCTTAGCCAGGTCTGTCAATTTCTAGGAGTTGATGCCGATTTTGAATTTTCTGACCTGGGCAAACAGCACAACAGCTCTACGGGCAAGAAAATTACCAATCGAGCCTGGCCGACTGTAGATAAATATCTGGCCTCTCCGGTGATTTGTCGGTTGCCCCATAGCTACCGAGAGCCTATCATGACAACGGTACGCGGCTGGTTTAGCACTGGGCGAGTGCAGGAAAAGTTTAGGCTTTCTGAGGAACAGTACAGCTTCATTTTGGATGAGTTGCGCGACGACATGAAGCGACTACAGCAGGTCTACGGCGTTGATATTAGCCAGTGGGGATTAGAGGTTTAAATTCAGTTCAAAAGCCGTCTTTTGGTAGATTTCATTGCTTAGCTATTTCTTTAGATTAGTGGAGTATTAACTGATAATAAATATCGATTTCAAAGGTTATACCTATGACGTTGCCAAATTTTTTAATCGTTGGGGCGGCTAAGGCAGGAACCACGTCGCTCTATCAGTACCTGGCTCAGCACCCTCAGGTTTACATGAGTCCCCGCAAAGAGCCCAGGTACTTTGCCCCGGAGTATTACACGACCTTTTATCACCATGCCATTGGCAACCTTTACCGC
Organism: Nodosilinea sp. AN01ver1; assembly: GCF_050565655.1. Classification (NCBI taxonomy): domain Bacteria; kingdom Bacillati; phylum Cyanobacteriota; class Cyanophyceae; order Nodosilineales; family Nodosilineaceae; genus Nodosilinea; species Nodosilinea sp. AN01ver1. The sequence continues at coordinate 53,061 of NZ_JBNXVS010000005.1, read as the reverse complement.
GAGAAGGGCCTGTCGCGGCAAGAGTATGAAGCATTGTTTGACGGTGTAACCAACGAAATTGCTATTGGCGAGGCCTCAACGGAATATCTATTTTTTGAGAAGTCAGCGGAGCGAATTAAGCAGACTATCCCCGATGCCAGAATTTTGATTGTGCTGCGGGACCCCATCGAGCGAGCCTTTTCTGCCTACTGCTTTCACCTGCGCGATGGTCGAGAAACGTTGAGCTTTGAAGAAGCTTTAGTACAGGAACCCGTTCGGGCCGAACAGCATTGGCAGGTGGGATGGTTCTATAAGCAGGGGGGCTTTTATTACGAGCAGGTAAATCGTTACTACAAGCTGTTCGAGCACGATAAAATTAAAATTATTCTTTGGGATGATCTTAACCAAAATCCTCAGGCTGTCTGTGCTGAAGTGTTTGATTTTTTGGCAGTAGATCCTGGTTTTGTGCCTGAACTAAGTCGGGCAAATAAATCACTAAAACCCCGTAACTTGACGCTAAATCGCTATGTCTTTAAGAATAGAAGCCTGAAAAAGCGAATAAGATCACTGCTGCCTACAGAGACGTATGCTGCTTTTTCAAAGCCCTTGAAAAAAATCTTTTATACCCAAAAAGATCCGATTCAGCCCCAGCTAAAGGCCCAGCTAAGAAACTGCTACCACGATGACATCTGTAAGCTAGAGCGGCTGATTTCGCGGGATTTGTCGCATTGGATAAAGGAGTGATGAGTAAATAGGTCTGGTTATCTACACGATGCATTGAGCGAAGTCGAAATGCTCTATCCGTTGCTGAGCAAGGGGTTGAGCGGAGTTGTTCACATCGTGTCTTCCGAAAGGAGAAAACCCGAAAACTTAAGCTGGGTCTAATTTGCCCCTCCTCCTTATAGCCATTGTCAGAACGTTTGGGATACAACCAGTATTCTGAAAGCGATGGCTATACGCTGTTTCTCTCTCGCTTTTGGCGAGGGATTTGGGGTAAGGACTAAAAAACTGGGATGCTCCTAGTCTCCTAAGTGCAATGGCCATCGCTATATTTGCTTGATTGAAGATGCCTAGGGCGCAGAGACAACCGTAAAAGCTAAAGATAGAAGTCATATTAGGTCTTTAAGTACTATGGAAAAGGAATATGTCGATGAGGGGCGATCGCTGCCATTGGTGAGCGTCATCATCATGAACTATAACTATGCCGAATTCTTGCCTGTGGCGATTGAGAGCTGCCTGAGGCAGACTTACCCCAAAGTCGAGACAATTGTGGTCAACGATGGCTCTACTGATGGGTCGGCTCAGGTGATTGAAAGCTACGGCGATCGCATCATTCCCCTGCTCAAGCCCAACGGTGGCCAGGCTTCAGCCCTTAACGCGGGTTTTGCTGCGAGTAGTGGCGACATCATTTGCCTCCTCGATGCCGACGATCTATTCTTGCCAGAGCGGTTGGCCCACGTGGTCGAGCTGTTTCGGTCAGCCTCTGACGTGGACTGGGTATTTACCGAGTCCGCCCCCATTGAAACTGAGGATATTGGTTTAGAGAAATTAGATTCTCTATTCGAGACTATTCGCGCTATGCCAGTGAGCGAACAGATTGAGAAAATCGATTTTAGACAACAGCTGAGACAGGGTAAAATTCCTGGTTTTACGCCCTCCACCTCCAATCTTTGTTTTTCGCGTCGGATAGCAGAAAAGCTATTTCCACTGCCTGCGATCAAGGGCCTTTCTGGTATGGCTATCACAGATTTGTACATTAAAACCCCTGCGGTGGGGTTAAGCGTGGGCTATAGAACGACAAGAAATTTAGGCGTTTATAGGTTTCATAACAACTACTATAAGAACCTCAATGTCGATAAGAAACGACGCATGTTTGGAGAGATTTACACGACCACGGGCTACTGGATTAAACAAAATTTTCCTGAGCTGAGCAAAATTAGCCAGAAGTTGTTAGCTAAGGGCTATGCCACCTACCGCAGCAGCAGCCATGCCAGCGACTATTGCGCCGACGCTGACTGTGACCAAATGCTGCAAACCTATCTGGCTCAAAGCAATTGGCTTAAGCGCCTAGAGATTTATTTGATGATTGCCTACTACCGTTTCCGGTTGCGCTTTAAGAGCTTTGTATAGAGATAGGGATAGCGGTGGCTCGCTTGCGAAAAAGCTGTCTAGCCGACTAGGCAAAGCCGGGGTCCGAGTTGACTCGGAACTAGGCGCTCACTTGCCTAAGTGAGCGGTGCTCTAGTCAGGGCTAGCGATCGCGACAGAACTTGCTAATCAACTCTAACCCAGGCTATGTCTATACCTTCGTATCCCTTTGTTTCGATTATTATTCCGGTCTATAACGACAATGCCCACCTGGGCCTTTGTCTTCAGGCTTTGGCCCAGCAAACCTACCCCGATGATCGCCACGAAATCATTGTGATTGATAACAACTCTGATGAGGACGTCGCGGCAGCCGTGGCCGGGTTTGAGCGGGTGAGGCTGGCCCACGAGCCGCGACCTGGCTCGTATATTGCCCGTAATCGAGGGATCGAGCTAGCTCAGGGTGAGATTATTGCCTTTACCGATGCCGACTGTATTCCCCAGCCAGCCTGGCTAGAGCGGGGGGTTGCCACCCTGCTGAGCGAGCCCAATGTGGGATTGGTGGCGGGGCATGTTGAGCTGTTTGCCCAGGACCGCGATCGCCCCAACCCCTACGAGCTTTACGAGACCATTGCCCTGGCCTTTCCGCAGGATCAGTTTTTGGCTAACGATCACTTTGGCGTCACCGCCAATCTGTTTACCTTCAAGCATGTGCTGGCGGCCGTTGGCCCCTTTGACGAATCGCTCAAGTCTGGGGGGGACAAGCAATGGGGACAGCGAGTCTATGCCGCTGGCTACCGCCAACTTTACAGTCGCGACGCCCAGGTTAATCATCCGGCTCGCAACACCTGGGATGATCTGCGCAAGCGATCGGTGCGGATTATGGGGGGACGGTACGATATGTTAACTCTGGCAAAACAGTCAAAAATGGCTCTGCTGAAGGATTTTATTGTTTTTCTAAAGCCACCCTTTCGCTTTTTCTGGCGCACTTGGCAAGATACTCGCCTGCGGGGCTTCGGCCAAAAGTGGCAGTTTACGGTGGTCATGCTGCGCCTGCGCTGGGTGGCCATTCAGGAGCGATTTAGGTTGCAGTTTAGCAGCGGCGTGTCTGAGCGCAGCTAGGGAGGAGGCCCAATGTCGATTGAGCAGTCAGCGCCGCTGGTTAGCATTGTTATCAATAACTACAACTATGAGCGCTTTTTAGCCGAGGCGATCGAGAGCGCCCTGGGCCAGACCTACCCCAGAGTTGAAGTGATCGTGGTGGACGACTGCTCTACCGACGAATCGCGGCAGCTAATTGCAGGGTATGGCGATCGCATCATTCCTGTGCTGCACACCACCAACGGTAAGCAGGGGGCCGCCTTCAACAGCGGCTTTGCGACCAGCACGGGCGACATCATTATTTTTCTCGATGCCGACGATTACCTCTACCCCCAGGCGGTCGAGCACATCGTCGCCGCCTGGCGACCGGGGCTGGCTAAGGTTCACTATCGGCTGGATGTGGTTGACAGCGGCGGTACCCAGCGGGGGTATACCCTGCCTCCGGTCAGCCTGCCGTTGGCGGCGGGCCAGGTATGGCGCACCCTGCTCAAAATGGGCACCTACAACGGCACCCCTACCAGCGGCAACGCCCTCAGCCGCCATGCCCTCACCCAAGTCACCCCGATCGCCTGCGAGTATGCCACCACCTCCGACGACTATTTGTCGGTGCTGATTCCGCTCTATGGCGAGGTGGCTACGGTAGAAGAGCCCCTGGGGGCCTACCGCATTCACGACAGCAATCAGTGGGCTATGGCGACCATCAGCAGCAGTCGATTTCACCGCTTTATTCGCCACGATTTACAGCGCTGCGAACTACTGCAAACCTGGGCACCGCGCCTGGGCTACGCGGTGCCAGAAGACCTGTACATGCGCTCTTTTGGGCGGGTGTGGTCGCGGCTGTCGTCGCTGCGGTTTGACCCACAGGGGCATCCGGTACCGGGCGACACTCGTTGGCGGTTGACCTGGCTGGGCATTCGCGCCCTGTGGCGCTACTCCGACTACAACGCTCCTAAACGGCTAATTTTTAGCCTCTGGTTTCTGTGGGTGGGGCTGATGCCAGGCACGTTGGCTAAACCTGCGATCGTGTGGTTGTTTGCCCCCCATCAGCGGCCTCAGGCGGTTCAGCGACTGTTGACGGGGGTGCGCAGTCTAGTCAGTGCTCCTGCGGGGGCTGGGGTGGTGAGGTCTGATCCGAGCTAGGTTGAGCTGAAGTTGGCTCACCCCACAGAACATGATCTGAAGCTTGAGTTTGTTCACTCTGATTTATGGTCATTGTGCTTAGGACACTGACCCTTGCCACGGTAAACATTGGGGCATCGCAATGGCGTATAGCCATTGCTTCAAGGGTATCGATTGTGTCTTAACCGCTCTGGCGATGGCTATACGACCTGTAACTTGCTAGGGCACAGCACGCTGAGTTCTACGGCAAGGGCAGGTATTCAACCGCATTCAGCCTCTTTTGGGGTTGTTAGGGCGGTTATTTGTGCTTTGAGCCTGCTGTTTTTATTTTAATTCCTATGCGTATTGCTATTTTGCGGCGGGCTCCCGGAGCCTCAGTCAGCATGGATATCTATGCCGATGCAGTGGTAGCCGCGCTCAGGGCCGTGCGGCCCGATTGGGATTTTGTGGAAATTGCTCCGGCCGGTGACGCCCTGCGGCAGGTGCAGCAATCCTGGCGAGGGGGGCTGCACAAGTACTACCAGCGCTACTGGTGCTACCCGCGATCGCTGCGGCACCTCAAGGCCGATATTGTCCACATCATCGACCACAGCGATGGCTACCTGGTGCCGCGTCTGGCCCGCCTGGGGCTGCCGACGGTGGTCACCTGCCATGACATTATTAACTTAGTTCGCCCCGACTGGTTTCAGGGCCGGGCCAGGCTGCCCTGGGTGAGCATGGCCACCTGGAAGTACGCCCTGCGCGGTATGGCCCAGGCCGATCGCATTTTCACCGTCTCCCACTACACGGCCAAAGACGTCACCCACCATTTGGGCATTCCGCCCCAGCAGATGACCGTCACCCCCAACGGGGTTAACCCTGGTTTGGGGCTACAGTCGGCGGGCGATCGCGCCCTGGTGCGGCAGCGCTACGGCCTGAGCGAACCCACCTGCTGCCTGCTCAATGTGGGGTCAAACAATCCCCGCAAAAACCTGGAGGGCATTCTTCAGGCTCTAGCGCAGCTGCGCGATCGCATGCCTGTGCATCTCTGGAAGGTGGGCAGCGACTTTACCCCTGCCCAGCGGCAGTGGATTGACGACCACGGCCTCCAGGGGCATGTCAGCTATCTAGGGCAGCCCGACCTGGCTACCCTAAACCAGATTTACAGTGCCGCCGACGTGCTGATGGCTCCGTCAATCTATGAAGGGTTTGGTCTGACAGTGCTGGAGGCCATGGCTTGCGGCACCCCTGTCGTGACCTCAACCGTGACCGCGCTGCCAGAGGTGGCAGGGGAGGCGGCCCTGCTGGTTGACCCGCTGGATGCGGGGGCGATCGCCCAAGCGGTGCGACAGCTGTGGGACGATTCTCAGCTGCGCTACACCCTGGTAGAGCGAGGGTTGGAGAGAATAAAGCTATTTACCTGGGAAAAAACCGCCCAAAAGATTACGGATGCCTACCTCGATGTCCTGAAAAAGGGATGAGACCGTCGATTGGAGCCAGGTCGCTTAGAGCTGAGTTGTGTTGCCAACGCCAAGGAGGGATGCCCCATTGAGTTACCTATTAAAGAATAGTCTTCGACTTCAGGCTAGAGATACACTGTTTCTAAGCCGGTACCTTAAAGAAAAAATTACTAGCCCAGGTGCATCTAAACAGCTTGTTATCTGTAATTCTTATCCCAAAAGCGGCACCCACTTACTGTATCAAATTCTCTATTCAATTCCGGGCCTAAAGCAGTGGGATGACATCGTTTCGGTGCAGGCCCTGTGCGGCATCATGAACACTCCAGCCCACATTCGCTGGAAGATTGGTTCGGCCCCGAGCCAGTCTATTGTTCGCAGTCACCTCATGTATAGCGACGAGGTGCTCAATATCTTTAGCGAGCATCGCTGCAAGCTGTTCTTTATCTACCGAGATTTACGCGATGTGGCCGTGTCCCACGCCCGCTGGGTGACTAAAGAAGAGCGCATTTTTCTGCACCCGCTGTATCGCCAGCTGCCGGATTTTGACCAGCAGCTCATGCACACTATTGAGGGGGTTCCTCTCGGCTCGCCCTTGGGCTCAAACCTCTCACAACCCGATATCGGCCAAGACTTTATGCGGTGGAAGGGCTGGCTGAGCCAGGCCGACACCCTCGCTATTCGGTTTGAAGATTTAGTCGGCGAACGGGGCGGCGGTTCTGAAGATAAGCGTCTGTACCGGGTCGAGCAAATCTTAGATCATCTTGGGGTGTCGGTGCCTAAAAACGAGATTGAAACCCGGTTTTCGTCGCGAGCCATGAACCCGGAAGAGTCACACACCTACGTCAAAGGCGGCAAAGGCTCAATTGGCGGCTGGCAAAAATACTTTAAAGACTCCCACAAACAAGCGTTTAAGCGAGTTGCTGGCGAGCTACTGATTGATTTGGGCTACGAAACCAGTCTTGATTGGTAGTTATAACGCTTTAGATATAAGTAGGAGGGCCAACCTAAATCCAGTTAAGTTTCCGGGTTTTCTCCCTTCGAGAGACACGTCGTGAACGACTCCGCTCAACCCTCTGCCCAGCAACGGATCGAGCATTGAGCGAAGTCGAAATGCGTTTTATAGATAATCAGATCTACTTACTTAGCCCCGCTGTCTATACGTAAGGAATAAGAACTATGACGACGCCATTTCGCCTGGGGGTAGTGTTTACTCACCCCACGCAGCACCATGGCCCACTGTGGAAAAAGCTGAGTGAGCAGCCTAATTTATCGGTCAAGGTGCTGTATCTCTCGGCTGAAAATCAGCAGGCTGGGGATAAACTTTTGGGCAATAGCGCCCAGGCTTGGGATGTGGATTTGCTCAGCGGCTATGACTATCACTACTTGAAAGATCTCTCTGGCAAAGTACCCGGCACCCGCCGCAAAACCATCATTAGCCCAGAGCTGATTGACCAGCTAACGCCGCAAAATTTTGATGCGGTATTTATGCAAAGCTTTGTCAACTATTCCTACCGATTGACGGCGCTGCTCTGCAAGCTGCGAGGCATTCCGCTGATTATGCAAAACGACGCCACGATTCTCTCTGACGGGCGCTATAGCCGACCGCGACGGGTGGTGATGTCGTTCATGTACCCCTGGATGATGAATTTAGCTGACTATTGGCTCTCCTGCGGGGACCACAACGAAATTCACCTCCGCCACTACGGCATTGCCGACGACAAAATTATTCGGGGCTGTCATCCGGTAGATGGCGATCGCTACCGCCAAACGATCACCCACCGCCAGGCTGACATTCAGCGCGTTCATCGCCAGCATGCCTGGGACGACGATACGCTGCTTTACGGCTTTGTGGCCAAATACATCGAGCGCAAGTCGCCGTTTGAATTTATTGAGGCGATCGTCAAGGCTCACCAGCAAAATCCTCGCATGCGCGGCATTATGCTGGGCGGCGGCGATCTGGAGCCTGAGATCAACGCGCGCCTGGCCCAGCTCAACGGCGAAGTCATCAACGTGGGATTTGTCAACCAGTCGGAGCTGCCGCTCTACTATGCCGCCATGCACTGCTTTGTGTGTACCTCGCGCATCGACCCTCACCCGCTGGTGGTGTCAGAGGCGATGGCCTCTGGCTGCCCGCCTATTTTGAGCGATCGCTGCGGCAACTGGGGCTACAGCGACACCGTGGTTCACCGCCACAACGGTCTGGTGTACCGCTATGGCAGCGTCAGCGCCCTAGCCGCCGCAATGGTCGATATGGCTGATGCCGAAACTCGCCAGCGCTACAGCCAGCGCTCCATGGAGGTTTTTGATGGCCAAGACCTGAACTTTGCAGTGCAGTCGTTTATTCAGGTGGCCAACCGCATTCGCCAGCGGCGCGGCCTCAGCCCCAATGTTGGTCAGCCCGAGATGCCCCCGGCCCGGTCTGCAACCGTTCCCACCCTGTCCCACTAGCTTAAAAGAGCGTACCGATGAAGGTCCTAATCTCTGCTTATTCCTGCGAACCTGGGCGGGGCTCCGAGCGGGGCGTCGGCTGGAACGTGGCCCGCGAAGTCGCCAAGCGCCACGAGGTCTGGGTTCTGACTCGACCCGACGAAAGCAAAGCTGCGATCGAGGCCGAGCTGGCTCGCAACCCGGTACCCAACCTACACTTTGTCTACTTTACGCTGCCCTTCTGGCAGGACAGCATGCGGTGGGGCCAGTCGGGGGCCATGCAAATTCACTACTACCTGTGGCAGATTCAAGCCTATTTCGTCGCCAAAAAGCTGCACCAAGACATCGGCTTTGATCTGGCCCACCACGTCACCTTCGTCAAATATTCCAGCCCTAGTTTTCTGGCCTTTTTGCCCATCCCCTTGATCTGGGGACCAGTTGGCGGCGGTGAAACCGCCCCAGCTCCGTTTTGGCAAGACTTTAGCCTGCGGGCGCGGTTCTACGAACTGGGCCGCGATCTGGTGCGTAAACTGGGCGAGATCGATCCCTTCGCCCGCCTCACCGCTCAAAAGAGCGCTGTGGTAAGGGCTACCACCACCGATACCGCCGCCCGACTGCGCCAGATGGGGGCACAACAGGTTCAAATCGTGCCCGAGGTTGGCCTCCTCGAAGACGAGTTGTGGGCACTCCGGCAGTATGCCTTACCCCCTGATGCACCCGTGCGGTTTATTAGCATGGGGCGGCTGCTGCACTGGAAAGGCTACCACCTGGGGCTGCGGGCCTTTGCTGAGGCCAACCTGCCCAGTGCCGAATACTGGCTGGTGGGTGATGGACCTGAACTTCAGGCTCTACAGACAATGGCGCAATCCCTTGGAGTGGCCGATCGCGTCAAATTTTGGGGTCGCCTCAGTCGCGAGGCAACCCTCGAAAAGTTGAGCGAGTGTCACGTGCTGGTGCACCCCAGCCTGCACGACTCAGGCGGTTGGGTCTGTATTGAAGGAATGGCTGCCGGCAGGCCCGTGATTTGCCTTGATTTGGGCGGCCCAGCTGTGCAGGTGACGGCAGAAACCGGGTTCAAAGTTGCGGCCCAGACCCCGGCCCAAACCGTTAAAACCATGGCCGAAGCGATGGTCTGTCTAGCCCAAGACCCTGCCCTGCGGGAAGCCATGGGGACTGCCGGGCGTACCCTAGTCAGCGAAAACTATGGCTGGCGGGTCGTGGGAGAACGGCTAGATCACCTCTATCAGGCTACCGCCCGCCCTGTCGCCGTCGAGGTGAGCTAAGACGCCTATGCATATTCTGATTCCCGTTCTCCATCGACCGGAAAGACCAACTGGGGTCTGCCGCCACGGGGTTAATTTGGCCCAGTGCCTGGCCGATCGCGTTGAAGTTAGCCAGGTAACCGTGATTATCGGCAGTTGGCAAGTTGACTACTTTGCCAACAGCTTTGATCTAGGCTCGCCTAAAATTAAGCTGCTTGACGTTGATATCAAAAATAGTTCTGTTAGCCGCAACGTTTGGTTCCTGAAAGAACTCCCTCGCCTGGCTAATCAACTCCAGCCTGATATCGTGCATCTCTCGTTTCCGTTTCCGATTATTCACCGCTGGTTTAAAGCTCCAGTGGTTGCGACTGTTCACGATCTGTACCCCTACGAGTGCCCACAAAATTTTGGCTACCCGCAGGTTTGGTTCAACCAGGGGTTTTTGCGGCAGTGCGTCAGTCAGTGCCACGGCATCTCCTGTGTGTCTCAAGTTACCCTCAGTGCTCTAAAGGCTTACTTTCCTGCGTTGTCTGCCCAAAAGCCACTCAGAGTAATTTACAACTCAGTAGATTTTGCCGAAGGTGAACCTGTAGCGCCAGCTCAGCTTGGCCGCGATGCCGACAAGCCGTTTCTATTGGGGGTGGCCCAGCACCGCAAGAATAAAAATTTAAATCTATTAATTCAGGCCTACGCCCAGCTCAGGCATAACTCGCGGCTGACCCCATGCACAAAGCTTTTGCTGGTTGGCAGCAACGGCCCTGAAACCGACGCACTCTATCAGCTGGTGCAAACCCTCAATCTACAGGGGCAGGTGCGGTTTTTATCGGGTCTGAGCGACGGCGAACTGCGATGGTTGTACGAACATGCCCAACTGTTTGTGATGCCTTCTTCCACGGAAGGGTTTTGTCTGCCCCTGGTAGAAGCTCAATCCCTTGGCTGTCCGGTTGTTTGCTCAGACATTCCTATATTTCATGAGATTGCCTCTCCCCATTGTCGTTATTTTTCCCTGGCTGAGACGCCAGTATCAAACCTGGTACAGGCCATAGAACGTCGTTTGGCTCAGCCAGTGCCGAGGGAGAGCTACATCAATCCTGCTTTTTTGAAAAGAACCGTTGCTCAGCACTATCTGGACTTGTACAGTCTCGTTCGCTAGCAAGCCTAAAATCACTATTCCAGGGCATTTACCTAGACTATGTATACACCAGTTCTATTTTCAAAGAATAAAGGACGACTGAGGGCTGTAACCCTACTGCTGTGGGGCTACGCTACGATTTTTTACCCTCGCCTACTGACAAATTTTGGGGCTCCATCGGCGCTTAATTTTGTGCATTTTGCGCTCATCCCTTTGATAACTGGAGTTGTGCTGCTAACGGCTCCTTTACGCGATCGCGTGCAGGCCAGGATCGTCAGAGATCTATCCTTCGCGGTGGGTCTTTTGCTAGCTGTTATGATGGCTAGTGCCTTACTCAACCGGGCAGGCTTTATTAATGTTTTTATCTACTTCATAATTTTGGCTGAGCCTTACATGCTGTTGGCAGCCATGGTGATGGCCCCCTTAACCGGAAAAAATCTGGAACGGTTCCGCCGATGGATTCTGATCTTTGCGATTTCTAACGTTGGATTGGCTTTTATTCAGTGGATCTTTATTCCTGTAGGGTTATACCCTAAACCCGATGGAGGTACGGTACAGGATAATATTGCCGGGGTTTTTGGCGGTGGTGGTGGCAGCGCAGGCAACTACATCTCCTGTACGGTAACCATTTATGTGGGCCTGTACGTACTTAACTACTATAAACAAAAGCCGCTGTGGATACGTAGTTCTCTACTTATTGCAGGAATTCTTCAGACCCAAATCTCAGACTCAAAGCAGGTATTTCTCGCTCTCATGGGAGGGGGAGTCTTGCTGGTGCTCACTAAGGTGCAGTACTTTCGCAAGCTGGTGATCTACGCCATGGTGATGGCCGTTTTAATTGGCGTCTTTTACTGGGCGGTGGTTAACCTCGACTACGCCTTTTTGGCCCCCTATCGCAACTGGATTTTGCGCGATGGACTGTATGGACCAGACGGCGAAGCAACTCTGACTAAAACCGCTGCATTTCGCATTATTCCAACCTACTATACATCGCTGCTGAACTGGTTTTTTGGTCTCGGCCCTGGCCACAGCGTCAGTCGACTGGGGGGATGGATCTTGAGAGACTATGCCAGCCTGCTAGCCCCGCTGGGTTCAACGACTCATCCGGCCTCAGAAGCCGTGTTTAACGTTGTCACCAGCGGCTGGATTGCTCGACAATCTACAGTGTATTTTCCTCTATTTACCTGGTCTGGTATTTGGGGCGATCTGGGTTTTCTGGGCCTATTTAGCTACCTATACCTGGCCTACGTAGCCTGGCGCTGGTTCTGTGTAGATGACGCAGGCAAGTTCTTTCTGCTGAGTACAGTGGTGTTTGGCTTCATTTTGACCCAAATGGAGGAACCAGGTCAGGTAGTCACTATTGCTATTCTGCTGGGATTGCAGTGGCATGAGGCGCGGGAGGCACGACAAGCACGATTCTCTCTGGCTCAGCATCGCCTTCGGCAACAGGTGACTAATTCCCTTGAAACTTTAGATTCATAAATTTCTTGCTTAGTCTGCTTGGCCCATCCAAAAGCATCCGGGTTTGGGTTGCCAACGCAGAATGTTGTTGTAGAAATGGCTGAGGCGACGCGTTTGCCTCTACGTTGCGTTTACCTTTGATCTTCACTATGACCAGTATCCCTGGAATTTCCGTTGCCTCAACACCAAATGGCCCACTCTACACAGCCAAGGCTGTTTTTACCGTTGTGGGTATCGCTTGTATCGTTGGGTTTATCCTCAATATTTTGACATCTGCCATTCCACCTGATCCGATGGCTTTAGAGTGGCGGGTTGGACTTATGGAGCAGGTTAGCGGACGCGGAATTCTGCTGTTTTTGGGAACGGGGCTGATTTTATATGGCAGCTTAGAGCAGCGATCGCTGGCTCGTATTCTGGCATTGGTTTGTCTGATTGGTGGTGTTTTATTTCTGCTGTCAGGAGTACTGGTTATTCGGGATGCGTTGACGCTTCAAAATCAGGCTTTGGGCAACATTGATAGCCAACTTGAGCAACTGCAATCCCAAATTCAATCTGCGGACCTTCCTCCCGAAATCACCCAGAGCCGTCTGGATGAAGAACTGGTTCAGATTGAAGCCCAGGCCAGCGACTTTAAGCAAACTGCCCGCAGCACCACAACCAAGTCAATGGTGTCAGTTTTAGGCAGCCAGATTGTTCTTGGGCTGGGGTTTTTAAGCCTGGGTCGCTTTGGTACTAAGGCTACTCGCAGTACATAACTCTTGACCTATGAAGCTGCAAACATATCTGCAACCTGCCCTAGCCTGGTTTACGTCGCTTGCAAGCGATCGCCACGGGCGATTTGTGTTGCTGGGTCTAACGGTTGGTTTGGGCTATCTACCCGCCTGGATAGGCTACCTAGTGCCTAGAGTTTTGCAGGGCAAGGTGGGCTGGTTCTTGATTTTGTGTATGCTGCTGTTAGCGGGTGCCGAACTCTGGAATCGCCGCGCTGTATTGAATAAATTACAGGCTTCCGAGGAAGATCGACTGCTAGGCCATCTGCTGATTGTAGCTGGAGCAGGGCTATTCCCTTTTTGCCGCTTCGCGCTGTGGCCACAGGCATTTTTGTGGATGATTATCTTAGCTGGCATAGCCTGTAGCACCTGGGGAGCAGGTATATTTCGGCAATTTTGGGTGCCAACCTTTTTGATTGGTCTAACCACCTATCCGCGGATTGGGTTTGTATCTCGCTTTATTTGGGATTTTGTTGCCCCCTACCAATTTTTAGAAATAAAGATGGCCGAGGTCAGTGCGGTAGCGATGCGGGCAATTGGGTTTCCCGCCGTGCAGCAAGGGGTTTATATTACGTTCCCGGAAGGCGCGGTTGAGGTGGGCTGGGGTTGCAATGGCCTCGATATGGCGCTTTCAATTGCGGCAACCGGGTTCATTATGGGAATTTTATACAAGCAAAAGCCTCGCCAGATGGCAGCGCTGATTGTGGTTGCTGCGCTAATTTCCCTGGTGTTTAACATTCCTCGGCTGATGCTGGTGACTATTGCCCACGTGTACTGGGGCGAGTGGTGGTTTAATTTTTGGCACGGCTTTTGGGGTGGCCAAATTTTTGTTGGAGTTTTGCTCACGGTATACTATTACGCAATGATGGCGCTGATTGAGCGCTCTGAAAAAGCTGTAAAATCTAAGACTTAATTGAGCGCTGATTAGGTTACTCTGTTCAAACTAAGGGTGGCTGAAATTTAGCCGAACGAGTGTTCTGCTACTAGGATTAAACGCTGTTTTAGCTACTAATCAGTTCTTGTGATGACTGGGAATCTTTTAATTTCTATTCTTAGGCTAGAGATAGAGCTATATTAGAGAAAAGCTATGTTTGTAGAGCTTAGGTGAAGCACGAGTTTGGGGCTAGCATTTGTACGGAGATCAGCTTATACTTGCCTTATGGGTAAATACTGAGAAACAAAAACCAATTTTCTTGCACTACCAAAATCCATGAACGCTAGTTCTTGATTTAAGGGGCACTACCAGCAATAGCTAGGACATATAGGCAAGGACACTGTGTCCGAGGCATTAAAAGTCTCAATTTCCAGTGCGAGTGCTGATGTCCTGTATTTTTGATCAGAATGCTCAGACAAAATATTGTCCGCTGACATTCCTGATCTTTGTTCACCAATACCCCTTTTGAGGACTATGAAATCTATTTCAAGTTCGATTTTGTTGGCGGCCTTGGCCACTGGCGCTATGGTAGGGGCCGACCTGCTGTCAGCCCAGTCAGCACAGGCTCTGAGTTTTGACTACGATGCCAATACAATTACGCTGGACAGTACAAGCCTAAACACACCATTCACTGTATTTTTTTACGGTGGACTAATTGGCGCAAATAATGCTTCAGATCCTCTCAAAACGCAGGATCTACAAGCGGAAGCTATCCTAACCCTGACTGATTTCTCGTCTGACGCGGCTCAGTTCAACATCATCGTAAATAACAATTCTGGTGGAGGAATCACGGATTCCAGAATTTCTATTTTCGGGTTTGATGTATCAACTCCCAGCGGTCAAGGAACCTTTGATTTTGCTGGCAGTAACGGTGATGGCACTGTCAAAGCTTCTGGCCAGACACCTGGTATTTTCCCTGGCGGCTCCCTGGATATTTGTTTCAAGGGTGGCGGCAATGCCAACAATTGCACTGCCGGTGGCGGCGGCGGTGTCCTACAGGGCAACTCTTTTTCCTTCTCGCCAACCCTGGCCTTTAACGCCCCTGGGGTGACTTCTTTTACCCTGAGTAATTTCTACGTCAGATACCAAGGTATCGAGGGCGTTGTCGATGGGATAACGCTAGGCGATGCCAGTGGAGTCGGTAATCCTGGTGTGGTGCCGACTCCGGCGCTGCTGCCCGGTTTGCTGGGGCTTGGCGTAGCGGCCCTGCGCAAAAAGCAGGGTGATGCTGCTGAAGAGGCGTAAAGCTTGTCTTTAATGATTTGACGAGCGTTCTTAACGCATAAGGGTGTAGTTATGCTACGCCCTTTTTTTGTGGCTAGATAGGTTCGATTAGCACCAGCAAAAATACAGAAACAGGCTTGATACGTGCAAGAGATAAAGACGGTAGTTGTACGGACGACTTTAAAGATTTTATAAAGTTAGTCTAAACCCATATAGTTGAACGAACTGGTTGTTGTCGATGCGATCGCAATTTCCTCTTCCTTCACTATTCAGGGCTTTATCTACCCGTGCTTTTGGGTTGTCTCACGTGTTTTTGCTAAAAATCATTGTTTCTTTCCTGATTTTAATTTGAGGGCAAATAAATTTGCCATGATTCAAGCTTTGTGTTAGTTTTTGGACTGAAAAAGCTTTTTGAATTTGAATCAAAAGGTAATTTCTTGATTTTTGGAGCACACGATGAGACGACATTTGACGCAGATTCCCTGGAGAAAAAATGACGACTCAAAGTGTTCCCGCTGGTGGCAAAGGTATTGTCTTTATTGATGGTGCTGTAGCCGATGTTGATACCCTACTGGAAGGTAAATTACCTGGCTTAGATATTGTTTTTCTTGACTCGGCTAGAGATGGTCTTGGTCAGATTACCGAAACCCTGCGATCGCTCACCGAGCTAGACAGCATCCACATTGTTTCCCACGGTGAGGCGGGTAGCCTGCGGCTAGGGGCGACTACCCTCAGCGGCGATAGCCTCAATGCTTACGGTGCGGCTTTAGGCAACTGGCGCAGCGCTTTATCTGCCACCGCCGATATTTTGCTCTACGGTTGCGATGTTGGCGCTGGCAGCGTGGGTCAGTCGTTTGTGAACCGCTTTAGCCAGCTGACCGGAGCTGATGTTGCCGCCTCTGATGACATCACCGGTGCCGCCGGAGACTGGAAGTTTGAGCTGGTAACTGGCCAAGTTGAGGCCAATACTGCGTTTAGTGCCGAAGCCCAGACCAGCTATGCTGGCAACCTGTCCACAATAACCGTGACTAACGCCGCCAATAGCGGGGCAGGTTCATTACGGGCAGCCCTAGCGTCGGCACCAGCAGGCAGCGTAATTAGGTTTGCGTCGGGGCTGGCGAATCAGACCATCAAACTGACCAGTGGTGAGCTTGTACTCAATCGAGACGTAACTATTGATGCCACTGGAATTGCCAACCTCACTATCAGCGGCAACAACACGAGCCGCATCTTTCAGGTTGGAACCTCTCAAACGCCTATTAAGGCGACCTTTAAGGGATTAACCCTGATCAATGGCAACGGTAAGGGAGCCCAAGTGCCCGGTATGGGGGGTGCCATCAACGCCAGCAATTTTGCTCGGATTACGCTGGTTGACAGCCTCCTTAAGAACAACAAGGCAGGGCGGGGCGGGGCGCTTCAGGTGGGGTCTGGGGCTCAGGTCACCATCTTAAATAGTGTCTTCGACCGCAACGATGGCAGCCTGACCAACAATGGCAAGAGCGGCGGGGCCATTTCGACCAACAGCGCGGGCGGAACGGGCGGCTCCGGCTTTTTGGTGATCGAAAACTCTCGGTTCACCAACAATCGGGGCTTCAACGGCGGCGCGCTTTACAACATCTCAATGCCAGTGAGGGTCAAAAACTCAGTCTTTAAAGACAATACCGCCATTGGCAACGGCGGCGGCGCGATTTTTAGCGATGGGGCTGGCCCCGGCGGCCCCGGCACCACCAGCGGTGGCACCGTTCAGATTCAGGGCAGCTGGTTTGAAGGCAATCGGGCTAAGGGTGGCGGCGGCGCGATCTACGCCTGGGGTTATGGCTCAGACAAACTAGTGGTCGAAAACAGCACGCTGCTGAAAAATACGGTTAGCCTGAGCGGTAAAAATCTGGCTCGCGGCGGTGGGATAGAGGCAAACGGTGGTCTGGTTACCCTGCATAACGTGGGTATGGCCAACAACGTGGCGGAGATCCAGGGGGGTGGCCTTTGGGTTCAGACTAAGAAGGCCGTCGCTGTTACTAACAGCACCTTTTCTGCAAATCGGGTGACCAAAGACGCTGGCGGCGCGATGTTTCTCAATACGGATGCGGCTGCCCCGGTCAATATCACTAATGCCACAATTGTTGGCAATGTAGCCGGACGGGCCAATGGGGCGCTGTGGATGAACTACAGCAACAAGGGGTCGATTACCCTGCGTAACTCAATTGTGGCATTTAATACAGCAGGCGATCGCAGCCAAAATCAGGTTGGTTATCCTCCCCGCGATGGCGGCGGCAACATTGAGTTTCCGGCCCCCAGCGGGTCTGGCAAACGAGTGGCGGCCAGCAGTCGCATTGTCGATCCGCAGCTAGGACCGCTGATGAAGATTGGCGACGACCTGGTGCATCCGCTGCTGGCAGGTAGTCCTGCTATCAATGTCGGCGTTAAAGGCACTGGGGTGCCCGCGCAAGACCAGCGCCAGTTTGGCCGCGATTCTCTAGCCGATGTGGGTGCCTTTGAGCGCGGCGGACTGCCGACGACTGGCGGCAGCGGCATCGACGTTCTTTTGGGTACTTCAGCCAACAATAGCCTCCTGGGCAGCGGCGGCAGCGATACCCTTCTAGGCCTGGGCGGGGCCGATACCCTGACCGGCGGTACCGGGGCCGATCGCATTGTCTATACGGGGCGATCGCAGGCCGAGGCTCTGAGCCAGTCAACCCTGGCGGCGCTCGATCGCATTGTTGGGTTTGATGCCACCCAAGGCGATCGCATTCAGCTTGATTACAACCAAAATTTGCTCACGTCTGAGCGGCCAACGGGCGTGTTCAATGCTGGCTTGAAGACTGGCACGACGCTAGAGCAGGCGGCTCTAGCTGCGTATAGCGATAAAAACCAGTCTGCCAGTGGAGCGCAGGCCATGGCAGCAAACCAGGCGGTGTTTTTCCGTTGGGGAAGCCGCACGTTTTTATCGATCAACGACGGTGCCGCTGCCTTTTCTAAAAATACCGATCTGGTGGCCGATATCACCGGGCTGCGAATGGTCGGAGGGGATGCTAACGCAGGTACATTAAACGCTGCCAATTACTTCGCTTAGCTGCTCTAAGCCAGCAAGGGGTAATTCAACCAAAAACAAGCGGCGTAGTTAAGCTACAGGAGCCTCTGCCACTGTGGTAGAGGCTTTTACATAAGTAGGATGGTCAAATTAAACCCGGCTTAAGCTTCCGGGTTTTCTCCCTGCGGGAGACACGTCGTGAACGACTGTGCTCAACCCCTTGCTCAGCAACGGATCGAGCATTGAGCGGAGTCGAAATGCGTCGTATAGGTAATCAGACTTACCTCTTTGCAGGGATATCCAACCCATAAATATTTAGTAAAGTTGCGTAAAATCTGGCGGAACTAGGCGCAGCTTAGCGAAAAAAGCTCGGTAAGGCCGCAGTCTAAGTAGCCTCTAAATGACCTGTAGGATGCGCTGTCGTGCAGCGTAGCGCCTCAACCTGCGACTACGAGAGGTTGGGGCGTTAGGTATTGCCATGACAGCGCCCTGTTGTTTGGTCAAGAGCACTCACTTAGTGGCTCTCCTGCTGCCCTAAATCTCAGCGATATGTACCGGGAGTTTTGATATGGTTGGTGCTTCGAATTCAGTTTCTTCTAGCTTTGTAGATGGTCAAGGTATTGCCCGTATTGTCGGTATGACTTGTATTGTGGGCTTTGTTGTCGATATGACAGCTCTCGTCTTTCCGCTGGGGGCGGGTACAGCTTGGCGAGTCGGGCTGCTACTACAAATGGGCGATCGCAGCATTGTGTTGCTAATTGGTATTGCCCTTTTAATCTATAGCGCCTGGGAAAGTCAGGGCCTGCGAAAACTACTGGCCTACCTATCGTTAGGTTTGGGCGCATTCTTCTTGCTTATGGGCATGCTGGTTGTGCGGGATAGTTTTGCGCTTTATTCTCAAACGATCGCCAATATTGGCAACCAGGTTTCACAGTTAGAAACTCAGGTTGAAGCCAGTCGTTCTAATCCTGAAATTACCGCCAACGCCACCGAGGATGATTTTACCAATGCGGTGCGGGCAATTGAGACCCAGGCTGAAACCCTTCGGCAAAACGCTAAAACTAGCATTACGCGAAGTGGGGTGGCCAGCACCAGTAACTTTGCGGTAGTAGGTATTAGCTTACTTAGCCTAGGCCGTCTGTCGGCGGGCGCAAAAGGGCGAGGTGGCATGCGCAGCACCAAGAAAATGCGGCGATAGGTTTAGCAAACAGATTTAAGCCTGTTTGTTCGGTAGCCCTTTTGCTGAGGTAAGCATCGTTAATCTGTGGGTGCGCGATCGCGATGCCGTAACAGTTAATTAATCCGGCAGTTTCTAAATCCGGACTGTTTTCAATATCTTTAATAAAGGCTTAGGTAACGCTAAACCTCAGGAAAAATACTGAGAGATTTGAAGATTTAGCCTGAGCCTTTAATGGATGGACGTAAAGATATTTAGCATCGTTGTTCTACTCAGATTTGAGCTAAATCAAAGTAGAACCGGCGAAAGCTGTAGTTTGGTGCTGCTATCGAAAGTTTTAGATGTAAAGCACTAGGGGTTTGACGCCAGTGGGCTGAGCCAACCGTCACTGTCTGAGGCGGTGGAGGTGGGTACAACCCTGACGCTAACCCGATAACTCTAAAGGAGGTTGTTTTGAAGCCATTGAATTCTACAATTGCCCCCCACGGCGGTGAGTTGATCAATCGTACGGCTACTGCGGCCCAGCGCCAGGAGTTTTTATCTCAAGCAGACGTGCTGCCTCGGGTGCAGCTCGATGCGCGATCGCAGTCCGACCTCGAAATGATTGCAATCGGGGCCTTTAGCCCCCTGACCGGGTTTATGGGCCAGGCCGACTATACCGGCGTAGTCAACGACATGTATCTATCCAGCGGGCTGCCCTGGTCGGTACCCATTACCCTGTCGGTCTCTCAAAACGTAGCCGATAGCCTAAACGAGGGCACCCTGGTGCGTCTCGACAACGAGCGCGGTGAGTTCATTGGTGTACTGGAGCTAACCGAAAAGTACACCTACGACAAAGCCCACGAAGCCCAGCAGGTCTATCGCACTACCGAAGACAAGCACCCCGGCGTTGCCGTGGTTTACGCCCAGGGCGAAGTAAACCTGGCCGGGCCGGTGTGGCTACTAGAGCGTCAGCCCCACCCGCAGTTTCCTCAGTATCAAATTGACCCCGCAGCATCGCGGGCTATGTTTGAGGCCAAGGGCTGGAAAACCATCGTGGGCTTTCAAACCCGCAACCCCATCCACCGTGCCCACGAGTACATTCAAAAATGTGCGCTCGAAACCGTAGACGGACTGTTTCTGCACCCGTTGGTGGGAGCGACCAAAAGCGACGACATCCCCGCCGATGTGCGCATGCGCTGCTACGAAATTTTGCTGGAAAAATACTTCCCTGAAGACCGGGTGATTTTGGCGATTAACCCGGCGGCGATGCGCTATGCCGGACCGCGCGAAGCCATTTTCCACGCTCTGGTGCGCAAAAACTACGGCTGCACCCACTTTATTGTGGGTCGCGACCATGCTGGGGTGGGTGATTACTACGGCACCTACGACGCCCAGCACATCTTCGATGAGTTTAAGCCAGGGGAACTGGGCATTGTGCCCATGAAGTTTGAGCACGCCTTTTACTGCACCCGCACCGAGCAGATGGCTACCAGCAAAACCAGCTCCAGCTCCCCCGAGGAACGAGTTCACCTGTCGGGTACCAAAGTGCGCGAAATGCTGCGCCGGGGTGAGCTGCCACCGCCGCAGTTCTCCCGTCCTGAGGTGGCGGCTGAGCTAGCCCGCGCTATGCAGGTGCCCGCCGGGGTGAGCTAAGAACCCCTCGTTTGAGGCTGTAGGTTGGGTGGAGCGCAGCGGCACCCAACGATCCCAACCCTTGTTGGGTTTCACGTTGTTTCACCCAACCTGCCACTGACTACTGCGAAGACTGATGGTGGGCAGTGCCCACCCTACTGTTTAATAGTGTGAGAAATATTATGCAACAGCGTGGTGTAACGGTTTGGTTTACCGGGTTGAGCGGTGCTGGAAAATCTACGATCGCCCAGGCTCTGGCCGAAAAGCTGAAGAGCGAGGGCTATAGCCTAGAAATTTTGGATGGCGACATTGTGCGCACTAATTTAACGAAAGGGCTGGGGTTTAGCCGAGAAGATCGCGATGAAAATATTCGTCGAATTGGCTTTGTCTCTCACCTGCTAACACGCAACGGTGTGATTGTGCTGGTGTCAGCGATTTCGCCCTACCGGGAGGTGCGTGAGGAAGTGCGCGATCGCATTGGCGACTTTTTAGAGGTTTATGTCAGCGCCCCGCTCGACGTGTGCGAAGAGCGCGATGTCAAAGGGCTGTATAAGCGGGCCAGAGCAGGTGAAATCAAAGGCTTTACCGGCATCGACGACCCCTATGAGGCACCGCTAAATCCTGACATTAATTGCCAAACTCACCAGGAAACCTTGGAAGAAAGCGTCGCTAAGGTGATGGCGGCGCTGCAGCCCTATCTGCAAACCCACCGACGGGCCGAGGCGTTGGTTTAAGCCGCGTTCTTCTGCCGGTCAAAGGTGCGCTTTTTCCCAGAGTCTGCTCCATGTGTAGGGTGCATTCTCGGCCTAGAAATCCGCGCAAGGCCTCGCAAATTCTGCATTGGGGCCGCAATGCACCGCTTACGGTATCGAGATACTCGCTTGACGTAAGCGGTGCGTTACGGCCAGGGCAAAGCGTATTACCGTATCGAGATGCTCCCTTGATGTAAGCGGTGCGTTACGGCCAGGGCAGAGATTTTGCCTGTTTGCAGAGTCAGTCTGGGGCCGGGAACGCACCCTACGTATGATCGAGCTTTCGGCGGGTTCGATGGAACAAAATCTCTCTGTTTGATGTGTCCTGAAAATAGTCTTTAGTCATTTATTAAAGCGAGACATTGCACTATGCAAATCAGGCAGATTAGGCAATGGCGACTAACATTTAAACCTAACTCGTATGGATTATGGATAGCCCTGGCTGGGGTGGGGCTGGCTGTCGTTGCTCTGGGGCACCTCAACCCTGACGCATCATTAGGACTGTCGTGGCAGGGTTGGTTGACGTTAGCTACCATCGCCCTCACCTTTGGAGCCAATGCCCTCACCAACCTGCCTGCCGAAATTGTTTTTTTGGGGGGGCTGGCCGTCTTGTTAATTACAGGCATTCTGGATGCTGACACCGCGTTGGCAGGCTTTAGCAACGCCGGTATGGTCACCGTGGGGGTGCTTTATGTCGTCGTCGCTGGGCTTCAGCAAACCGGCGGATTGACCTGGGTTTCTCAACAGGTGCTGGGGTTGCCCAAAAGCCAAAAGCGAGCGATGGTGAGGCTGATGGTGCCGGTGATGGGTTTGAGCGCGGTGCTCAACAACACTCCGGTTGTGGCGATGTTTATTCCAGTCGTGGGGGACTGGTGCCGCAAGCTCAAGATCAACCCGTCTAAGCTAATGATTCCGCTCAGCTATGCCTCAATTTTTGGCGGGGTTTGTACCCTGATTGGCACCAGCACCAACCTGGTGGTCAACGGTCTGCTCATTGATGCCACTGGCAGCGGTATTGGCCTGCTGGATATTGCCTGGGTGGGAGTGCCCTGCGCGATCGCCGCCTTCATCTTTTTACTGCTGACCCAGCGCTGGCTGTTGCCCAACCGCAAGTCGGCCTTCAACACCAGCGATGACCCTCGTCAGTACACCTTAGAGATGTGCGTGCCTGCCGGAAGCCCCATGGCCGGTAAAACGGTAGAGCAAGCGGGGCTGCGCCATCTGCCAGGGCTCTACCTGGCCGAAATTGTGCGTGGCCCGCAGGTCATCCCCGCTGTTGGCCCTAAGGAAGTGCTGCGCGATGACGATCAGCTGGTGTTTGTGGGGGCGATCGATTCGATTGTTGATCTGCATCGGCTGCGGGGGCTACAACCGGCCACCGACCAGGTGTTTAAGCTCGATACCCCTCGCCTGGGGCGCTGCCTGACCGAGGCCGTTGTCTCAGATACCTGCCCCCTGGTTGGCAAAACGGTGCGAGAGGGCGAGTTTCGCACCCGCTACAACGCCGTGGTGCTGGCCGTAGCTCGTAACGGCGAGCGGCTGCGGGGCAAAATTGGCGATATTCGCCTGCGCACTGGCGATGCCCTGCTGCTCGAAGCTAACCCCGTGTTTGAGGCTCAGTATCGCTCCTCTAAAGATTTCTATCTGGTCAGCACGGTGCCCGATTCGACCCCTATTAACCACGACAAGGCCCCCATAGCCCTGTTCACTATGCTGGGCATGATTGTGCTGGCCTCCTTTGGCTGGATGTCGATGCTGCATGCGGCAATTTTGGCGGCGGTTGTGATGGTGGCTACGGGCTGTTGCTCTCCCCACAAAGCTCTTGCGAGCATTGAGTGGTCGGTGCTGCTGGTGATTGCGGCCTCCCTGGGGCTGGGGCAAGCGATGGATTCAACCGGAGTGGCGACAGCAATGGCCGATGTGTTGCTGGGGCCAGCCGACAGCAACCCCTGGGTGGCGTTAGTTTTGGTCTATGGTGCCACTACGCTATTAACCGAAATTGTCACCAATAATGCGGCGGCGGCGCTGATCTTTCCGGTGGCGATCGCCCTGGCCAAGAGCTTAGGCGTCGATTTTATGCCCTTTGTGATTGCCATTATGGTCGGGGCCTCGGCTAGCTTTGCCACCCCCATTGGTTATCAAACCAACTTGATGGTCTACGGCCCTGGCGGATACCGATTTACCGATTTTTTACGGGTCGGTATTCCTATCAATCTGCTGTTTTGGCTGATTACAGTCGTGGTGACGCCCCTGGCCTTTCCGTTTTAGCCCGCCATAATGGCTTGGCTAATTGTTCATATCGTTCCTGCGCTCTGCGAGGAATGCTTCAAATGGCGCTCCTGCGCCCCCGCCTGAGGAGACGCAGGAGCGTCCGGGGAGGTGGTGTCAACGCTGGAGCGTTGGCACGATAAAGATAAAACTATATTCCTAATTAACCTGAGGTTTTATGGCTTACGAACAAGAGAGAAAAGTTGCTATTGAAGCCGTTCGGCAGGCGGCAACGCTCTGCGAAGCAGTGCGATTAGAAATGGTGCCCGAGGCAATTGAGAAACAGGATAAAAGCCCGGTGACCGTCGCCGACTATGGCTCGCAGGCCATTATTTGTAGAGCGTTGGCCACGGCCTTTCCGCAAGATGCTGTCGTGGGTGAAGAAGATGCCGCTACGCTCAGTGAGCCAGCCCTAGCGCCAGTTTTAGCCAGCGTTACCGCTCAAGTTAACCGCGTTATTGCTGGGGCAACCGATGACGACGTACTGAGCTGGATTGACCACGGCAACGGCGAGGTTGCATCCCGCTACTGGACTCTCGACCCCATTGACGGCACCAAAGGCTTTTTACGGGGTGATCAGTATGCGATCGCTCTGGCTCTAGTGGTCGATGGTGACCTGAAAGTCGGGGTGCTGGGCTGCCCCTTTCTCAGCTTTGATGGCCAGGAACCCGGTTTGCTATTTGCGGCGGTGCGGGGCGAAGGCACCGTCATGATGCCCCTGGCTGGCGGCACACCCAAACCCATTCACGTGGCCAACGCAACCGATGTAGAGCGCCTGCGTTTTGTTGAAAGTGTTGAATCGGGCCACGGCGATCAGACTCAGCAAAAGGCGGTTGCGGCAGCGGCGGGAATTACCGCCCCATCCATTCGCATGGATAGCCAGGCCAAGTACGCCGCCGTTGCCGCCGGACAAGCGGCGCTGTACCTGCGTCTGCCCTCGCCTAAGACCCCTGACTATCGAGAGAAAATTTGGGATCATGCAGCGGGCACCCTGGTTGTGCAAGAGGCCGGGGGCAAGGTTACTGACATGCACGGCAACCCTTTAGACTTTGCCAAATCAGCCCGGTTTGAAAACAACCGAGGGGTAGTCGTGAGCAATGGCGCTATCCACGAGGATGTGCTCAAGGCCTTGAACTAGAACGAAATTAGGACAAGTACCCTGTAGGGGCAAACAACCGTTTGCCCCTGCAAATCGGGCGTAGGAAGGCAAGATTTTGTATAACCTGAGTTCCCAGGATTAAGCGATCGCCGGGGGTAAATGTTCAGGTAAAAGGCACTCAACTACTGGCTACTGCGCCGCGATTCCCCAGCGGGTACGCTTTGATCTCGCCCCACTCCCGGCACCAGCGAGATCAAATCCTCAATATTCTGCTGCATGGTGCGGCAGATCGCGTCTAGCGGCAGGTCGTTGGGGTCGTGGCCGAAGGGGTTTTCGATCTCAATGCCGATCTCTTCAATGCCAAATACCGCAAAGCTAATCAGCCCCACCAGCAGGGGCGTACCCCAGCCCACCGAGTCCACCATTTGAAAGGGCAGGGCCAGGCAGTACAGCATCAGCAGCTGCTTGAGGTGAATGCTGTAGGCCACCGGCACAGGGGTTCTCAAAATGCGCTCGCAGCCGCCCAGGGCATCGACGAGGCCATCCAGAGTCTCCAGGCAGTAGGTGAGCTGGTAGGGGTTGAGGGTGCCTCGCGCCTGCTGGGTTTGCAGGTAGTCGGCCACCCAAAAGGCAATTTCTAGAGGGGGGCTATTCATCTGCCGCAGTTTGGCAAACTGATCGGCGCTTAGCAAATTGGCCAGTTCGGCACTGGGGGGCTCGCCGCGCAGGTGCAGCTTCATCGCGACGGCAAAGGCGGGCAGCAGGCGCACGGCAGCTAGCTTGGCCTCGCGATCGCCGGGTTCAGGCGTAGCGATCGCCACCCACATTTGCCGGGCCAGGTTGCGGGTCAAATTCACCACGCTGCCCCACAGCTTGCGCCCCTCCCAAAACCGCTCGTAGGAGGTGTTGGTGCGAAACACCAGCAGCAGACCCAGCACCAGGCTGGGCACCAGCGACCCCAAAATTGGCGACGCCACCGGCCAGCCCCGAGCGTAGAGCAGCAAAATGCCTACTGAGAAAGCCGCGCACAGCAGCACCCGAGGCATGACCGCCGGAATTACCGATCCCCGCACGCTAAACAGCAGCCTGAACCAGTCCTGCTCGTAGCGGCGAACGTCGCGCTTGGTCGTTTGATCGGGCACCCGCTAACTCTCCCTCATAACTTCAAGAGATACTACACTCAGCCGTAATGGGTCCACATCCGCAGAACTTTTACGGTATTTTCAGCCTCTATAACTTCGTAAACGAGGCATGCTGAATATTAATTCGGCGTGAATAGGCTCCTGCAAGATCGCCAACGAGCTTTTCGTAAGGTGGCGGATTTTGATAGGGATTGCCCTGAACGATATCCAGCAATTCTTGTGCTTTGTAGCGGAGATTGCTAGCTGCAAGTTTCTTGGCATCTTTCTGAGCTTGTCTGGTGTAAACCAGTCGCCAAGTCACCAATCCAGCTCCTGGGCGCAGTCTTCGATTGGGGTATCTAACCCTGCTCTGATCGACTCTCGCATGCCTGGAATTGACAGCAGGTAAAGCGTTTCCTGTACGGCGTTCCAGTCTGACTCCGACAACAAAACAGCGTTACCGTGCTGACTGGAAATCACAATCGGTTGATGGGACTGACTCACTGATTCAATTAGCTCAGATAACTGTGACTGGGCTTCATGTATAGGCAGCATGAGGAATCACGCCTTTATTGAGAATTTACCGTGGCTTTCCTAACCATAGCTCACGCTATTTTCGATCTGGCCGCTGAAGTACAGGCTCAGACCGTGACGGCATAGTCGATCAGCTGCAGCAAGCGCGATCGCAGCGTCTCCAGGCCCATGCGCTCGGTGGCGGAGATAAATAGGGCGTTGGGGTATTCTTCCTGGGCGATCGCCAGGGTTTCGCTGCTGACCCGGTCAGCCTTGTTAAACACCAGCAGCATTGGCCCCGGCACAATCGGCATGTCTTTGAGAATGCGCATCACCCAGTGAATCTGGTCTTGCCAGGCCGGGTGCGACACATCGACCACATGCAGCAGGGCATCGGCTTCGGTCACTTCTTCGAGGGTGGCGCGAAAGGCATCCATCAGCGAGGCGGGCAGCTCTTCGATAAAGCCCACGGTGTCGGTGACCACTAGCTGGGTAGTTTCGTTGGTCTCGGGGTCGGTAATGGCCAGGCGGCGGGTGGTGGGGTCGAGGGTGGCAAACAGCTGGTCGGCGGCGTAGACCTCGGAGTTGGTCAGGGTGTTGACCAGGGTTGACTTGCCCGCGTTGGTGTAGCCCACCACGGCGATCGAGGGCAGGTTGTCGTCCTGGCGGCGGTGGCGCAGGCGGGCGCGATGGGCCTGGAGCTGGTTGACCTCCTGCTGCAGCTTATTGATGCGGCGCTGAATGGCGCGGCGCTCGGTTTCTAGCTTGGTTTCACCGGGGCCACGGGTGCCAATGCCGCCCCCCAGCCGCGACATGGCCTGGCCGCGCCCTTTGAGTCGAGGCATCTGGTATTCGAGCTGGGCCAGTTCGACCTGGAGCTTACCGGCCCCGGTTTTGGCCCGCTGGGCAAAGATATCGAGAATGAGTTCGGTGCGATCGACCACGCGCAGGCCCACCATGTCTTCCAGGTTACGCACCTGCATGGGCGACAGATCGCGATCGAACACGATCAGGTTGGCCCCCACGGTTTGGGCAGCCAGAGCAACTTCCTGCACCTTACCGGCTCCCAGTACGGTCTGGGGATGAGGGCGGGGGCGTTTTTGGTAAAGGGTGTCCATCACTTCGCCACCAGCGCTGTCGACCAGGCGCTCTAGCTCTTCAAGGCGGGTGTGAAAGTGGTCGTCGCTCTGATCCTGAGTAAAAAGACCGACGACGAGGACGCGATCGCGCTCGTCCTCTACCTGTAGCGCCGTAAACGCGCGGCTAAACTCGGCCTCTAGCCCTTCGGCCAGGGCGAGAAAGTCCTGCTGAGCGAGATCCTCCAAATCCATGGGGTCTGATACCAGCCAGCGCTGCTCGGGGTGGGGCACCAGGTGAGCCAGGTAGGCATTTTGAATGTAGCCCGTGGCACCGCCGCCCCGGCGGGTAAAGCCGGTGCCCGTCAGCGCCAGCACCGCCAGCACGTCGAGCCGCTGCAGGGCCATGGTGGTGAGAATGGCCTCGCTGGGCGGGTCGAGCTCAAACTGGGTAGTTACGCAGCGAATGCCGCTGAGGCGCTCGGCCCCGTAGCGCGGCAGCTCTGAGGGCGGAATTTGGGTTTGCCTGAGCGTACCCACGCCGACGCGAATCACCTGACCGCGCCGGTTGATGTAGGCGCACAGGGGGCTGTCGAGGTCGGTGCTGACCGCTGCCAGCCGCTGGGCAAACTCGGGGGTGACCACGCAATCGCCCGGCAGCCGCTGGTGGTAGAGGCGCTGAAGCTGCTTGAGCTGGCTGGGTTTGAGACCCTTCAGATTTCCGTAAACCGTTTCGATAGGGCTAGTTCCCTCCTGGGATCGATGGGATATGCCATAGTAATGGGGCCGAAGTGAGAGCGTCAACGACAGCCATGACATCACAATATTCTAACGATCGCGCTGGCGATCGCCGCCAGGGTAGCTTTATTCGCTGGTCAACCTCAGCTCGGCGGCAGGATCAGAGCGATCGGCTCGATCCCGGTTTTGTGGTCGATCGCAAACGGCTTTACAAGTATTTAGATTCTTTAGAGGGGCTCTCAGGCGAATAGGCCGTCCGGGGCCTGGCCTGGGCATCTGACCAGGGTAAAAAAATTGAAAATTGGCCGGTTTCGGTCTATAACACTCCTAAAGTTGAATACGCTCAATGAGAATTGGGTGTATCCTTGTTTCGAGTTTGACTCCGAGCCCATTTGAGAAGTGGGGTTCTGTCTGTGGAAGCTACATTTCCTGAGCTGGGCTCGGCATACTATTAGACCTTAACTAAGCCCCTGGGATAAGCCGTCATGAGTGACTATCAATCGGATACTGCATTTACAGAGCCCGTAACGCCGGTTCCCGACCCGGTACTTGACGATTCAGTAGTTGACGTAGCAACGTCAGAATCGACCGCTGAGAGCCTGGGAGAAGAGGCCACCCGCCAGGTGCAGATAGTGTGGGACAAAGTGTCTGGGCTGCTGGGCGATCTGCCAGACTACGTGTCTGTATTTTTTAAGCGCTATCGTCGGCCCATTGTGACGGTAGGTTTGATTATTGCCGCCATTATTGCGGTTAAGCTGGTGCTGGCTCTGCTCGACGCCATTAACGATTTTCCGCTGCTGGCCCCCACCTTCGAACTCATTGGGCTGATCTATAGCGGCTGGTTCCTCTATCGCTACCTGCTCAAAGCCTCCAATCGGCAAGAGCTGCTGGGCGACATTGCCGCCATCCGCGACCAGGTGTTGGGGAAAGGCTAAGTCGACAATCTCGGTACGGTTAACTGCCCCCTGTAATTCGCGATCGCCCTTCCTATACTGGTTGTAGATGCAACGGGTGGTTGCGCGGTCGTTAGAGCCCAGGGGGTTCGTTTGCTTATGGCGCAAGAAATGGCGCAGACAAAGACAATTACCCAAGCCGTAGAGCGTTTGGGCTATCGGGTAACCGTAGGCGATGTGGCCGCTGAAGCCGGTATGCCTTTGATGGAGGCGCAGCAGGGGGTATTGGCCCTGGCCTCTGAGGTGCAGGCGCACCTTCAAGTGGCCGAGTCGGGCGAGATCGCCTACGTCTTCCCTAAAAATATTCAGGCCATCCTGTGGAGCAAGTCCTGGCGGCTGCGATGGCAGGCGGCCTGGGAAAAGGTGTGGCGGGTCCTGTTTTACCTGATCCGCATTTCCTTTGGCATTCTGCTGATTTTGTCGCTGGTGCTGATTGTGGTGGCGATTGCCGTGATAGCGATCGCGGCCAGCAGCGCCGGGCGCGACGACAACGATCGCGGCGGTGGCGGCGGCGGCATGATCTTCCTGCCCCGCATCTGGCTGGGGCCAGACATTTTTTGGCTGTTTGACCCCAGGAGCGATCGCCGCCGTCCGCCCCGCACCAAGAGCGAAATGAACTTTTTAGAGGCGGTGTTCTCGTTTTTGTTTGGCGATGGTGACCCCAATGCCGACCTCAGCGATCGCCGCTGGCAGAGCATTGCCCAGGTGATTCAGGCCAGTGGCGGGGCCGTGGTCGCTGAGCAAATCACTCCTTTTCTGGATGATTTGGGCAAAGGCTGGGACCGGGATCTCGAAGACTTTATGGTGCCGGTGCTGAGCCGCTTTAACGGGGTGCCCCAGGTCAGCCCACAGGGCGGCATCGCCTATCAGTTTCCAGAACTACAGGTGACCGCCAACGAGCGCCGTCGCCTGCGGCCACCCCAGTTTTTGCGCGAAATTCCTCGCCGCTTTAGCCAGGCCAGCTCGGGCCAGATCATGGCCGCTGCCGGTCTGGGTGGGGTCAACCTGATTGGGGCGCTGGTGCTGGGCAGCCTGCTGCAAGACCAGACGCTGGTCTACCAATTGGGGGGCATTGTCGCCCTGGCCAATTCCCTCTACTGGGTGCTGCTGGGCTACGGCTCGGCCTTCTTGGGCATTCCCCTGGTGCGCTACTTCTGGGTGCAGCGGCAAAACCAGCGCATTGAGGCGCGCAACGCCGACCGCGAGCAGCGGGCCGCAGCACTCGACCAGCTGACGCCAGACCAGCGCGAAAAGCTCGCCTTTGCCGAAACCCTCACCGGGCAGACAGTGCTGGGTACCGACAACCTGGCCTACACCACCGAGAGCGACCTGACTGACCAGGAAATCGAGCAGAAAGACAAACTCGATGCCGAGTGGCAGCGGTTGCTGGAGCAGCGGCGGCAGGGAAGTTAAGGCATGAGGACGATGAGGAGATGAGGACGATGGAGAGAATTGGCTCTAATCTTCCTCAGCTTCGCCATCCCCTCATCTTTAGCTAACGCGGATCGACGATCGCGCCCACAAACAGCAGCGTGCCGGTGTTGCGATCGCGGATGGCGGCGATGAACGGGCGATTGACCACCATCTCGAAGGGTGAATCGGGCGGCAGGGCGATGGAGGTGGGCATGATGCCGATGGCGGTGCTGGCGGCGGCTTCGGTGCCTGCTTCGTTGACCTCGATAAAGGTTTTGTGGCGCACCTGGTTGATAAAGGCTTCGATCTCGGTGAGACCCGAGAAATTGGCCTGGCCTTCGGTGAAGGCGATGCCCATGCCAAGGGCTTCTAGGGCTGGGATCAGGTCGGCTTCGTACTCAAACTGAAATTTGGGCAGCTGGATGTTACCGGGGCGCGATCGCATTTGGTTCATCCAGCTCTGCCAATTTTCGGGCGTCAGCTGAGCAGAAAGCTCGGCCAGGTTGGTGCCAGGGGCGGGCAAGATTACCTCAAAGCTGAGGGAGCCGCTGCCGTAGGGCAGGCTTACGGCCTGAAACTGGTCATTCTCCAAATAAAGATAGTCGCCTGTCTGGGCCATCAGGGGATGCTGAATGGTGTCGCCATTGGCCAGGGTAAAGGGGCGATCGCGGGTTTGGTCGGGCTCAAAAGCCTCGCTCCAGGCTCCTTTGAAGTAGACAGCATTGACCAGCACCAGGAGCTGATCGGCGCTCAGCTGGTCAACAATGGTGGGAATGCGATCGCGGGTCTGGGCTTTGACCCAGGCGTTAATGCGATCGGCGGCGGCGGGCAGGCCAAAGTTGAGGGCGGCGACTTCGGCCCCGTAGGTGGTTTGCATCCGCTCGATGTAGTCGGCCCGCACGGGCAGATTCTCATTCACCCAGAGGGAATTGGCGATTTCTAGCGCCACCTCGGGGTCGATCTGGCTCAGGTGCTGGGTTAGGGCCTGGTTGCCCGCGTTGAGCTGATCGATGTCCAAACCCTGAATTTTGAGGGCGTCGGCGATCGCCATCTGAGTTTCGCCGCTGGCACCGTTGTAGGCCATCGCCAAAGCCAGGGCCACGCTGGTGGGCGACACCAGCACGTTTTCATCGGGCGTTTCTTGCCGCAGCTGCTCAAACAGGGCCAAGCCAAAGTCTAACTGGGCCTGGATCAGTTCTTGGTTCATAGCAGGGGCCGCAGGGGAGTTTTGGGCTGAACGGTTGGGGGCAGGGGTAGGGTGGGGGGCAGGGGGCTGAGCCTGAAGCTGAGTACAGCCCAGGGTTAGGGCGGCTAACCCAACCGAAAGCGCGGCCCACCTCATCCATCGGTGTTCCATAGCAAAGTATTGATTTACGCTGCCCCTACCTTGTCACGGGGAAGCGGGGCCAGTAGGTGCGGTTTCAGGAATAGAAACAGGGGCTGGCCTGTTCAGGTGAGATCGCCGTTACGGCTTTCTATCAAATCCGAATCGCATAAACCCCGATTCTCAGCAGGAGCTCATGTAGGGGCAAACGGTGTTTGCCCAGGCCAACCGGGGGTAGCTAAGGCGGGTTCAATAGCAGGCTAAACTGCCCTGGCGATCGCCACACAGTCCCCAAACGCCGCGTCGGTCTTTACCCCCTGCCAGTCCATCGACGGAATCGCCGCCCGATAGCCCTGGGCCTGTAGCGCCGCGATCAGCTGATCCCGGTTGGGAATATCCATTTGGCCCCGCCGCCCGATTTCGCCAAGGGGGTAGTAGTAGGGTGGTAGATCACTTTCCTCGGCCATTATCGCTAGCAGCCTGGCCTGCGATCGCCAGCCCCATCCCTCTGCTAACCCCTGCATCTCCGCCAGGGTTTCCCCATCGTGCAGTGATCCCAGCCACAGGGGTCCGCTCATTACAGGGGTTTCCTGCGTTCCGCAGGGGCAGGACATCCGGCCCAGGTGTCGCCAATCCACCGTTTGAAAGTGCCCGCAGCGGTGGCAGTAGGCCAAAAAGCCGTAGGTCTCCTCCGTCAGGGTTGGCTTGCTCACCAGCCGCACCATCACCCGGTGCACCTGGCCCGTAAACAGCGAAAATACGGGCTCGATCCCCAGACCTCGGGCGGCGGCGGTCTGGGCGGCATGGCCAATGATCAGCCGCAGCCCCTGCTCGTGAACGGCGGGGTGCGATCGCGCACAGGCCCCGTAGGTGCGTAAGCTGCGTTCTGGGTCGTGACCGCTGGTGGCGCGGCCATCGGTGCTGGTCAGGTAGAGCAGGCCGCCCAGGCGTGTGGCCCACAGCCCAGTGCTGACGTAGGGCGAGGGGCCACCAAAGTTGTCGATATCGACCAGGTCGTAAAAGTCGCGCTGCTGGTAGCAGGTAAAAAAGACCTGGTTGGCATCCTGATGGGTGAGGCGACAGGTGTTGGCGGGCAGGGCGGCGAGGTTTTGGCTCAGAATGTTGGCCAGATCGGGGTTGCCCTCGTTGGCCCAAACCCAGTCGGCCTCCGCCTCTAGCCCGTAGCGCAGGGGGCGCACGCCGCAGCCGGTCATGGCGTCAAGCACCCGCAGCTGCCCGTGGCGCTGGCGATAGACCGTGGCAGCCAAAATAGCCAGGTCGCGGGCGATCGCGCTCTGGGGCCGGTAAAAGGCCAACCCCACGCTAAAGGTGGCCTTGCCTTCTTGAACTAAATCCTGGGTTAACCCCACGGTCACCCGGCAGCCTCCACGGCACGGGCGATCGCCGTCTCCAGGGTGGGTTTGTCGAGCTCGGTGAGCACAAACACTTCTTGGACAGTCTTACCCTTGCGGGCAATCAGCTTAAAGCCGCCGCGAATGGGCACCGACACTTTGACGCGCAGCTCGGGCGAGTGGGCTCTTACGTTTGCTATGACTCCTGGGGTAACGGTGCCAATGCCGGACTGTTCTAAGAGGCGTTCGAGGATGGGAATCAGCCCGGGCAAATGGGTGGAGTGGTTCCAGACTAGGCGACCGTCCGAGGCTTGTGTCATATGAGGATTTAAGAAAGATTTAAGAAGATAGTACTTTGATTATGCTTTCTCGAGGGGTGCCATCGTCAAGCCAGCCCGAGTAAGTTGGGTGTGGTAAAGCTCGGCCTGCTCCAGCGGCCCGACCCAGACAATCGCCTGACCATCGTGGTGTACCTGATTGGTCAACTCCCAGGCGCGATCGCTGCCCATGCCCGGAATGTACTTCATCAGACAGGCTGCCACATGCTCAAAGGTATTGAAATCGTCGTTGAGCACGATAATTTTGTAGTTGGGGTACGGCTTGCGCGTGGTTTGGCGGGTCTTTTCAGGGGCGATCGCAGGCGCTGAGGAAGCCGCTTGGGGCAAAACCGAAATCATGGGGCTGATCCTGAACGTAATATCGGGCAAGTACTCGCTAAATCAGGGCTTAACCCCTAACAGTGTATCGAATTCTGCCAATCTTCCCCAGCCGTGGCCGCACCTTTACCTCCGTTGGCAAACAGCCTTAGTTAAGCGGGCTCGAAGAGGCTACAGCGACAGCACCCGCTCCAGCTTGGGAATGGTGAGGGGCAGGTCGATGTAGGCATCGGCGGCGGCCAGCGAGGCGATCGCCATATCCTGGGGGCACAAAATGGCAACCTTAATGGGCTGAGCTACCTGCGGCGGCTTGAGCTGCTGCAGGTGGGCGGCTAGGGCAGGGTTGCGGGCCTCGCGATCGCCCACAATGACTAGGTGGGGCGCGTTTACCGCCAGCTGCTGCTGCACCTCGGCCCAGCTGCGGCAGCCGTTCACCTGCCACCCGCAGGCTCGAACGTAGGCCACCAGCGCCCGGTGATGGTCAAGGTCGGTATCGACGACGACCAGGCGCTGCCCCCTCGACTCCTGCAGCGGGGCGCTGAGCGTTTGAGCGGCTGTCGCTGCGCTACCCCCTGGCCCCTGAATCGGCAACCGCAGAAAGAATCGACTGCCCTGCCCCACGGCTGACTCAACCCGCAGGTAGCCGCCGTGGAGCTGAGCCAGCTGGCGGGTCAGAGCCAGCCCCAGCCCCGCGCCATCGTACTGACGATTGAGTTCGTGATCGAGCTGGGTAAAGGGCTGAAAAATTTGCTCTAGCTGATCGGTCGGAATGCCAATGCCGGTGTCTTCAATTTTGAATTCTATCTGGGTATCGCGGCGCTGTACCGCCAGCGTGACCTGCCCCTGGCGCGTAAACTTGACGGCGTTCGACAGCAGGTTGAGCAACATCTGGCGCAGACGACGCTCGTCGGCCCAACAGGTGTCGGCATCAGTCGCCCCTTGGTAGGCTAGCGTTAGCCCCTTCTCGACGGCGCGGGGCTGAATCATGGCCAGGCACGATTGACACAGCTCTGGCAGCGATACCTCCGTCAGCCTCAGGTGCTCCTGGCCTGCCTCTACCTTAGACAGATCGAGAATGTCGCTGATAATGGCCAGCAGGTGCTCACCGCTGCCGTGAATGTAGTTTAGGTACTCCACCTGTTTGGCATTGAGCGGACCAACCACCTGGCGGGATAGCAGCGCCGACAGCCCCAGCACCGCGTTGAGGGGGGTGCGCAGCTCGTGGCTAATCATGGCCAGAAATCGGCTTTTGGCCTGGCTAGCGGATTCTGCTGCCTGGCGCTGCGCTTCGAGAGCCTGGGTGCGCTGGCTCTGCTGAGCCTCGGCGAGATGACCCCGCTCGCGGCTGGCCTCGCGCCGCGCTAGCGCCTGCTGTAGCTGCTCAAAGGCGGCTTCATCTCGACAGAGAGGCCGCAGATCGTCCAGAGGGTTAGCGGTCATGGTAAACAGGCCGTCGGGCTGATGGGTAATCCTGGGATTTGGCCTCTGGCCAGGGCTACCCCCATTAAACCCCACCGAGCTGAGGCTGCCGCATTCTGAAACTATTGTTTAGGGCTGATATTTGGGCCTGATATTTGAGCCGGATGCCTAGGGCTGATGTTGGGGCTGGCCCTCCGGTGGAGAGGCCGCCGCGAAATGCTGGAAGCCCTGGCTAAAGCTAAGGACAGTGGGGGGAGCCGCGTTTGCATGCCGTAGCTCGACGCCCACGGTCGCTGTCGTTTCGCCAACGATGGCGCAGTCGCCCCCCAGGCTAGCCCGCAGCGCTGTGGCCAGGGGCCAGGGTAGACACAGCACCAGCTCAAAGTCTTCGCCGCCGTAGAGGCACCAGTCGATCGCCTGCGATCGCCCCACCCAGGCCGCCACCGCTGGGTCAATGGGCAAGCTCTCCGCCTGCAGCACCGCGCCGACCCCGCTGGCCTGGCACAGGTGCAGCACCGCGTTGGCCAGGCCGTCGCTGGAGTCCATTGCGGCGATCGCGTCTGTATTGGCCTCGTTCCCCAGCACTTGCCACAGGGCAGCGATCGCATCAAAGCGGGGCCGGGGCCGCTGGTGGGCTGCGATCCAGCGATCGCGATCGGCAGCGGCTACCTCCGTGCCCCGCTCTGGGTGCAGCAGCAGCTCCAGCCCTGCCCGCGACAGGCCGTGGTGACCTGTGGCCACAATCGCCTGCCCCGGCTGAGCGCGGTGGCGGTAGAGGGCGCGATCGGGCCGCACGCTGCCCAGGGCCGTGATGGCAACGCTTTTAGTGTCGGCGCGGCAGAGGTCGCCCCCCAGCACCACGCCACTCCAGCGGGTGAGGCCAGCGGCCATGCCCTGGTACAGCCCTTCTACCCAGCTCAGGGGAGTGTGTCCCGGCAGGCTGAGGCCCACGGTGATGCCCACCGGAGCGGCCCCCATGGCGGCCAGGTCAGAGAGGTTGGCGGCAACGGCACGCCAGCCCACATCGGTGGGGGAGGTAGTGCGATCGCTAAAGTGCACTCCATCCACCAGCACGTCGGTGGTCACCACCAGTCGCTGGTTGGGGGGCAGGGCGACCACCGCTCCGTCATCGCCAATCACATCTCCAGGGCAAAACCGGAACAGCCGCTGCAGCAGCCCCAGTTCCCCCAGGTCAGCGATGGTCTGTGAGTTGCTCACGGCAGTCAAAAATAGAAATTTATACTGAATCCTGCATGTATGCCCCTACAAATCTCTGTTTTAGATCGGGGTTCCTCAAGGCGGATTTGGTACTAGGTAGGTTCTACCAGGTTGTCGGCTCCGGCAACCACCCGAATCGACTCAATGCGATCGCCCTGGGTGAGCTGCTCCAGGACCTCTTTGTTTTCAACCACGTAGCCAAACACCGAGTAGCGCCCGTCCAGCAGGTTCAGCCCCGCTGGCGTCATCTCGGGTTCAAACAAGAAAAAGAAAAACTGCGACGAGCCGCCGTTGGGGTCGGTGTTGGGGCGGGCCATGCCCAGGGTGCCAAAGGCCGAGAAGGGCAGCACTGGCGCATCTAAAAAGCGACCGATCTCTTCTAGAGTAGTGCCGTAGACCGGGGCCTCGTCGCCCTTGACCAAAATTTCGAGCGGAATCGCCCGGTAGGCCTTGGTTTTGGGGTCGATAAAGCCGTCGTCGGGGCCAGCCGGGTCGCCCGTTTGCAGCACGTAGTTGTCTTCGGCTCGGGTAAACTCCATGCCGTCGTAGAAGCCCCGCTGCACCAGGTCGATAAAGTTGCCGCCGGTCACCGGAGCGCTGTAGCCGTCGATGACCGCCTGCATAGTGCCCTTGCTGGTTTTGATTTCTACCGTGGCGCGGCCCTTGAGCTGGGGCAGGGTGTCGTACTCGGGCGGCACGGCGTAGGGAAAGTCTTGCACCATCAGCTCTTCAATCTGGCTGACGTCGTCGAGTATGGCCGCTCGCCTGAGCCAAACGGTTTCGCGATCGCGCAGATCGACCGCCTCCCGCAGGGGCACCAGCTGAGCCTCTATATCGTCGAGGTAAGAGATCGCGGCCGCCCGTTTGCCGCTGGGCACCGACGCCAGGATGGCTTCCCGGTTGCGCATCAAGACCCGCTCAACCTTGGTCAGGTCTTTGCTAATGGGTCCCCAGCGCTTGCTGCGCAGCCAGTCTGAGAGACCTTCTAGCGTGGCCTGCACCGACCGAATATCGGGATTGTCGATGGGCAACGAGTAGCGCAGCAGCGCCCGACCGTCGGTAATGGCGTTGCCCGGTGGTAGGTAGGCCACCAGCTGACCAGTCGGCAGGGCCGTGGCTGCGGCCGCCGGACCTAGCCACAGGCAGACCATTACCACCAACCCCCACCCCAGCCGCGCCAGAAGCCGCGCTAGAGTACTTCCGCCTAAACCCAGCCGTTTGTTCATTGCCTGCATGTTCCTGGCCATAACGTCATTTTCCGCCTCCGGCGGCCTCTGTCCTGCAGCGCACTGCGCCCCTACAATCTTGTCATACTCTGGAACACCCCTGGCCATAGCTCTTTGCCCCTGGTTTCCTGCCTCAGATCGTTGTCCTCTGGCCGAGGCATTTTTGTGGCCTCAGCTAGGCCCTAGAGTCGGGACGTTCTGGTGGGCTTTGGTTAAGGGCAAAATCCTGTGGGAAATGGCCGCAGGGGGGTAAAATGAGATGCCAAATAAAGACTGTCCACCGTTAGCCAGCGCCATGATTTCTAGCAACGACTTTCGCACCGGTACCTCCATTGAGCTAGACGGCTCCGTCTGGCGCGTGGTCGAGTTTCTCCACGTTAAGCCGGGTAAAGGCTCCGCCTTTGTGCGCACCAAGCTCAAGAATGTCAAATCTGGCAACACCGTTGAAAAAACCTTCCGAGCTGGCGAAACCGTACCCCAGGCGGTAATCGAAAAGCGCGACATGCAGCACACCTACCGCGACGGTGAAGACCTGGTCTTCATGGATATGGAAACCTACGAGGAAGTGCGCCTAACCACCGACGAGATTGGTCCCCAGGTGAAGTATTTAAAAGAGGAAATGGCCGTCAGCGTGGTGAGCTGGAATGGCCAGATCTTAGAGGTTGAACTGCCTAACTCCATCGTGCTAGAGGTTACGCAAACCGACCCTGGGGTAAAGGGCGACACCGCTACCGGCGGCACCAAACCCGCCATCCTCGAAACCGGGGCTCAGGTAATGGTGCCTTTGTTTATCTCGATTGGCGAAAAAATTAAGGTGGATACCCGCACCGATACCTACCTGGGCCGCGAGTAGGGTACTGTCGTCAATATCGTTTACTGGCGTCAAGCATCTGGGCTACCTCTGGGCTCAGGTGAGCCGCCAAACTCTTTATAAAACCTGATTAGACCGTATGAGACTTACGCCGTGGAATTAAGCGTCACCGACCTGAGAGAATTAGTCGCTGCCCTGAGTCAGAGCGATATTGTTGAACTCACCCTCAAAAGTTCAGATTTTGAGCTTACCCTGCGTAAACCCGGCGCTATGGTAGCGGTGGCAGCGGCCCCTGTCGCCTCGGTGCCGGGGCCAGAGCTGGTGGTGAGCGCTTCGCCGTCTGTCGTCGAGCCGACCCCGGCTTCCCCCACGCCGCCAGTCGCACCACCGGGCAAAGGCAGCGATTTAGTCGCCATCAACTCTCCTATGGTGGGCACATTCTATCGATCTCCGGCCCCCGAAGAGCCTCCCTTTGTAGGGGTGGGCGATCGCATCAGCACCGGGCAGACGGTGTGTATTATCGAAGCGATGAAGCTGATGAACGAGCTAGAAGCCGAGGTCAGCGGCGAAATCGTCGAGATTTTAGTCGAAAACTCTCAGCCCGTAGAGTTTGGCCAAACCCTGATGCTGGTGCGACCCGTGTGACCTTTGCCCTGGTGTGTCTATGACTGTTGACCAGCGCATTATTGTGCCTTTAGATGTGCCATCGGCCTCGGCGGCCCTGGCCCTGGTTGAGGCGCTGCCCCAGGTAAGCTTCTGGAAGGTGGGGCTAGAATTATTTGTCAGCGCTGGCCCAGCGCTGATTGAGGCCCTCAAAGCGCGACAGAAGCGGATATTTCTCGATCTCAAGTTTCACGACATTCCCAACACAATGGCGGGGGCCTGTGCCGCCGCAGGCCGCTATGGGGTCGATCTATTTACCGTCCACACGGCGGCGGGTAAGGAGGCTATGGTGGCGGCGCAGACCGCTGCGATCGCCGGAGCGGCAGCGGCAGGCGTCGAGCCCCCCACGGTGCTGGGGGTTACGCTGCTGACCAGCATTGCCCCCAATGTTCTGGCGGAGGAGCTCAGAATCCCGCTCGAATCGACCAGCTACGTGCTGCAAATGGCACGGCTGGCCCAGGACAGCGGCCTTCAGGGGGCAGTCTGTTCACCCCAGGAAGCCAGCCAGCTGCGGCGCTTTTTGCCCGCCGACTTTGCCCTGGTCTGCCCTGGGGTACGGCCTACCTGGGCCAGCAGCCAGGACCAGCGGCGCACCCTCACCCCCCTGCAGGCGCTGCAGGCTGGAGCTACCTACCTGGTGATTGGTCGCCCTATTACGGCTGCCCCCGACCCCGCCGCCGCCTTTGAGCGCATCTGCGACGAATGCTCTACCGCGATCGCTCCCTAGTGCAGCAGCCCCGCTATCACCGGCTGCTGGCTGTGGTCCTGGGCCTGGCTGCTCTGGTAGCCCCAGAGGGCGGCCTGGCCCAGTCCCCGCCTCCAGACTCGCTCTACCTCCGGCCCCCCAACCGCTGCCCCAGCGATCTCCAGGGGCTGACCGCCGGGCTGTTGAGAGATCTACCTGGCTACGCTAACCGGGTGGCCAGCCGCAACCTGCGCATTCCGGTAGAAGAACCCAGCGTGGCTCCTCCCAACATTGTTGTGATCGCGAGCCTGCCCGACTTCACCCCTATCGATCTGTCTGACTATTCCCCAACGGATTCCCCAGCAAATTCCTCAGGCAGTGAAAATCCAGACAGTAATTTTGCAACCCGTGGCGACAGTTCGCTGCAGCAGGTATTCTTCACCACCCTAGAGCGCCAGTACTGGCGGAACCAGCTGGTGTCGCTGCAAAACTACCACTGGCTATTTCTGGTGCAAAACCAGGACGGCTGGTACATGGCGCTGCTGTACTCCAGCCTCGATCGCTATACCGTGAATGCTAACCCCCTGGAGCGAGTTGCGGGCCAGCGTTCGCCCACTCCACCTGAGGAAAGCAGCGACGGCATTATTGGTCAGGCGATCAGGCTCTGGCTGCGCGACTGTCGAGCCGGGGCAGTGTTTCCTGTCGATCCTGAGGGCACCGCTGTTTCCCCAGACGATGCGGCACCGCCCGATGCCGTCCCGCTGGATGAAACCAGTCCGTAGAGAGTGTCGCGCTGACGGGCGGGGCGGTTCAGGCTGGCGATCGCACCCCGCAGCTCATCCACCGTCATGCAGGTGCCTCCCTGGGCTCCAGCCATCGTGGTGATGTGCTCTTCCATCAGCGTGCCGCCGATATCGTTGCAGCCCCAGGTCAGCGCCTCGGTGGCCCCGGCCAGCCCCAGCTTCACCCAGCTGGGCTGGTGGTTCACAATCCAGTTGCCCAGGTAGATGCGGGCTACCGCCATTAGCAAGAGCGCATCGGCTAGCACCGGCTGGTCGCGCCCTACGCGGCGGCGCAGGGGCTGAGGGGCCTCCTGCCCAACAAAGGGCAGCACAATAAACTCAGTGATCGCCGCCTTTTGGCCCCCTTCGATCGACTGACGCTGAAGCTGACGCAGCTTTTCCAGGTGTGTCAGCTGCTGAACTGGGGTTTCGATGTGGCCCGACAGCATGGTGCTGGTAGTTGGTAGGCCAATGTCATGGGCCTGGCCGATAATTTCCAGCCAGGTGGCCGAGTTAATTTTCTCCGGGCACAGCACCCGCCGCACGGTGTCGTCGAGCACCTCCGCTGCCGTGCCCGGCAGCGAATCGACCCCGCCATCCCGCAGGGCCAGCAGCACGTCTCGGTAGCTCAGCCCGTCCTGGCGAGCAATAAACTGCACCTCCTGGGGCGAAAAGGCGTGCAGGTGCAGGGCCGGATAGCTGCCTTTAATGGTCTCGGCCAGCTTCAGGTAGTAGCGCAAAGAGCTGCCGTCGATTTTGGCGGCGGGGTTCAGCCCGCCCTGCATGCAGATTTCGGTCGCGCCCACCGCCACCGCCTCAGCCGCTTTTTCAAGGATGGGAGAAAAATCGAGCCAGTAGGAGCCCTCGGCCTCGGCATCGCGGCGAAAGGCGCAGAAGTTGCAGTGCTGCTCGCAGATGTTGGTGAAGTTGATGTTGCGGTTGACCACGTAGGTCACTGTTGCCCCGACCTGGCGCAGGCGCAGGGCGTCTGCCGTCTGCCGAATCGCCGCCCGCGCCGCTGGGTCGCGCTGCTGCAGTAGAGTCACTCCGTCAGCGGCTGAAATATCAGCCCCAGCCAGAGCTTCAGCGAGAATCGGTTCAATATCCATAGGGTAAAGTAGGCCGCTGCCCATAACGCACCTCTCTATTGTGCCTGCTGTGGCGGTTGAGCGCTGAAGGGGGTGGCTCCGCTACAAAAACGCGATCGCCCCAGGGAAGCTCATACTCCCTGAGGCGATCGCGCAGACTACCCTAAGCTCCTTAGCCTCCGGCTACGGCGGGCACAATGCTAACTTCGTCCCCGTCGCTGAGGGCCGTCTCTTTGCCGTCGAGAAACCGAATATCTTCGCTGTTGACGTAGAAGTTGACAAAACGGCGCAGCTCACCGGCATCGTCACAGAGGCGAGCTTTGATGCCGGGACAGTTGCTCTCCAAATCGTTGAGCAGTTCGACGATGGTGCCGCCGCTGCACTCAAGGGCAGCCTGGTTGTTGGTGAACTTTTGCAGGGGGGTCGGAATGAGTACTTTTACAGCCATGGTGGTGTCTATTACAGAGGTCTGAGAATTGTAGGGTCTAAGAGCAGTCAAAAAAATGATCCCGCAGCGATCGCCAGGAGATCAGGCACTGGGAGAATCGGGCGGGCCGAGCGGCCCGGCCCGATAGCAGCGGTACTAGACGGGTACCTGCTGCCACTCCAGGCGGTCTAGGGTACGAGACCGCTCGAGCGCCCGCTCAAAGCTTTCCAGCTTGGGCTCAATCGTGAAGGGTTCGCCGATATAGCCCTGCACGGCCTCCTGAGTCTTTAAGCCGTTGCCGGTGATATAGACCACCGTAGATTCTTCAGGGTCAATTTTACCGGCTTCCACCAGCTTCTTGAGGACTGCAATGGTGGTGCCGCCAGCGGTCTCGGTAAAGATGCCTTCGGTCTCGGCCAGCAGCTTCATGCCTTCTACCACTTCAGCATCGGTGACCGACTCAATGTTGCCGTTGGTCTTGCGGGCAATGTCGAGGGCGTAGATGCCGTCGGCGGGGTTGCCAATGGCGATCGATTTGGCGATCGTGTTGGGCTTCACCGGGGTGACAAAATCGCGCCCTTCCCTAAAGGCCTGGGCAATGGGGGAGCAGCCATCGGCCTGAGCCCCGCTAAAGCGCACCGGCTTGTCGTCGACCAAACCCACCTTAACGAACTCCTGAAAGCCCTTGTAGATTTTGGTGAATAGAGAACCAGAGGCCAAAGGAGCCACAATGTGGTCGGGCAGTCGCCAGCCCAGCTGCTCCGCTACTTCATAGCCCAGGGTTTTAGACCCTTCCGAGTAGTAGGGGCGCAGGTTGATGTTGACGAAGCCCCAGCCGTGGGTGTTCGCCACTTCAGAGCAGAGGCGATTGACCTGGTCGTAGTTGCCCTGTACCGCCATCACGGTGGGGTTGTAGATCAGGGTGCCCAGTACTTTGCCTGCTTCCA
The DNA here is from genome assembly GCF_050565655.1 of Nodosilinea sp. AN01ver1. Classification (NCBI taxonomy): domain Bacteria; kingdom Bacillati; phylum Cyanobacteriota; class Cyanophyceae; order Nodosilineales; family Nodosilineaceae; genus Nodosilinea; species Nodosilinea sp. AN01ver1. Next base: position 9,778 of record NZ_JBNXVS010000005.1, on the reverse strand, counting down.
GGTCGGCGGGAATGAAGACGCAGCAGTCTAGCCCGGCATGGGCCGCGATCGCCGCCGTCGAGTTAGCCAGGTTGCCCGTACTGGCGCAGGAGACGGTTGTAAAGCCTAGCTCTTGTGCCCGCGTTAGCGCCACCGATACCACCCGATCTTTGAAGCTGAGGGTGGGCATGTTGACGGCGTCGTTCTTTATATAAAGTTCTTTTAGACCCAGCCGCCGAGCCAGGCGGTTAGAGCGCACCAGGGGGGTCATGCCCGTACCCACATCAATGGGGGTGTCGGTGCTAACCGGCAAAAAGTCTTTGTAGCGCCAAATTGACAGCGGCCCAGCCTGAATGGTGCTGCGCGTTACCCGCTGACGAATCGCATCGTAGTCGTAAGCTACCTCTAGCGGACCAAAGCAAACGTCTTCGCAGACGTGCTTAGCGCCCAAGTCGTAGGTTTCGCCGCACTCCCGGCACTTTAGAGCCGAAAAGGTAGGCGTGGTGGCGGTGGAGCGTTCGATGGACTGCGTCATGGCGGTTTCTCTAGAGTCTGGTAGTTGTCTGGCTGAACTAGGTTATTCAGAACGTAACACCAATCACAAGACCTGGTCAAACATACCCGACTTTTTTGGTCGGGTACAGTCTAATCCTTTGCCGCTAAAGAGTTTTCGCCCTTGCCTGGCAATCTGCCTGAGTTGTTCTGTGAACTTATCTACCTCTGCTGCAGCTGTTTTAGTTCAATCTTTTTTCCCTCACCTGCTTTTCCAGCTTGAGCAGATAGAGACCGAGCTAAGCGATGTACCCAGTTCAGCCTGGGATCTGGAGCCTTCACACCGGCAAAACCCCACACCTCGACTGGAATTTGGCTTGGCAACCACGCTGACAACAGAAAAACCACGGCCAGGAATCAGCAAAGTAGCGTGCTATACAAACGCCTCCCAGGTAGTTGAGGTTAAGTGATCTAAAGTCATGGAACGTTTGCATTATCTAATGTGCCAGACCGATTAAACTGCTCTATGCTTGGTGCCCAAGGTGGTCTGTACTGAGGGCTTAGCCTTAGTTTCGCCGCGTAGAACAGCAATTTCAGTGCAGATGCCTTCTGTGATGCTCTTAGCAGAACGTTTATGGTAGTGACCCAAGATAAGCCGCTTGCCAATGTCTTCCGCCAGCTGTCTGGGGGGGCGTTTCCCCCGGTCGTTGAGTCCTACGATCGCGGCAAGACTATTTTCTTTCCGGGAGACCCCGCTGAGCGGGTCTATTTTTTGCTCAAGGGAGCCGTCAAGCTATCGCGGGTATACGAGGCCGGAGAAGAAATTACGGTCGCTCTGCTGCGAGAAAATAGCGTATTTGGGGTGCTGTCGCTGATTACGGGCAATCGGTCCGATCGCTTTTATCACTCTGTGGCGTTTACGCCGGTCGAGCTGCTGTCGGTGCCCATCGAGCAGGTTGAGCAGTCCTTAGAAGAAAATCCTGAGCTGGCTCTGCTGATGCTACGGGGCCTGTCATCGCGAATTTTGCAGACCGAAATGATGATTGAGACGCTGGCCCACCGCGATATGGGATCGCGGCTAGTCAGCTTTTTGCTGATTCTCTGTCGCGATTTTGGCGTCCCCAGCCAGGACGGCATCACGATTGATCTAAAGCTCTCTCACCAGGCGATCGCCGAGGCCATTGGTTCAACTCGGGTCACCGTTACCCGCCTGCTTGGCGATCTGCGTCAGGAGGGCATGATCTCTATTTATAAAAAGAAGATCACCGTGCACGACCCGGTAAATCTCAGCCAGCAGTTTACCTAGTAGTTGATCTAGAGGGTGGTTAAGCCAGGTGCACAATGACGGTCTGGTCTAAGGCTGGGGCTGAGGCGGTTGGTCGGTTACACCTGGGCGTACAAGAGCCCAACCCATGCAGTAGAGTAAGTGCAAACTCCCCTGTGGCTGGTGCATGGTTTCTGGGTACGTATTGATTTTGGCGGTATTGATGCTTGGGGGGGTGATTGCTACCCTGGGCGATCGCATTGGTACGCGAGTGGGCAAGGCCCGCCTCAGCCTCTTTAACCTGCGCCCTCGGCAAACGGCGACCGTGGTCAGCACGGCTACAGGGAGCATCATTTCAGCCTCGACGCTGGCTCTGCTGTTTGGGGTGAGCAGCCAGCTGCGTACCGGTGTATTTGAGCTGGGCCGTATTCAGGATGATTTGGCCAGTGCCGAGGCCGATCTGGCCCAGGCCCAGGCCACTCAGGAGAATGTGGAAGCCGATTTAGAAGCGGCCACCGCTGAGCGTCAGCGGGCCCTAGGGCGGCTGCAGGAAGTGAACGAATCGCTCAATCGAGCCGTAGAGCAGCAGGAAGCGACCGAGGACGAGCTGCGCCAAACCCTCGGCCAGCTAGACACCGTCTCACAGCAGGCCGAAACGCTGCGACAGTCAACCGCAAGGCTGCGGGTAGAGCGCGATCGTCTGCTGCAGCAGCAGGCCACCATTGGCCGTCAGATTGCCCAGCGCGATCGCGCCATTGCCGAGCTTGACCAGCAGATCGCCCAGCGCGATCGGCAGATCGCCGAGCGCGAACAGCTGCTAGTCGACCTTGAAGCCCAGCAAGACTTTCTACAGCAGCAGGTGGCGGCGCTGCAAACCCAATATCAAGGGCTTTTTCGCGGCAATATTGCCCTCAACCGCAACCAGGAGATTTTGACAGGGCAGGGGCGGGCCGAAAACCGCGCCCAGGCCGAAGAATTTGTGACCGAATTTTTGCAGGAAGCTAACCGCATCGTTTCTCGCGCCATTGCCCCCGGTACGCCAATTGATCAGCAAATTCTGCTGATCGGCAATCGCGAAGTCGAAGCCCTCATCGATCGGTTGGCCACAGGCGAAGACTACGTGGTGCGACTGCTGTCGGCAGCCAACTACATTACTGGCGAACCCTGCGTCCTACAGCGGGGCGAGCCCTGCATTCAGGTCTTCTTCGACGCCACCCCCAATCAGCAAGTTTATGCAGAGGGCGAGCTGTTGGCTACCGTAGCGCTCGATCCACCGCCGTTTGAAGATCGTCAGCTGATCGAGCGGCTCAATCTGCTGCTGGCCGCCACCCAGTTTCGGGCCCGCCAGGATGGCATTGTCAGCGACAACCTGCAGGTGGCCGACAATCGCCCCGAAACCATTTTGAACTTCTTAGAAATGGTTCAGCAGTCGGGTCAGGCTGTTGATTTTCAGGCTATTGCCGCCACCGATATCTTTACGGCGGGGCCAATGCAGATTAATTTGGCCGCCGTTCGTGACGGGAAAATCCTATTTCAGACCAGCGTAGCCCCTCCTCTGCTGGAGAACGGCGTTGAAAACGGTGGTAGTCGCCCTAATCTAGAGGGCCGTTAGCCTCATTAGGATCCAAATCTAATTATCCTTGGTGGCGAATATTTAATAATGTCTAAAAAAATTTCTAGATAGTTACCATATGCCTCTACTTCGATACTGTGGGGATCACCTGTGTTTAGAATTAGCCTAACTGTCAGCTGCTAATTAATTGCTTTTAACCCTGGCCTGTGTCAAAGCAGGCGAACTTTAATATATCTGGAGCGATCCCATGAAATTTGAGGATATTTATCAGTTCTTCGAGGATCCACCGCCAATCTACCTCAACAAAGAGCTTGCCGTCTGCTACGTGTTGTCGGTGCTGCTCCAGCAAGATTCCTACGGTACAGAGTTGATCCAGCGGTTGACGCACCACTATCCCCACTATCGCTTATCTGACACCGTGCTGTACGGGGCGCTTAAGTTTTTAGAAGACGAAAACGCCATTGATGGCTACTGGAAAAAGGTAGAAGGTCGGGGCCGCCCCCGCCGCATGTACCGCCTCAACCCTGACTGGCGGCTGCAATCTGAAGAACTGGCCGAGTTCTGGAAAACCTATATGGGCGATCCGGTACGGCCCACTACCACCCAAAGCCCCGCTTACTCCTCCCCGCGCCGATGACGGGCCACGGCTAAATCCTCAAGGGCCATCAGCCAGACTAGGACTACCTGAATGATCCATCATTCCGTACCCTAGAAAGGTACCCCAGTTGGCCCACCCGTGACTGAAACCGTAACCTACTCAACCCTGCTTCTAACCCTGCTCATGATAGTGGGGTTAGTCTTTTTTATTCGGGCTTCTACCAAAGATCGTATAGAAACCCTAACACTGACTCGCCCCGTAGCGCCGTTTACCCTGCTGCAAACGCTGACCACCCATTTTGAGAACCGGGCCTACCAGGTGACGGCTGCCGAGGCCGAAACTCAGCGCATTGTGCTGAGCGGGCGAGTGCGGCCTAGCCTATTTTTAGCTGGTTTTTTAACCCTGCTAGCCGCCATTGGTGGGCTGTGCTTTGCGCTTGTGCTGACCAATTTATGGCCTGCCTATGGGACTGTATTTTTAGGATTGATTGGAGTAGCGCCAGTGGCCGGCTGGTTTTACTGGCGAGGGTCTGACCGCGATGAAGACATCGTTCTTCAGGTGCGCCCGGAGGCTTCTTCAGAAGACCCCATCAACCTGTCTGCCACCGTCACCGTCACTGCCCATCGCGACGAACTGATTGCCCTAGAGCAAGACTTGAGCCGTGAAAAAAAAAGCTAGCCCCTTAAGGCCAGCTTTTCGGTACTTAGCTTTGCGCTATTGAATACGATGACTCAGTTAACCTCGCTAAACCAGCTAGGCCGGTCAGCAGTCTATCTGGTTTAGTGAGTCAGGGTCTCTAGGGCTGAAGCGTTCTCCTCATCTTCTTCGCCGAGCAGGACCCGCAGACTGGGGAAGAGAAAATGGTTCTCTTCAACGTACTGGGCTCCGAACAAACCCTTCTCGGCCCAAAAGTACCGGTCAGTAGTGTGCTCGTTCCGTTTGACCAGCAGCAGGGCTGGGGGGGCGATGCCCTCGGAATGGATGAAATTCCGAGCTGCGGTTACGGGTTTTTCGTTGCCGCTCTCAATACTATACTGAGGAACAGCCTCTAAGATGCGACGGCCTTCTAAGCGACGACGACTCTTACGCTTGCGTCTCCTTGCCAAGTTGCCTACCTCCCTCTCAGTGGATATTTGGATGTAGTTTCGGTTACAAAATTTGTTAACCAGGCCAAGTATATAGGCTCAAAATAAGAATTTCAACTTCTCTTAAAAATCGTGCTCAAAGTGCTACAAACCATGGCTTGTAAAGGTTACAAGGGTGTTCAATGGAAATAGGCTTGAACAGAATTGTTAAAAAATTGACAAAACTTTAATTTTTCTTCCGTCAAACTCTTAAGTTGCTTTGCCATGATTGGCTCCCCTAGCTCCGAATTTATGGCTCTGTGTCAGTCTCAGGTTCTCCTGCTGACCCAGGCTCTGGGGGCAATGTCGACAGTAGTCTACCTAGTCGAAACTACGGCAGACTCAATCAACCCGACTCTGGTGCCCCTGGTGGTGTACCCAGAGACTGCCGACCTCTGGAGTGGCTTGCGAACAGGGTTAGCGGCGGTCTCTGAGGGCGAACACGAGAAGGGCGAAAACGAGGCTAAAGGCAGCGGTCAAGAGCCGTCTCAAGCTGCAGTTCAGCTGGACAAGTGGCCGTCTCACCCTGGGACTACCCATCTCAATCAGTCGGCCTACTCTTCTACTGATAGTCTGAATGACCACCGTGACCAACGCGACGAACGGCTTGGAGATAGAGTAGTTTCGCTGCCCTCGAGTTTAGCCTCCCCAAGGGCAGGGGCCGATTCGACTGCCTATCCTCTGGTGCTGCCTTTAACCCATGAAGGGGTTGTGCTAGGCATGATGGTCAGCACCCGTGACGCTCAACCCTTCACGCCCGATGATTATCAGCAGGCGGAGCAGGTGGCTACTACCCTAGCGATCGCCTGCGTTATGGATCAGCGCAGTCAGTGGCTCCAGCGCCAGCTCAACCAGCGCCAGCTTAACCAGGCTGATCAGTCTGAAACATTTCATGATCTGCTGCACCAGTTTCGCAACCCGCTAACGGCGCTACAGACCTTTGGCAAGCTGATGGTCAAACGCCTGCCCGCCGAAGACACCAATCGCCCCATCGTCGAAGGTATTGTGCGTGAAAGCCGACGGCTGCAAGATTTGGCCCAGCACTTTGATGACGCTGTAGCGATCGCCGACGAAACTCTCGCCCAGCCCACCAGTCCTTCGGTCGGTGGGCTACTACTGCCTGGCGCAATCGGCGATTTTGGCGGGCAAGCTGCGGCTGCATCTGACGAGCAGGGAGCTACCAGTGGGCTAGCGATCGCCCCTGCCGGTCATGGTTTGGGGCGATCGCTAACCGTAAAACCTGGTGCGATCGCCGATGTGGCTCTACCCCTGGTGCAATCAATTCTGCCGCTGGCCCAGGAGCGAGGTCTGCACCTGGTGCACCATATTCCTGACGCCCTACCGAATGTCTGGCTTGATCCAGCTGCCCTAAGCGAGGTGCTGCACAACCTGATCGACAACGCGCTGAAGTACACCTCCCCTGGTGCGCTGGTGTGGGTGACGGCCGGGCTAGTGCAGCGGCTAAACACGCAGGTTTTCCAGGGCGTTACCGTCGGCGATACGGGTGAGGGCATTCCCCCTGACGATCAGCCGCAGCTGTTTACCCGTCATTTTCGCGGCGTGCAGGCTCGCGGTGATATTCCTGGTACAGGATTGGGTTTGGCGATTGTTCAAGACCTTGTACAGGGTATGGGGGGCCACGTTGATTTAATCAGCCCGGTACAGGGTACCCCCTGGCTGCCTCCTGAAGCCGCGGCCTACCCCTCCCGTCCGGGAACGTTGTTTGTGGTGTGGTTGCGAGTCTCCCCTAGAGAATCGTTATCAGAGCCGCGTACCCAAGCAGATGCCTGAGCCCAAACGCGATGTTTTGGTGTAGTCGTTCCCCTAGCTGTGCTTAACGCTACTAAAAGCCGCTTCCATAGGAGAATAAAACCAGCTCGTCTACCCGGCTAGCGCCTTTGGCGTCCTCATGCTCGACGTCGTATCCCTCTGGTATTTCCGACTGTAGACCCCTAAATCGCAGGCTCTGCAGTAGAGACATTTCTGCATTTATATAGTCAATCCAAAATTAAACACTGGTGAATTTATGTCAACCACCCTCTCCCCTGTCCCTTCCACTCGGCTGATGCCGCCGACTTCCCTTAATCCCCTGGTCGTGCCCGATCGCTTGCTGCTGGGGCCAGGTCCTTCCAATGCTGATCCCCGCGTGATTGCGGCTATGAATCAGCAGCCTATCGGCCACCTTGATGCCGCCTATCTGGCCATGATGGACGAGGTACAAGACCTGCTGCGCTACACCTGGCAAACCACCAATCCCCTCACCTACGCCGTAGCCGGTACAGGGTCAGCGGCAATGGAAGCCACGATTGCCAATGCCGTCGAACCGGGCGATCGCGTCCTGGTTGCCGTCAAAGGCTACTTTGGCCATCGCCTAGTCGATATGGCCCAGCGCTACGGAGCCGACGTTGTCACCATTCACCGGCCCTGGGGTGAAGCCTTTACCCTTGAAGAACTGACTGTAGCCTTGGATGAACATCGGCCTGCGGTGCTGGCGATCGTCCATGCCGAAACCTCCACCGGAGTGCGTCAACCTCTTGAAGGGTTAGGATCCGCCTGCGCCGCCCATGATTGTCTGCTACTGGTCGACACGGTGACGAGTCTGGGCGGTGTGCCAATCTTTCTCGACGAATGGCAGGTCGATCTGGCCTACAGCTGTAGTCAAAAAGGACTGAGCTGCGCCCCCGGTATTTCTCCCTTTACCATGAGCCCTCAGGCCGTAGCCAAACTGGAAAACCGCCGCCAACCCGTTGCCAACTGGTACCTCGATGCCAATCTACTGCAAAAATACTGGGGGCCAGAGCGGGTCTACCACCACACCGCTCCTGTCAACCTTACCTATGCCCTGCGCGAAGCCCTGCGTCTACTCGCCGAAGAAGGTTTAGAGGCCCGCTGGCACCGCCACCAGCAAACCGCCGCCTATTTCTGGTCTGGGCTAGCTGACCTCGGGCTCACCTGCCACGTAGACGAATCGCTGCGTTTGCCCACTCTCACCACAGTGCGTGTGCCCGATGGCGTTGATGCCAAAGCTGTGAGCCGCCAGCTCATGGCCGACTACAACATTGAAGTCGGCGGTGGTTTAGGAGAATTAGGCGGTAAAGTTTGGCGAATCGGTTTAATGGGCTACAACAGCCAGCCTCAGCACGTTGATACCCTCCTAAACGCTCTAGGCACTGTGCTGCGTCAGTCCACCTAACGCACCGATCCACTGGTTTCTGTAGTAGCTGACCTGGCATATTTAATAGTGAAGAAGGCAGTCTATGCTGGACTGCCTTCTTCACCAAACAGTCTTCTAAGCCACATTTCGTTGAGCACTTTCTAGCAGAGGAAATCCTAGCTTTTCCCGCTGTTCAAGGTAGAGCTGTGCCACCCGGCGCGCTAATCCTCTCACCTGACGAATGTAACGGGTGCGCTCGGTCACCGAAATGACTCCCCGTGCGTCCAGCAAATTAAACGTGTGAGAGCATTTGAGCACGTAGTCATAGCTCGGCAATACCAAGCCCCGATCCATCAGCTGCTCCGCCTCCTGCTGATATAAATCAAACAGGGTAAACAGCAGCTCTGAATTTGACGCCTCAAAGTTATAAGTTGAGTTTTCAATTTCAGCCTGCATGTAGATATCGCCGTAGGTCAGTTGGTCGTTCCATTGAATCTTGGCGATCGCATCCACCTCCTGCAGGTACATGGTTAGCCTCTCCAGTCCGTAGGTCAGCTCAATCGACACCGGCCGACAGTCAATCCCCCCACACTGCTGAAAGTAAGTGAACTGGGTAATCTCCATTCCATCCAGCCACACCTCCCAGCCCACGCCCCAGGCACCAACCGCTGCATCCTCCCAGTTATCCTCCACAAATCGAACATCGTGATCTTCAGGTTTAATGCCCAATGCTCGCAGCGACTCTATATATGTTTCTTGAATATCGCTCGGCGATGGCTTAAGCAACACCTGGTACTGAAAATAGTGCTGGTAACGGTTTGGATTCTCCCCATACCGCCCATCTGCCGGTCTCCGGCAAGGTTCCGCGTAGGCAACCGCCCAAGGCTCTGGCCCTAGAGCCCGCAAAAACGTATGTGGGCTTTTCGTCCCCGCTCCCTTTTCCGTATCGTAGGGCTGCATAATCACGCAGCCCTGCTTGGCCCAAAAGTCGTTCAGCGTTGCAATGACAGACTGAAAGTTCACAGATTCCCCCACTGGTCCAGGCTTTGGCTCAATACTTTTACTAGTATTCAACAGACCTGCCCCAATAGATCGTGACGGCGTTGAACTCCTCACCGTTACCCTAGGCTTCAAATCAAACCTGTCCTCAGAACCGCCTGCTCATGCTGCCTTCGCGTGATTTGCCAGAGTTGTCTGTATCCCCAATTACAGAGCCAGGCTAACATCGCCGCAATGCCCTTAACCCTTGCCCACGGTAGATCTCAGGACGCTAGCCGTGCCGCTCTGTGGACGCCCTCGCCCCCTAGATGCAGTGTAGGCAAAAAGTTTTTTTCGGGAAAAATCGCCTAAATTGACTTGAAAGCTCGTCCTAGAATGTCAAAAACCCTTGCACCGCAAGGGTTTTGAACCAAAAAAATTTCTTTACCCTTTGCTCTTGACACCCAATATCAATCTAGATATATTGATAAAGCGCCTGAGAAAAGCGGCTCAAATGCGTCGCTCACCGAGGGTTAGCAGCGAACCTCGACAACTACATAGTCTAGAAACAAAGCCAAGGTTCCTGTCAAGGATTAAATTGGTTTAACGATAGCAT